>NZ_CP120233.1:1200000-1500000 GCF_030012985.1 Microbulbifer sp. VAAF005 | reverse complement strand
GCTCGCCAACAGTACTGTCGCCGACAACTGTGCGGGACTCAGTGAGGTTGGTGGCCACGGTGATGTCCTTCGCGGCCAACTCCAGGCACTCCGCGATATTTCGTACAGAGTGGCCGATATCCAAGCCCAGGTCCCATAAAAAGGCCACCAGGCGCTCTATATTGTCGATGGTATCCGGGGCAGGGTGATCGCTGGAGAGGATGAGTAAATCGATATCGGAGTGGGGGTGCAGCTCTCCGCGCCCGTAGCCGCCCACAGCGAGAAGCCCTATATCGTCTCTCCACTCGAACTGGTGCCAGGCGTAATGCAGAAGGCAGTCTATAAACAAGGCTCGCTCGTGTACCAGCGTGACAACGTCCTCTCCCTCGCGAAAACGCTCTGCCATTTGCCGTTCGGCTGCGCCGACAGCATCTTTGAATATCTCCAGAGTGGGTTTGTCGCCGGAGCTTAAATCCCTGCGAAAACGGGACTGATCAAAGAAAAACAGGGGGCGTTCAAAATAGGGAGGGCTGACCGGCTGCATGGGAAGTCCGTTTGGCTCTTGGGCTGCCGCAGGTGGGGAGCGGCTTGGGTTCGGTTTGCGGAGATCCGCTACTGTAGTGCCGCGAGTAATGCACTTATTCCTCGCGGCCCGTCAGTACGGCTTTAGAAGTTCTCCTCGCTGCGCGCTGTGAGCACTTCTACACCGTCGCTAGTCACTGCCATGGTGTGTTCCCATTGAGCGGAGAGGCGGCGGTCCTTGGTTACTGCAGTCCAGCCATCTCCCAACACTCGTGTGGCCGCTTTGCCTGCGTTAATCATGGGTTCAATGGTGAAGGTCATGCCCTCTTTGAGTACTTCACCAGTTCCCGGCTGACCGTAGTGAAGAATTTGTGGGTCTTCATGGAAGACGTCGCCGATGCCGTGTCCGCAGAAGTCGCGTACCACTGAGTAATAGTTTTTCTCAGCGTGCTGCTGGATGACGTGGCCAATATCGCCGAGGGTAGTGCCGGGGCGGACAATTTCGATGGCTTTGTACATGCACTCCTGGGTGATTTGTACCAGGCGTTCAGCGTGGGCGGCGGGCTTGCCGGCAAAGAACATCTTGCTGGTGTCACCGTACCAGCCATCTTTGATAACGGTAACATCGATATTAATGATGTCGCCCTTCTTGAGAATTTTGCTCTCGGAGGGGATACCGTGACACACCACTTCGTTGACGGAAGTGCATATAGATTTTGGGAAGCCGCGATAACCGAGGCAGGCCGGGATCGCTTTCTGTACCTTCACGATGTGTTCGTGGCAGCGTCGATCCAGTTCTTCGGTAGTGACTCCTGGAACGACATACTCGCCAATCATTTCCAGCACCTCTGCGGCGAGGCGGCCTGCGGTGCGCATCTTGGCGATTTGTTCTGGGGTCTTAATGGCTGAGGTCATGCGTATCCTTTGTTTCTGGGTTGGGGCGGGTAGCGCCCAAGAGGCGGGCTATTGTAGCGGATTGCTGGCTGTAGGACACATTTTGCCGCTATTAGCGCAAGGATGGCTCAGGCGTCCCGCCAACAGCATTGAGGCGTGATCATTTGCGCGAAATCGGTGCCAATTCTTCACTATGGGGTGCACTTGTGGTATAAAGCGCGCCGCCTGGGGATACTCCCTGGGCGAGTAAAAGCCGCACACGCATCGACACATGTGTCTGGGTGCCCTGAAAGGGGTTGACGCATGGGATACGTGGAGGACTAACCCGTATATATAGAGGTTTATTATGCCGCAAGTAAGTATGCGCGATATGCTGCAGGCTGGTGTTCACTTTGGTCACCAGACCCGCTACTGGAACCCGAAGATGGGTCAATTCATCTTTGGTGCCCGCAACAAGATTCACATCATCAACCTTGAGCACACTGTACCGGCTTTCAACGAAGCCCTGCAGATCATCAAGGGCATGACTGCTCAAAAGAAAAAGATTATGTTTGTTGGCACCAAGCGTGCTGCACAGAAGTCTATCAAAGAGCAGGCAGAGCGTTGTGGCCAGCCTTACGTCAGCAACCGCTGGCTGGGTGGTATGCTCACCAACTACAAAACCATCCGCGCTTCCATCAAGCGTTTCCGTGAGCTGGAAGCCCAGTCTCAGGACGGTACTTTCGAGAAGCTGACCAAGAAAGAAGCCCTGATGCGTACCCGTGCCATGGATAAGCTTGAGCGCTCCATCGGTGGTATCAAGGATATGGGTGGCCTGCCTGACGCGATCTTCGTAATCGACGTTGAGCATGAGCGCATCGCTATCCAGGAAGCTAACAAGCTGGGTATCCCCGTAATTGGTGTTGTCGACACCAACAGCGATCCCGCTGGTGTTGATTACGTGATCCCCGGTAACGACGACGCTATCCGCGCAATCAAGCTGTACACCACAGCTGTAGCCGACGCAGTACTTGCCGGCGCTGCAGAAGCTGGTAACACCGTTGCAAAGGACGAGTACGTCGAAGCTAACGATGACGAAGCCGCTGCAGAGTAATTTGCAGGGCTAAGTGGTGTAACACAATAGTTTTACACTGCGAACTCAAAAAGGGGCCCGAATTACGGCCCCTTTTTTCTAATTATTAGTGACAGAACCCCGAGGATTGAATCATGGCGATTACCGCGTCTATGGTAAAAGAACTGCGCGAGCGTACCGGCCTGCCAATGATGGAGTGTAAAAAAGCTCTGACGGCTGCTGATGGTGACATCGAAAAGGCGATTGAAGACCTGCGCAAAGCCTCCGGCCTGAAGGCCGCTAAGAAAGCTGGCCGCACCGCTGCTGACGGCGTTGTTGCCGCTAAAGTTGCAGAAGACGGCAGCTACGGCGTACTGGTTGAAGTGAACTCCGAGACTGACTTCGTTGCTCGCGATGAAAACTTCCAGGCGTTTGTTGCCAAGGTTGTGGAGAAGGCATTTGCCGATCGCCAGCAAGACGTAGCTGCCCTGATGGAAGGCGAGCTGGAAACTGCTCGTGAAGCACTGGTTCAGAAAATCGGTGAGAACATCGGCGTGCGTCGTATCGAGCTGGTTGAAGCTCCAGTTGTAGGTGCTTACGTTCACTCCAACAACCGCATCGCTGCCCTGGTAGCTCTGAGCGGTGGAGAGATCGAGCTGGCTAAAGATGTTGCCATGCACGTGACTGCGGTTAACCCGCAGGTGAACAAGCCGGAAGATATGCCTGCTGACGTTCTGGAAAAAGAAAAGGACATCATCAAGGCTCAGCCGGATATGGAAGGCAAGCCGGCTGAAATCGTAGAGAAAATGATGGGTGGCCGTATCAAGAAGTTCCTGAAAGAGAACAGCTTGGTAGAGCAGCCTTTCGTTAAGAACCCGGACGTAAGCATTGGCAAACTGGTTAAAGATGCCGGTGCCGATGTGGTTTCCTTTGTTCGCTACGAAGTGGGTGAAGGTATCGAGAAGGAAGAGGTGGATTTCGCAGCGGAAGTTGCGGCCCAGGTTAAATCCTCTTCTTAATCGCATATTATTGGGTGCCCTCGGGCACTCAATCGCAGTGGGGTGCTTCCGCTGGGGTTTCTTACCTACAGCGGAGCACCCCTCTGTGTAAATGACTGAAATTGTTGTAATGTTCAGCGGCAAGGCCTGGCCACTAACAGGTACATTGAAGGGGACTAACGAATGCCCGGTATTAAAGACCGCAAGTATAAGAGAATTTTGTTAAAGCTCAGCGGCGAAGAGCTGATGGGTGATCAGGGTTTCGGTATCAGTCCCAAGGTGCTGGACAAAATGGCCCTGGAAATTGGGCAGCTGGTTGGTATCGGGGTCCAGGTGGGCCTGGTTGTTGGCGGTGGTAACCTGTTCCGTGGCGCTGCGCTGAGTGCGGCCGGCCTCGATCGTGTTACTGGTGACCACATGGGGATGCTCGCTACGGTGATGAATGCCCTGGCGCTGCGCGATGCCCTGGAAAGATCTGACATCTCCTCGAGAGTGATGTCCTCGATTCAAATGAGCGGTATTGTCGATCACTACGATCGCCGTGCGGCTATTCGCTACCTGGAGCGTGGCGAAGTTCTGATTTTTGCTGCCGGTACCGGCAACCCTTTCTTTACCACTGATTCTGCAGCTTGCCTGCGTGGTATCGAAATTGAGGCTGAGCTGGTTCTGAAGGCCACCAAGGTCGATGGCGTCTACTCTGCCGATCCCAAGCTCGACCCGACAGCAACTCGCTATGACCAGTTGACTTACGATGAGGTTCTCGACAAGAAGCTCGGCGTGATGGATTTGACCGCTATCTGCCTGTGTCGCGAGCACAATATGCCTGTACGTGTATTCCGCATGGATAAGAGCGGGGCGCTGTTGAATATTGTGGTTGGCGGCGTGGAAGGCACCTTAATTGAAGAGGAAGTGAAATCGTGATTGAAGATATAAAAACAGACGCGAAAGCTCGTATGGGTAAGGCACTTGATGCCCTGGCTGGAAATTTCAACAAGATTCGCACCGGCCGTGCACACCCGAGTATTCTCGATGGCATCCACGTCTCCTATTACGGTTCTGATACTCCGTTATCTCAGGTTGCCAATGTTACTGTTGAGGATGCGCGCACTCTTTCCGTAACTCCCTGGGAGAAAAATCTGGTCCCGGATATCGAAAAGGCCATTATGAAGTCCGATTTGGGCCTCAATCCCAGCACAGCTGGTGCGGTTATCCGTATTCCAATGCCTATGCTTACCGAAGAAACTCGCAAAAACTTCACTCGCCAGGCAAAGAGTGAGGCAGAGACAGCGCGGGTTTCCATTCGCAATATTCGTCGCGATGCGCTGGCGGACGTGAAGTCATTGGTCAAGGATAAGGAAATTTCTGAGGACGATGAGCGCCGCGCAAGTGACGACATTCAGAAAATTACCGATCAGTTTGTCGCTGATGTGGACAAAGCACTGGCAGCGAAAGAAAAAGACCTGATGGAAATTTAATGAGCATCGGTGGTACCGAGCTACATGCTCCCGGCCCACGTCACATCGCCATTATTATGGATGGCAATGGGCGCTGGGCTGCCCGCAAGGGCCTTTCCCCTTCAGCCGGCCACAAGGCCGGTGTCGAGCGTATCCGCGACCTGCTTTCAGCTTGTAAAACTCGCGGCGTTAAAGCGCTTACTCTGTTCGCCTTCTCCAGCGAGAATTGGCAGCGCCCCCGAAGGAGGTCGAGCTGCTGATGAGCCTGTTTAACTCCTATTTGCGCAAAGAGGCCCGACGGATGCGGGAGGAGGGGGTTCGCCTGAGAGTTATTGGTCGACGGGACCGATTCTCTCCTCGCTTGCAGCGCGCTATAGCCGAAGCGGAAGATATCACCCGCGCAGGGACTGAGGGCGACCTGATAATTGCTACTGATTACGGCGGGCGCTGGGATATTGCCCAGGCGGCCCGTAGATTGGCTCAAGAGGTTGCCGATGGCACACGCTCCCCAGAGTCGATTACTGAGGATGAACTTGGCAAATACGTACAGCTTCAAGATCTGCCGCCGGTAGACCTTTTGATCCGCTCCAGCGGTGAGCAGCGTATTAGCAACTTTATCCTCTGGCAGGCCGCTTACAGTGAATTCTATTTTACTGATACGCTTTGGCCCGACTTTGACGAAGCCGAGCTGGATAAGGCTATCGCAGAATATGAGTTACGTGATCGCCGCTTCGGCGGTCGCGCCGAGGGGGATGACGCGATCGCTCAGGCGTGATCCGGGCAAGTCTGCGGCGCCAGGCTTGCAATACAAATTGGTTGGAAATCTTTGCCGACACGCTCTTGATCTGTGCAGTTTATCCAGACAGAGTTGTCTAGCTACTTACAAAGGGGTTTGCGGTGCTAAAACAAAGAATAATTACTGCTTTGGTGCTATTAGCACTGTTTATGGGGGTATTGTTTTTACTTCCAATGCAGTGGTTTTCACTGATATTTGTGGCGGTTATCCTCCTGGCGGGGTGGGAGTGGGCCAATCTATCGAACTTGAACCGTGCGCTGCGCTTTGTTTTCCTCGCCGCATTGGGGTTTGCCCTAATGGTCACGGCTCAATACGTCTTTTCAATGAATTTTGATGATCCAGATATCGATCGCGGCCGCCAGATTCTGGCTGTAGCCTGTGGTTGGTGGGCGCTCGCTTTCTTGTGGGTGCAGAGCTACCCGTCCAGTGCTGCTCTGTGGGGCAACCGATGGGTGCGAGGTCTGATAGGTCTTGTTGTATTAGTTCCAACCTGGTTGTCACTGGTAGTTTTGCGAGGCTTGGATCATGGAGCCTGGCTGGTTCTTTACGTGGTGGCGATCGTTGCAGCGGCGGATGTCGGTGCTTATTTTGTCGGCCGCAAGTTTGGTAAGAGGAAGCTGGCTAGAGAAGTTAGTCCAGGCAAGTCCTGGGAGGGCTTTTTCGGTGGCTTGGGTGCTTGCTTGATTTTGGCCCTCGTAACCTCCTACCTATTTGAGCTTCCACTGAAAAATACTGTCTTGTTCACTTTTGGTGTCTTGGTTACTGCACTGGCTTCAGTTATTGGGGACTTGGTGGAGAGTATGTTTAAGAGGCACAGAGGGATTAAGGACAGTAGTCATATGTTACCGGGGCACGGTGGCATCCTCGATCGGATAGATAGCCTTTCCGCGGCTCTTCCAGTGTTTACGATGGCCGCACTAGCGAGCGAGCTGCCGAAATACTTGTAGAGGCGTTTCCGCTCCAGTTTTGTGTTTTATTCGCTAGCGCCTAGCTTAATGCTGGGCGTGCAATTGTTTGGTGGCAGCAATATTGCTATCAGAGGTACGAAAAGGGCCTATGCAAGTAATTCCCCCGCAACAAATTACCGTTCTCGGCTCCACTGGTTCGATCGGCGTGAGCACCCTGGATGTGTTGGCGCGACACCCGGAAAAATATTCTGTTTTTGCTCTTACCGCCCGTGAAAGAGTTGCCGACCTTGCTCAGCAGTGTCGGCGATTTAAGCCTCAATATGCTGTTGTTGTCGATGAGGCGCGAGCTGAAGAGTTGCGAATACTGCTTGGCGGCGAAGTCGATACGGAAGTTCTAAGTGGGGTGGAGGGCTTGTGTCGTGTTGCCTCCGATACTCAGGTCGATACAGTCATGGCGGCGATCGTAGGAGCTGCGGGATTGCGCCCAACCTTGGCGGCAGTAGACGCGGGCAAGAAAGTGTTACTGGCGAACAAGGAAGCGCTTGTTATGGCGGGCCCAATATTTCAGAGGGCCTTGAATAAGAGTGGTGCGCAACTGTTGCCGATTGACAGTGAGCACAATGCAATCTTTCAATGTTTGCCATTCCCCTGCGAGGACCTCGAAGCTGCGGGCGTGGAAAAAATACTGCTTACGGGTTCGGGTGGGCCATTTCGCACTCGGGCTGCGAGCGAGTTGGGGGCGGTGACGCCAGATGAGGCTTGTGCACACCCCAATTGGTCGATGGGCCGGAAGATCTCTGTTGACTCCGCCACAATGATGAATAAAGGGCTCGAGTTTATAGAAGCGTGCTATTTGTTTAATGCGCGCCCTGAGCAGATTGAGATAGTCGTGCACCCCCAGAGTATTATTCACTCGATGGTACAGTACCGGGATGGCTCTTTACTGGCGCAGATGGGTAACCCGGATATGCGCACTCCTATTGCCCATGCCCTGGCTTTTCCCCAGCGCATCGATGCAGGGGTGCCAGCTTTGGATCTGATTGCGCAAGGCCGGCTGGATTTTGAGGCCCCGGATTTTAATCGTTTTCCTTGTCTGCGTTTGGCGCGAGAGGCTGTTAATGAGGGAAAAAGTGCTCCAACAGTCTTAAATGCAGCGAATGAAATTGCAGTAGAAGCCTTCCTGGAGGGGCGTTTAGCATTTACTGATATTGCATTGGTGATAGAAAAAGTGATGAATAGGGCTCCCGTTGTTGAACTGTCGGGACTCGAGGCAGTCGAAGCCATTGATTTCAATGCGCGAGAACTGGCCAAGCAGGCGCTTGCCGCCCTCTAAACACATTGCCCGGCGTATAATGGCCGCTAAATTGCGTATGACAAGAAGTTGTAGCTGAGTATGGATCTAATTCAGACGGTAATCTGGGCCTTGGTGGCCCTCGGTGTACTGGTATCTTTCCACGAGTTTGGGCACTTTCTTGTAGCACGCCTATGTGGTGTTAAGGTGCTGCGCTTTTCTGTGGGGTTCGGCCGCCGGTTGATCTCCCGCTATGATCGCCACGGTACCGAATTCACTATTTCCGCTATCCCCCTCGGCGGTTACGTAAAAATGCTCGATGAGCGCGAAGGGCCTGTAGCGGCTGAAGAGCTGGATCAGGCGTTTAACCGCAAGAGCGTATGGGCGAGGATGGCGATTGCCGCTGCCGGTCCTGCCGCTAACTTTCTTTTGGCGGTAGTCTTTTTCTGGGCGGTGTTCCTCGGTGGAACAGCGGGCCCGGTTCCTATTGTGAAATCCGTTGAGCCCGGGAGTATTGCTGCGTCGGCAGGCCTTGAGTCCGGGCAGGAAATTGTTGCTGTTGATGGTGAGGCTACCCCCACTTGGCAGGCCCTCAATTGGCGCCTGGCAAACCGCCTGGGTGATAGTGGCACCATAGAATTCTCTGTGCGCTATCCGGATTCCAACCTTGAATACCATATGGTGGCGGATATCAATCGCTGGCTTGCCGGCCGCGAAGTTCCCGATCCGCTCGGGGAGATTGGTCTGCAGCTGTGGACTCCACCGGTGAGTATGACTCTTCATAATGTGGTGGAGGGGAGCCCGGCAGCCTCAGCTGGACTCAAGGCTGGAGACAAGATTGTCTCGACCGATGGCCGTGACTTTTCATCTTTTCAAAGCTGGACCGATTATGTGAGAGCCCGCGCTGGTGTTCCAATGGATATCACTGTCGAGCGTGGAGGCGAACCGCTGACGGTGTCCGTAACACCGGCGGAGATTAAGCTGGATAGTGGTGAAACCATAGGGCAGGTTGGAGTGCAGCCGGTATCAGAGACTTGGCCGGATGATCGAGTACGGATTTACCACTATGGGGTGGGGGGCGCTTTAGTTAAGGGCTTGCAGGAGACCTGGGATAAAACAGTCTTTACCCTGAATAGCTTGAAGAAACTATTATTTGGTCAACTTTCGACCAAAAACTTGAGTGGCCCCATTACCATTGCTAAAGTGGCGGGTACTTCCGCGGAAGCGGGATGGCAGTCTTTCCTGTCATTGCTGGCGTTGCTCAGTATTAGCCTTGGTGTACTCAATCTGTTGCCTATTCCGGTACTCGATGGTGGTCACCTCCTTTACTACGGTATTGAGGCGATCAAGGGGTCCCCTGTGTCAGAGAGGGTGCAGGTGATTGGTTTGCAAGTGGGTATGGCCTTGGTGCTTTGCATTATGGGGCTAGCTCTGTACAACGATATTTTACGTTTGTAGTGTCCTGGATTGGTTTTTTTCCGGGCTGATAATGTGAGAGAGATTTTTATGCGTGTGAGACGTTTTGTCTTGGCACGATGTTGTTGTGAGTGAAAGCGACTCGGAAGCGGTATGAAGTATTTGCTGAAAGCGATTTTTCTGGGCTTGGTGCTGCCTATCAGCGCTTTGGCACAGTCGTTCGTTCTCAGCGATATCCGAGTGGACGGGTTGCAGCGGGTTTCTGCAGGTACAGTTTTTTCAGCGCTTCCGATTCGGGTAGGCGACGAAGTTGAGCCTATCGAGATTCAGGATGCGACCCGAGTATTGTTTCGCACTGGTTTTTTTGAAGATATTCAGATTGGCCACGAAAACAGCGTTCTTGTTATTACCGTGAGAGAACGACCGGCTATATCAAAGATAGATATAGCCGGGAACAAGGCGATTGCCACTGAGGATCTACTGAAGGCGATGAAGGAATACGGTCTCGCCGAAGGCCAGATCCTAAAGCGTTCGACCCTCAGGGGGTTGACCCAGGAGTTTGAACGCCAGTACGTGGCGCAGGGTCGATATGGCGCCAGTGTTAAAGCGGAGCTCAAGGAACTGCCGCGCAACCAGGTTGAACTGCAGGTTGCTGTTGATGAAGGGGCTGTTGCTGCGATTAAACATATTAATGTCGTAGGAAATCGTGCATTTTCTGATAAAGAGCTGGAAGAGATTTTTGAGCTTAAAACTACCGGCTGGCTCTCTTGGTTGCGCAGTGATGATAAGTACTCTAGTGAGAAACTCACTGGTGATTTGGAGCGCTTAAAGTCCTATTACCTGGATCGCGGATATCTTGATTTTCAGATTGATTCGACACAAGTATCTCTAGGGCCGGACAAGAAGAGTGTATTCATTACCATTAACGTGGTTGAGGGTGGTGTTTACACGGTTAGTGAGGTGGAAATTGCCGGAAACCCGATAGTAGCGGAGGAGGAAATCAACCGCCTGCTATTGGTGCGAGAAGGTCAGCGGTTCTCCCAAGCGAGGGTAACGACCACTTCAGACTATATTGCTAAACGCTTGGGCAACAAAGGTTACGCGTTTGCTGAAGTGAATGGTATTCCTGAGGCCAATGAAGAAGAAAGTACAGTAAAAATTACCTTCTTCATTGATCCGGGAAAGCTCACTTATGTGCGACGTATTAGTTTTCGCGGGAACACTCGCACCGCAGATGAAGTCTTGCGGCGTGAACTGCGCCAGATGGAGTCAGCTTTGGCTTCCACTGCGCGTATAGAGCAATCCAAAGTGCGTCTCGAGCGCCTTGGATACTTGAAGGTAGTGAAAGTTGAAACAACTAAGGTGTCCGGCACCTCAGACCGGCCCGATGTTGATTACATGGTAGAGGGGCAACCCTCTGATTCTGGGGGAGCGGGGCGCTAGTTGGCGCTGTAACTCCTGGATTGCGAATAAAAACACCTGGAATTAGTAGATGAAACATTTCCTGAAAGCGGCTTCTCTTAGCCTGGCACTGCCTCTCAGTGCTTTAGCACAGTCATTTGTAGTTGATGACATCCGTGTGGAAGGGCTACAGCGCGTCTCTGCCGGTACCGTATTCTCAGCTCTCCCTGTGCGAGTAGGGGATGAGGTGGAGACTCTGGAAATTCAGAGCGCCACTCGGGCACTGTTTCGCACTGGTTACTTTGAGGATATCCAAATCGGCCAGGAGAATGGTGTTCTGGTTATCACTGTGCGCGAGCGGCCTGCAATTTCCAAGATCGAAATTACAGGCAATAAGGCGATCGCAACAGAAGACCTGTTGAAGGGCATGCAGGAGAATGGCCTTTCAGAGGGGCAGATTTTCAAGCGCGCTACCCTTGAGGGGTTGGCCCAGGAGCTGCAACGCCAATATGTTGCCCAGGGACGCTATGACGCCAGTGTTAAAACTGAAGTAAAAGAGTTGCCACGCAACCAGGTTGAGCTTCGCGTAATTGTCGATGAAGGCTCAGTGGCCGCTATTAAGCACATCAATATTGTCGGTAACAAAGCGTTTTCCGATGAAGAGCTTGGAGAGATTTTCGAGCTGCAAACTACCGGTTGGTTGTCGTGGCTGCGCAGTGATGACAAGTATTCCCGAGAGAAATTGACCGGCGACCTGGAGCGTCTCGAATCCTATTACTTGGATCGTGGGTACCTGGATTTTAAAATTGACTCCACTCAGGTTTCCCTAAGCCCCGACAAAGAGAGTGTATTTATCACTGTCAATGTGTTTGAGGGCGATGTTTACACCATTAGCGAAGTGGATCTGGCTGGTGATCCTGTAGTTCCTGAGGAAGAAGTTAAGCGTTTACTGTTGGTGCGGGAAGGGCAGACCTTTTCCCAGGTTCGCATGACAACGACCTCGGATTATATTACCAAGCGTCTGGGGAATGAGGGTTACACCTTTGCTGAGGTTAATGGTATCCCTGAGCCCAATAAAGAAGAGAAGACGGTAAAAATTACCTTCTTTATCAACCCTGGTAAGCGGGCTTATGTTCGCCGAATTAATTTCCGAGGTAATACCCGTACTACAGATGAGGTTTTGCGCCGTGAGATGCGTCAGATGGAGTCAGCATCAGCCTCCTCTGCGCGCATTGAGCAATCTAAAGTACGCCTTGAGCGCCTGGGCTTCTTTAAGGAAGTAGAGGTGGAAACCACAGAGGTGCCGGGAACTTCCGACCAAATTGATGTGGAGTACTCCGTTGAAGAGCAGCCATCAGGTTCTATCGGAGGTACTATTGGTTGGGCCCAGAGCAGTGGCTTGGTGCTGGGAGCCAATATTCAGGAGAACAACTGGTTAGGTACTGGTAAATCTGTAGGTATCGGAATGAATGCCTCTACCTACCAGACTTCTGTGAACTTTTCTTACCTCGACCCTTACTTCACTCCGGATGGTGTGAGCCGTGGCTTTAACGTTTTCTATACAGAGAATGATTATTCCGAGGTTAATCTTTCCGATTACAACACTACAACCTATGGTGGTGGCGTTAACTTCGGCTACCCAATGTCGGAGATTTCCCGCGTCGGCCTTAATGTGAGCTTTAATCACCTGGAGTTGTCCACGGGCTCAGGTACGGTACAGGAAATTGCATCGAGCCCTGATCTGATTGATGGTGTTTCCCTCCAGGGAATCACATATGATAACTATGAGTTAATCGAAGAGGCCCTTGCTGAGGACGAGACCCTCGACTTGGCTATGGATATTGATGATAGTCAATTCAATACCACTTTTGATGGGTTTATCGATCGTTACGGTGATTCATTTGATAACGTTGCTTTGACAGCGTCCTACGCCCGCTCAACCTTGAATCGGGGCATCTTGGCGACTCGTGGTGCTTCACAGAATCTTTCATTGGAATTTACAGTTCCCGGTAGTGACCTTGAGTACTACAAGCTGATTTATACGGGGCAGTACTTCCGCCCATTAACTAAGAGTCTGACTTTACGCCTCCGCACTCGTCTGGGTTACGGCGACGGTTTTGGCGATCTTGATGAACTGCCGTTCTTTGAGAATTTTTATGCCGGTGGTTTTGGTTCAGTACGTGGGTTTGAACGTAACACTCTGGGGCCTCGTTCCACACCTTACGAATATTACACCGCTCTTGGTTGTGCTACTGAGGACGGAGAGATCACTGAGTATTGTTACTATGTCGATGACGATGGCGAGCTGGTGGTTAACTCCTACGATGATGCCGATCCGTTCGGCGGTAACATCCTGATCGAAGGTAGTGCTGAGGTAATTTTCCCGATGCCATTTATCAAGGATCAGCGCTCTCTGCAAACTGCTTTCTTCGTCGATGCAGGTAATGTATTCGATACCAGCTGTGGCGATACCCAGATCAACTGTTACGATGTGGACTTTGGTAAGATGAACGTTTCTGCGGGGATAGGCTTGACCTGGATCACTGGCTTTGGCCCGCTGACATTCAGCTTGGCAAAAGCCCTTAAGAAAAATGAAGATGACGATGTGGAAGTGTTCCAGTTTACCCTGGGTAACAGCTTCTAAATTTGTCAGATAAAATGAATTAGGCGTAAATCAGCGCAATTAAAATAAAATCTATTGGAGAGACCGACGTGCTTAAGAATGTAAAAATTGTAGCAATACTGCTTGCAGGTATGACCTTGTCCGGCGCAGCGCTGGCGCAAACCAAGGTCGCGGTACTTAACCTACAGGCTGCGATCATGAGCACTGATGCAGCTAAGACCAAGGTAAATTCCCTGAAGACCAGTTCTGAGTATTCCAAGCTGCAAAGCAGTGCTGAGTCGATTCGAGCTGAACTGCAAAAAATGGCAGAAGATGCCAAGAAAAATAGTGTGACCTGGTCTGATGAACAAAAGACCGAATACCAACGCAAAATGAATTTTCAGCGTTCAGATTTTGAGACGACGGTGAAAAAATTGCGTGCAATGGAAGCTCAAGTGGGTCAAGAGATCCAGGCTTCTATGGGGCCAAAGGCTAGGGATGCCCTGGACGCACTGATTAAAGAGCAAAAGCTTGACGTAGTGCTGGATTCCAATACTGCCTACTATGTAAGCCCCAGCGTCGACCTGACAGAGGCTGTTGTTAAGCGTATGAACGCAGCCAAGTAAGTCGATAGTCTTATATGAAAGATAGCTTTTCTCTTGCCCAGTTGGCGCAAGAGCTGGGGGCCGACTTGCGGTTGGCGCCCGGTTCAGATTCCAATCAAAAAGTTCAGGGTTTAAATACACTGCAGGATGCCGGTGCAGAGCACTTGGCTTTCCTTGCAAGCCCCAATTATCGACGCTTTCTGAAAACGACCAAAGCTGCCGCAGTGCTGGTATCGGAAGAGTTTGTTGAAGAGTGCCCGGTAACGGCTTTATGTGTTGCGGACCCCTACTTGGCCTTTGCTCGAGCAACAGCCCTGTTCGATACAACTCCTGAAGCACCTATTGGTATTCACCCCTCTGCAGTGGTTCACCCTACGGCAGAGATTGGTACTGGTGTCAGTGTGGGGCCCGGCTCTGTGGTCGAGGCCTACGCAAAATTAGAGCCTGGAGCGATTGTTGGTGCTAACTGCTATGTTGGCGAGGGCAGTTTAGTCGGTGCAGGAACACGCCTGTATGCCGGCGTTGTTTTTCATCATAACTGCTCTATCGGTGCACACGGTATTATTCATAGCCAGACGGTTATTGGAGCCGATGGCTTCGGGTTTGCGCCTAATAAAGGCAGCTGGGTAAAAATTCACCAGCTAGGTGGAGTGCAAATTGGCGAAGATGTGGAAATTGGAGCCAATACCTGTATAGACCGTGGAGCTTTGGGTGATACGGTGATTGGGCGAGGAGTCAAGATCGACAATCTGGTCCAAATCGCGCACAATGTGAAGATTGGTGACTACACGGCCATAGCCGGGTGTGCCGTAATTGCTGGCAGTGCTGAGATAGGGAAGCATTGTCTTATCGGTGGTTGTAGCCGTATTAACGGACATATAACGATTACAGATGGCAGTCAGGTGTTGGGCAACACGTTTGTCACTAAATCGATAAAGGATACTGGTAGCTACTCTGGAGCGCTATCCTTTGCCGATAGTTCTACCTGGCGTCGTAATGCTGTGCGTTTTGGTCAGTTGGATCAAATGGCGCGCAGATTGAAAGATTTGGAAAAACAGGTTCAGGCACTGTCCCAAAAGAGTGGGACAGACGATTGAACTTTAGTTATTAATTAATTTAGCTTTGTTGTTTTCGGGGCGTTTTACGCCCCGAAGTGGTTTCTGGGGGCATTTGGAATGATGGATGTACGTGAAATTCGCGAGTACCTGCCGCACCGTTATCCTTTTTTGTTGGTGGATCGTGTAGTAGAACTCGAAGAAGGGAAGTATATAAAAGGCTATAAAAACATTTCTGGAAACGAAGAAGTTTTTAATGGCCACTTTCCGGAAATGCCTATTTTCCCGGGAGTGATGATTGTTGAAGCCCTGGCCCAGGTCTCGGGAATCCTCGGCTTTAAAACGTTTGGCAAAAAACCGGAAGATGGATATCTGTATCTGTTCGGTGGGGTTGATAAGGCGCGCTTTAAGCGTCAGGTGATCCCAGGTGATCGCCTTGAACTCGAGTCTGAAGCGGTATCTGTTCGCAGAAATATCTGGAAATTCGCTTGTAAAGCCAGTGTTGATGGCGAGCTGGCGGCTTCTGTTGATATCCTATGTGCCGTGAAAAAGGTTCAGTAATTCTGTAAAGCTCGCTGGAGAGTTAGGTTCAGGATTTTCCGGGTAGCCTTTGTTTTTAAGGGTACAGGTTACCCAGTACGATTAATGCCGAGGAGTAGATCCCAGAATGCAGACAAGTATCCACCCTACAGCTATTGTCGACTCTACGGCAGTAATTGGTTCCGGGGTGAGTATTGGTGCTTACACCATTGTTGGAGCCGGCGTAGAGATAGGTGATGGCTGTGATATTGCCTCTCATGTGGTGCTTAGTGGGCCGACCAAACTGGGGAAGAACAACCGAATCTACCAGTTTGCTTCCGTAGGGCAGGATACCCCGGATAAAAAGTATCGTGGTGAAGAGACGACACTCGTTATTGGCGACAATAACGTGATCCGTGAGGGGGTGACGATTCATCGCGGTACTATCCAAGACCGGGGCGAGACCACAATCGGTAACGAAAACTTGATTATGGCTTATGCCCACATAGGCCACGATAGCGTCGTCGGTAATCACACAATTATGGTGAATAACTGCGGGCTAGCCGGTCATGTGATTGTAAAAGACTGGGCGATTCTGAGTGGTTATAGTCTGGTTCACCAGAATTGTACCGTGGGAGAGCATGCCTTTCTGGGGATGGGTGCTGCTATCGGTAAAGACGTTCCTGCTTATGTTATGGTTGCCGGGAATCCTGCCGAAGCAAAGACCATTAACTCAGAAGGGCTGCGCAGACGGGGCTTTTCTAGAGAAGATATTGCCCTGATCAATAAAGCTTACAAGACTGTTTATCGTCGCGGTCTCACTATGCAAGAGGCGCTGCAGGCCTTGATGGAGTTGCGCGAACAATCTCCAGTTATTCAGCCGTGGATAGAGTCTTTGCAATCTTCCACCCGCGGCATTGTTCGCTGATTCACTTCCCTTTGGAGCTGTTTCGTGCAGCTCCGATTGCACTTTATTGAACTCCCATTTCATTCCAACATAAACAGCTCCCCAAGAGGAGGGATTTAGGCGTGTCAGAAAAAAATAAGCCGATACGAATTGGTATTGTTGTCGGTGAGGCGTCAGGAGATATCCTCGGTTCTGGTTTGATGACTGCATTAAAAACTCGGCTTCCCAATGTAGAGTTTGAGGGAATTGCCGGGCCGCGCATGCTGGAACTGGGTGCTAAAAGTTTATTCCCTATGGAGCGACTATCGGTAATGGGGCTGGTAGAACCTTTGAAGCGCCTTCCAGAACTGTTGAAAATCCGCAGATCTCTCCGTCGCCACTTTACTGATAACCCTCCCGATCTATTTATTGGTATAGATTCGCCGGACTTTACATTGACTCTTGAGGCTGCACTCAAGGCTGAGGGTATCCCCACCGTCCATTATGTCAGTCCTTCGGTTTGGGCCTGGCGGCAGGGTCGAATTAAAAAGATTGCGCGGGCTGTCGACCACATGTTGACCCTGCTTCCATTTGAAGCGAATTTCTACCGAGATAACCAAGTACCGGTGACCTTTGTTGGCCACCCTTTGGCTGATGAAATTCCCCTGCAAGTGGATGTCGCCGGCGAACGCAAAGCATTGGGCTTTGAGAAAGACGACCGGGTAATTGCCCTTTTGCCTGGCAGTCGTGGAGGTGAGGTTCGCATGCTGGGGCCGTTGTTTCTGCAGACGGCCCGATGGTGCCACCAGCGTCACTCGGATGTTAAATTTGTTATTCCCGCTGCCAACAAGCAGCGTATGGATGAGATTCAAGAGCAGCTAAAAGATTACCCTGAACTCCCTATTACTTTACTTGAGGGGCAATCGAGACGGGCCGTTTCTGCGGCAGACTGTGTGCTCATAGCATCGGGTACAGCAACCTTAGAGGCAATGCTGCTTAAAAAGCCCATGGTCGTTACCTATAAGCTGGGCAGGTTGACGTCATTGATCGTCTCACGGATGCTGCACACCCCATGGGTTTCGCTACCAAATTTATTAGCCCAAAAAGAACTGGTGCCAGAAATTTTGCAGAATGATGCCATTCCAGAGAATCTTGGTGCGGCAGTGATGCAGTACTTTGAAGACCCGCTTCTTGGGGATCATTTAGAGCGCGAGTTTTTCGAGATGCATCAACAGTTGAGGCGAAATGCTTCTGAGCGGGCTGCCGATGCCGTGGTGGGGCTACTGGAAGCTAAGCCGGAATCTGCCGAGTAGTAAGTTATGAGTAGTAAAACAGAATTGCCCCCCTATGTTTGCCCTTTCAAGGGTGATTTGATTGCAGGTGTCGATGAGGTTGGGCGCGGCCCCTTAGCTGGTGATGTAGTTGCCGCAGCTGTGATACTCGACCCTAACAAGCCAATTGCCGGGCTTGCCGACTCCAAAAAGCTGACTGAAAAAAAGCGCGAGCAGTTATTTGATGAGATTTGTGAGCGAGCGCTCAGTTACTCCATAGCTCGTGCAACGGTTGAGGAAATTGACCAGCTAAATATTTTGCAGGCAAGTTTACTGGCGATGCATCGTGCAGTTGCACAGCTATCCGTGCAGCCTGAATTTGTGTTGGTGGATGGCAATAAAAAACCGAACTGGGATTATCCTTGCGATACCGTTGTAAAGGGAGATGGTCGTGTCGCTGCAATTGGGGCGGCGTCTATTTTGGCTAAGGTGACCCGTGATAGGGAAATGGTGGTGCTGGACTCTGAATATCCCGGTTACGGCCTTGCAGGTCATAAAGGGTATCCCACCAAGGCGCATATGGAAGCTTTACAGTTGCAGGGTCCCACTCCAATACACCGCACCAGCTTTGCGCCGGTAAGGCGCTTGCTAGAAGAGGTTGAGTGATAAACGGTTGTAGCGCTATTTATCGATTCGCTTGATTCTGGCCCGGGTAATCATCTTGTCTGAGACCTCCTCAATTTCCACCAGGTAATTGAGGATGTACAGGCTGATATTACCGTCGGGGATGCTCTCCAGGTGTTCCATTGCCAGGCCGTTAAAGGTTTTTGGCCCATCAGTGGGCAGTTCCCAGCCCAGGGTGCGATTAATATCGCGAATAGAAGTGCCGCCTTCGATCATGTACCAGCCATCTTCTATGGCGACTATCTCCTCGTCATCGCTGGGTACTGGACTTGCGGTGAAGTCGCCGACAATTTCCTCCAGCAGATCTTCCAGGGTAACGATACCCATTACCTCTCCGTACTCATCAACTACCAGCCCCATGCGGCGCTTGGTTTTCTGGAAGTTCATCAGCAGTGTGGGGAGTGGTGTTGCCTCGGGTACGAAGTAAGGCTCATCGGTGAAGGAGTTGAGCTGCTCTGCCGTTAAATTTTCCGGTCCGTCGCGCAGTATTTGCGCCGCTTTTCGCAGGTGAAGTATGCCTACTACTCGATTGATGTCACCGCGATATACGGGGAGGCGAGTGTAGGAGCTTTCCGCTAGCTGCTGCAGGATCTCTTCGGCGCTGTTTTCCAGGTCAACGCCCATGACTTCATTGCGCGGAATCATGATGTCTTCAACGGTTGCTTGGTCCAGGTCCAGCACGTTGAGCAACATGCCTTTGTGTTTGCTGGGAAGCAGGGCGCCTGATTCGAATACAACGGTTCGGAGCTCTTCGGGGGCCAGGTGTTCCGCTTCGCTATTCGCTTTTGTTTCGACTCCCAACATGCGCGCTAGGCCGTTGGATATGCCACCAATCAACAGCACCAGGGGAGTGAGCAGCCATTGCAGTGGGCGCAAAATAAATGAGGCGGGGAAAGCAATTTTTTCCGGGTGTAGAGCGGCAATAGTCTTTGGTGTGACCTCAGCAAAAATCAGTAGGGCAAGAGTTAAGACTATGGTGGTGAGTATTTCTCCGTATATCTGCGCGAATACTGAGCCGGCGATTACGGATACAAGAACGTTAACGAGATTGTTGCCGATTAGAATTGAGCCGATCAGCTTGTCCGGGCGTGCGAGCAGCTCGGTGGCGCGCTTTGCCCCGCGGTGCCCGCTTTTGGCTTGGTGCCGCAGGCGATAGCGGTTAAGCGCCATCATGCTGGTTTCGGAGCTGGAGAAGAAGGCGGATATCAGTATCAATAGGGCCAGCAAACCGAATAGCAGGCCCATGGGCATCTCGTTCAAGGGAGAACTCTTTTTATTTCCAAGCGGAGATATTGGAACATATTGCCGACCTCCGCAAGCTTTGCAGTCGTATATTCGATTACCCGCGCTGGAGAATGACTTCCATAACCAGCTTACTACCAAAATAGGCAAGTAGTAGGGCGGCGAAAGCGCTTAAGGTCCAACGCACAGCGGTATTGCCTCTCCAGCCTAACCTCCAGTGTCCCCATAGGAGTATGGTGTAAAGAACCCAGGCGACCATAGAGAGGATGGTTTTGTGTATTGGCCCCTCTTCAAACAAATTGCCAACAAAGACGAAACCGGTCAGCAGGGAGGCGGTGAGCAGTAGTTGCCCGAAAGTGATCAGGCCGAACAGCAGTGATTCCATACTCTGCAATGGTGGCAGAAGACGGGTGGCGCCTACCGGCCTGTGGTTGTGCAGCTGCTGGTTAAGGTAATAGAGATAGATCGCCTGAAGGGTAGCCAGGGTCAGCAGCGAATAGGCAGAAATAGACAATAGAGCGTGTACCGCAATGCCGGTAGAGATCTGTTGATGTGGCGTTACGGTGCCCCAAATATGGGATGCGGCAAATTCAGTGGCGGCTCCCACTGGTGCGAAAATAAGAATAAGTAGAGTAAGTGGCCGGCCAGCGGCCAGGATCAATAATAGAAAGTTAACTACCCAAGAAATCAGCGAGAGCATTGCCAGCAGGTCAAAGCGATAGCCTTCGGGTGAAAAGAGAACATGTCCCAGGGATATTCCGTGGGTGACAAGTGCACCCGCCAAAAGGCTGAGAAGCAGATTGGAATTCGGCTGTTGTTTTCGGGCCAGAGCCGCACCTGCAACTATGGTTGTGGCCAGGTAGAGAGCGATAGCTGTCCAGTGGGCGAAAGCCGCCATGGGTAAATCCGTGTCTTCATTATTGCGTTAGGGCAGGAGTGTGTCATAGCCAGTTGAAACAAGGAAGACTTGCGATATTTCGGCTGTGGCGAGACCTGGGCTATACTGCCGCGCCTCAGAGAGGGAGTTGCAGTTTGCTCCCCCTAATTTCGCGCCCCTCCGCACTGGGGTTGAGTCCGTAAACGGAGAGATCGAGACGAATTTATGTTCGATAACCTGAGTGACCGCTTATCGGCGGCCTTAAAGAAAGTTACCGGTAAAGCGCGCCTTACGGATGACAATATCCGCGATACTTTGCGCGAAGTGCGCAAGGCGCTGTTGGAGGCGGATGTCGCTCTGCCAGTGGTTAAGGCATTTGTTCAGCAAGTGCGCACCGCTGCGGTAGGACAGAAGGTTAGCAAGGCTCTCAACCCGGGCCAGCAGTTCGTCAAGATTGTTCAGGATGAGCTGGTTAAGGTGATGGGGGCGGCTGCAGAGCCTCTCAACCTCGCCGTGCAACCTCCGGCGGTAATCCTGATGGCGGGCCTCCAGGGCGCTGGTAAAACCACCAGTGTGGCCAAACTGGCCAAGTACCTGCAGGAGCGTGAAAAGAAAAAAGTCATGGTGGTGAGTGCGGACGTCTACCGCCCCGCCGCTATCAAGCAGCTGGAGACCTTGGCCGGTGAAGTGGGGGCACAGTTTTACCCCTCTACAGCTGAGCAGAAACCGCTGGATATTGCCAAGGGTGCTGTGGACGCTGCCCGCAAACAATTTGCCGATGTGCTGATTGTGGATACCGCTGGTCGACTGCATGTGGACTCCGAGCTGATGGATGAGATCCGTGAGCTGCACAGCGAGTTGGACCCGGCGGAAACCCTGTTCGTGATCGACGCAATGATCGGTCAGGATGCGGTAAATACCGCAAGTGCCTTTAATGATGCACTGCCGCTGACCGGTGTGATTCTCACCAAGGCCGATGGCGATGCCCGTGGTGGTGCCGCTCTCTCCGTGCGTCACGTCACCGGTAAGCCAATCAAGTTTATCGGTGTTGGTGAAAAGACCGACGCCCTGGAAACCTTCCACCCGGATCGTATCGCCTCCCGTATCCTGGGTATGGGTGACATTCTGTCTCTGATTGAAGAAGCAGAGCAGAAGATTGATAAAGAGAAAGCCGAAAAGCTGGTTAAGAAGGTCCAGAAGGGTAAAGGCTTTGACCTGGAAGACCTGCGCGATCAGCTGCAGCAAATGCAAAACATGGGTGGCTTTGGCTCCCTGTTGGAGAAAATGCCAGGCATGGGCGGTGTAGCGCAGGCTGCACAACAGGCCGATATGGGCAAAGAATTTAAGCGTATGGATGCATTGATTTCCTCCATGACTCCGGCCGAACGCCGCAACCCTGACCTTCTTAACGGTTCGCGCAAGCGCCGCATCGTTGCCGGTTCTGGCACCCAGCTACAGGACTTGAATCGCCTGCTCAAGCAGCACAAGCAGATGGGCAAGATGATGAAGAAGCTCAAAGGCGGGGGCATGGGCAAAATGATGCGCGGCCTCGGCGGCCTGCCCGGTATGGGCGGTGGTATGCCTGGCGGTATGGGCGGTATGCCTGGAGGCCTGCCACCGGGCCTCAAAAGAAGTAGAGAACCGCAGTTCTCCGGGCGGCTTGGCGACCCTATACAAATCTGGGGTGGTACATTAGAATACGCCGCCTTTCTGCCGGCCCTGCTGCCGGTAAAAAGTTGTTGTGGTGACTGCTTAGTGCGGTTGCCTAGTGTTGAACCTATAGGAAAGTTACATGGTAACCATTCGTTTGGCCCGTGGTGGTGCTAAAAAGCGCCCGTTTTATCATCTGACCGTTACCGACAGCCGCAAATCTCGCGACGGTCGTTTTATTGAGCGTGTTGGTTTCTTCAACCCGGTTGCCCGTGGTCAGGAAGAGCGTCTGCGTGTTGATCGCGAGCGTGTTGATTTCTGGCTGGGTCGTGGCGCACAGGTTTCTGACCGCGTCGGCAAGCTTCTGAAAGAATCTGCTTAATTTGCGCGTAAGTGGTGCTCCTGTGACAGATAACGGAAAACCTTCCGAAGAGTTGGTCACGGTTGGGCGCGTTACTACCGTTTATGGTGTGCGCGGCTGGGTCAAGGTTCACTCCTATACCGAGCCGATGGACAACATCCTGCAGTTCCCTAATTGGCGCTTGCAGGGGCCGAAAGGTTGGGAAGCTCTCGAAATTGACGCTGGTAAGCGTCACGGCAAGGGCTTGATCGTACATGTGAAAGGCATTGATGACCGCGATTTGGCGGCTCGACTTTGCCAGCGCGATATTGCTGTAGCTCGTGAACTGATGCCTGAGCTTGAGCATGGTGAGTATTACTGGCACCAGCTCGAAGGGTTAAAGGTTGTCAGCCATTTCGATGGCGAAGATCACGACTTTGGTACCGTTGCTCGCATGATGGAAACTGGCGCCAACGATGTAATGGTGGTGCGCGGTGGAGCGGATAAGCGCGAGCGCTTGATTCCCTATCTACCTGATCAGTTTATTACCAATATTGACCTGGAAGTCGGTGTAATAACCGTCGACTGGGACCCGGCTTTTTAAGGCGTAGGAGCGATGACAAAACGAATCGCTCTGGTAAGCATTTTTCCGGAGATGTTTGCCGCATTGACCGAGTATGGCGTCAGTGGACGGGCTGTGAAAGATGGCCTTTTAGAAGTTCGCTGTTGGAATCCTCGGGACTTTACCAGTGACAGGCACCGGACTGTGGACGATCGCCCTTACGGCGGCGGACCGGGAATGGTGATGTTGGCTGAGCCCCTTTACCAGGCTCTCGAGGCTGCTCGAGCTTGGGCTGGTGAAGATGGTGAATCTGTACGCAGTATCTACATGTCTCCCCAGGGTCGACAGCTCGATCAGGGTGGAGTGGAGCAGCTGTCTGCAGCTGGCAACCTGGTGTTGTTGGCGGGGCGCTACGAAGGTGTGGATGAGCGTATCGTCGAATCTATGATCGACGAGGAGTGGTCCATTGGTGACTATGTCCTCAGCGGTGGCGAACTGGCTGCTATGGTGATGGTGGATGCTATTACCCGCTTGATTCCCGGCGCACTTGGACACAACCAATCGGCGGTTGAGGACTCTTTCTCCTCTGGCCTGCTGGACTGCCCACACTACACCCGACCGGAACAATATCGGGGAGTAGCGGTACCGGAAGTTTTGCTTTCCGGCAACCATGAAAGAATACGCCGCTGGCGCCTGAAGCAGGCATTGGCGCGCACGCAACAGCGACGCCCGGACTTATTGAAAGGGTTGGAGCTGAGCGATGAGCAGAAGTTGTTGCTGGATGAGATCCAGCGGGAACAGAAGCTCGAAGAAAATTGAGGCCGAATTCGCCGGGAGGCGCGAGTAGTTCGGTGAACTAGCTGAGAAGCTACACAATCTGTATTTGGGAGCGATCCAAATGACTAACAAAATTATCCAGCAGCTGGAGCAGGAACAGCTGAAGAGCGAAGTACCTCCCTTCGCACCGGGCGACACTGTAATCGTTCAGGTAAAAGTAAAAGAGGGCAACCGTGAGCGTCTGCAGGCGTTCGAAGGCGTGGTTATCGGTAAGCGCAACCGTGGTCTGAACTCCTCCTTCACCGTGCGTAAAATTTCCCACGGTGTTGGCGTTGAGCGTACTTTCCAGACTCACAGCCCGATGGTTGACAGCCTCAAGGTTAAGCGTCGCGGTGACGTGCGTCAGGCCAAGCTGTACTACCTCCGCAGCCTGACTGGTAAAGCTGCACGTATCAAAGAGAAGCTCAACTAAGCTCTCCTTGATCGCAGAAAAAGGCCGAAGCGTACGCTTCGGCCTTTTTTGTATGTGGGTTACGAGCAGCTTATTTGGTGTGCCAGATGGGGTCTGCTTGCCTTAACTGACATAAATGGACACGGGCTTGCCCTGGCGCGGGGATACAGTCAATTTCGCTAAAGCGCTCACGTCTTGCGGTGTTTTGCGTAGTCCAAGGTGACTGGATATGTTAAAACGTGCCAATTAGGTTCGCAGCGGCAAAGAGCTGCCATACTGGCTGGAGCTGAAGGCCGATGATTAAGTCGAAGCCCAATGAGAATTTAAGGAGCAATTGGTAATGACGCTTATCAAGAAGCCGCTGGCAATCGCTGGCGCGCTACTCAGTCTGGTGGGCTCTGCAGCGTTGGCAGAAGTCGATACCAACGTTGTTAAAACCATCAAGACACGCCTTGAGGCGAGTAATCCCAAAGCAACCTATGGAGAGGTACGGGAGAGTCCAATTGAAGGGCTTTACGAAGTGGATGTCGATGACGGCAACACGACCCTGTTCGTCTCTGCTGATGGCAATCACTTTGTTTATGGCGATCTCTACCAGGTGAAGGCTGGCGGTGTTGCCAACCTTTCCGAGCAGCGTAGAGCGACGCGCCGCGCTGCGGTTATGGGCGCCCTTGATACAGAGGATATGATTGTCTTCTCCCCGAAAGGTGAAACCAAGGCAAGCGTTTATGTATTTACCGATGTGGACTGCGGTTACTGCCGCAAGCTGCACCAGGATGTGCCCGAGTTGAACAAGCGCGGTATCGAAGTGCGCTACCTGGCGTTCCCGCGCGGTGGTCTTAACTCCCTGGGATATCGCAAACTGGCAACTGCATGGTGTGCGGAAGATAGCAACAAGACGCTGACTGCACTTAAGAACCGTGAAAACGTGCCTTTGGATGTCTGTAAGACAAACCCGGTGGCAGCTCAATACAAGTTGGGCAACGAGGCTATCGATGTGCGCGGTACGCCGACTATCGTGATGGAAGATGGTCGGGTCGTTCCCGGTTACTTACCACCGGATCGCCTGCTTAAAGAGCTGGGAATTTAAGCCCGGCTGATAGCTAAAAAACCGGCAGCCGAGAGGCCGCCGGTTTTTGTTTTTAAGCAGGGTTTTTAATTTCTACTTTTCTCGGCTGGGTCATATTCTCCGGCGCGAGGATATCGTTCAGTTCCTCCTCACTCAGTAACCCCTCATCAAGGATTAACTGCTTCACACTGGCACCGGTAATTAGTGCCTGCTTGGCGATGCGGGTGGCATTTTCATAGCCAATAAACGGGTTTACCGCAGTAATCAGGCCGATGCTGTTCTCAACCAGTTGCAGGCAGTGCTCTTCGTTGGCAGTGATGCCGCTCACACAACGATCCGCAAGCGTGGTCATGGCTTGGGTCATCAGGCGCATGGACTGTAGCAGGTTAAAGGCGATTACTGGCTCCATTACATTGAGCTGCAGCTGGCCGGATTCAGCAGCCAGGGTAATCGTGAGGTCGTTGCCGATCACCTGGTAGGCAACCTGGTTAACCACTTCGGGAATAACCGGGTTGACCTTGCCGGGCATAATGGATGAGCCGGGTTGCATCGGCGGCAGGTTAATTTCATTGAGGCCAGCGCGAGGGCCGCTGGAAATCAGGCGTAAATCGCTGCAAATTTTCGAGATCTTAACGGCGATGCGTTTCATGACGCCGGAGAACATCACGAAGGCGCCCATGTCGGAGGTGGCTTCCACCAGGTTTTCTGCGCAGATAAAATCGATGCCGGAAATTTCTGACAGCGCGTTAACAACCAGCTGGCGATATTCCGGGTCGGTATTAATGCCGGTGCCGATCGCGGTACCACCCATATTGATCTCTTTGAATAGGGCGACCAGCTCCTTAACTCTGTCGGCATCTTCGCGCACAGTGGCGGCGAAGGCGGCAAACTCCTGGCCCAGGGTCATAGGTACCGCATCTTGGAGTTGGGTGCGCCCCATTTTAATTACTGAGGCAAACTCTTTGGCCTTCTTGTCGAACTCAACGCACAAGCTCTCCATGGACTGAACCAGGTCGCTGTAGCTGAGCAGAATGGCCAGGTTTATTGAGGTTGGATAAACATCATTGGTAGATTGCGACAGGTTTACATGGTTGTTGGGGTGTACTTTTTTGTACTCGGCTTTGTTGTGACCGAGTAATTCCAGTGCGCGGTTGGCAATCACCTCATTGGCATTCATATTGGTAGAAGTGCCGGCGCCGCCCTGAATCATATCTACTAAAAATTGATCGTGCAGTTTGCCATCGATAATCTCGTCACAGGCAGTGGCAATCGCATCTTGCAGTTTGGGCTCCAGGTAGCCGAGCTGTCCATTGGCCCTGGCCGCAGCTTTTTTTACCATCGCCAGTGCTTTTACCAGATTGGGGAAGTGGTTCAGGGTAATTCCGGTAATCTGGAAATTTTCCAAAGCGCGCAAAGTTTGAATGCCAAAATAGACATCGGCCGGTACTTCGCGCTCACCCAATAAGTCTTTCTCCAAGCGGGTTTCTGCACCTGCACTAAAAACCGGCATTGGTTTGAGTGTGTGGAAATCGTTGGTCATCAGTTTCTCTTCTCTTCATCGTATGGGCCTGTGTGGGGTGAGGTAATATCCCCACCTCCCGCAAGCCTCGTGTTGGGGTAATTTAGTAATTAATTGGGAAGTATTTTTAGAGTGGTGTCGCAAAGAAACTCTGCGGCCCCTCTGTAGAGGTTGCGCGAATATTCTCGCGAATATTTCTGTTGATCTCTTCGGACTCAGGACCAAAAACACCGCATAGTTTCAGTGCATTTTTTATGCTGATGTTGCGACCGAGAGATTCGAGAACTACTTTTGTGCAGACGGGCTCACGCCTGTCACTGGCGGATGCTCCCAATTTTAATCCGGATAAATAGCTGACTCGGCTTTTATAGGTGGGGTATAAAATAGTTTGTGCGATTTCATTGTGAGTCAAGGATTCATAGCCGACCAAAAAAATACGATCGGCAAGAAAGAGCAGCATGCCTTTATAGCGGGATTTATACCACTCGTCCCTGTCCGGGTAGCGCATTCGTTCGAAGCGCTGAAAATAATACCCATCACCATTCGACTCAATATGCAGCAGGCTGCGAATAATATGGTCGGAGAAGGTCATGGAGTAGTGGTACTCGAAATAGAAGCCTAAATATTTATCGGCCCGCCCCTGGGACTCCCGCATCAGAATATCAATATCGCGATTGTAAGGTCTGGCGGGGAGGCTGTCGGAGACGGGCGCGTTGCGCACGCGAACAATTTGGCTGAATTGCTCGTGGGGCATCACGATTTCATGGGGCTCTACGCCAAAAAAATGACATATCTTTCCCAGGGTATACTGGGAGGGTTGAGTGTTGCCGTTGAGATATTTATTGAACTGGGCACGGTTTACCCCAATTCGCCGGCACACCTCGGCTATGGATGGGTAGAAGCTGCACAGAAGGCGGAGGTTTTGCGAAAAATCGTTGCTCATCGGTATTTTGCTTCTGGATAGAGGGGGTCCCTTCAAACCCTGTTAATCACTCAGTTCCTTATAAAGGGCGAAGCCATATGGCTTCGCCAATAATTCCAGTTTCTATCAGTCGGGGTGGTTGCATTCTCCGCACAATGGGCGCTGCAAAAGGGTTTTGATTTCCTTGTCGGGATAGCCCATTGCCAACAGGTGGTTGAGCTTTACAAAACAGGCTTCGCTAGTCATATCCAGGCCACCTATAACACCGGCATCAAGCAGGGCGGAGCCCGCAGCGTATTTACCCAGATCTACCTGGTGCTCCAAGCACTGGGACACTGCTACACAGATAGTGCCGAGCTTTGAAGCCTTCTCAAGTTGCTCGGTAAATGCACTGTCGTCAGTCGGCGCATTGCCGGTGCCGTATGTTTCAATAATCAGGCCCTTGGGGCGGCTCTCCAAAATTTTCTCAATCAGTGAGGGGGATATACCGGGGAATAGTTTCAGCAAAATCACTCCGCCATTGGCGTCTGCGGGAATCTGAAACTGAGGTTCACCGGTGGGAACCAGCAGGGCGTTGTGATCGATATTGACCTGGATACCCACTTCCCCGAGGCAGGGGTAATTGGGGCTGCTAAAAGCGTCTAATGAGCCGGAGCTGACCTTTACTGCGCGGTTGCCGCGTAGAAGTTTGCCGTTGAAGTAGAGGCAGACTTCCCTGATATCGTCGGAGCCGCTTAATAGTAGCGCCGCGATTAAGTTGTTATAGGCGTCGCTGCGCATTTCTCGAAGAGGGATCTGGGAGCCGGTGACGACTACAGGCTTTTCTATGCCTTGCAGGGCAAAGGACAGTGCTGAGGCGGTGTAGGCCATGGTGTCGGTGCCGTGCAGCACCAAAAAGCCTGAGTACTGGCTATAGTTGTCGCGTATCAGGCTGGCAATGTGATACCAGTCCTTTGGTCGCATATTGGCGCTATCCAGCAGTGGGTCGAGTGCCTGGAAATCGTATTGTGGAAGCTGGCCGATAACATCTTGTAAGAGGCGGCCCAGTGCGCCTTCCAGGTCAGCGTCGGGTACATAGCCCGATTCGCTTCGGCGCATTCCCAGGGTTCCACCTGTGTAAAGGATTAGGGTTTTCTTCATTACTCGACCACTATCTGAGTCCGGATTCAGTGCGCCCTATTTTGTTCAAAGGCGCGGTGGATGCAATTTCGCAGGTTGCTGTTACCTGATGCTAGTAGATGCTTCTATAGCATCTACTGAGGACGCTATAGGTTTCAAGTAGTGATTTTAGGTGACAAAAGTTTCGACTGCTCTCTCGCCGGAAGTGGTGCCTTTATGGCGCAATTATATTGACTTTTTCACGCTTCGCTCGGTAAGGTTGTTGATCTTTTGTCAATTTTATTTGCATTTATTGCGCAGCTTCCTGTGATGGCACAGTGAGCCACATCGGGGGATAGATCCCGGCCTGGTTCGCTGCCCCGAGGTAATTGCGCGGAGGAACATTGTGAGCGCAACAGTGGAAGAGACTGCGGAGGCGGAGGCTCAGGTGGTTGTAAAAAAGGCACCCCGTGCCGTGCGGATTGGTATCTGTGGCTTGGGTACCGTCGGTAGCGGAACGGTGAATGTACTGGCGCGCAATGGACGGGAAATTGCTGCCCGTTGTGGTCGCGCCCTGGTCATTGAACAAATAGGTGCGCGCCGCGATAACGCACACTGTGATACCAGCCAGATAAACGTTACCCGGGAAATTTTCGATGTCGCCAATAATCCCAACGTGGATATTTTGGTGGAGCTTATCGGTGGTACTACGGTAGCCAAGGAGCTGGTGCGCACAGCGATTGAAAATGGCAAGCATGTTGTCACCGCTAACAAGGCGTTGATTGCCGAACACGGCAACGAGCTGTTTGAGCTGGCCGCAAAGCACAATGTCACTATTGCCTATGAGGCGGCAGTAGCTGGCGGTATTCCTATTATTAAATCCCTGCGCGAAGGATTGGTGGGCAACCAGGTGCAGTGGCTCGCCGGAATTATTAATGGCACCGGCAATTACATCCTCACTGAGATGCGGGAAAAAGGGCGGAGCTTTGATGAAGCTCTGGCCCAGGCCCAAGCATTAGGATATGCAGAAGCGGACCCCACTTTTGATGTGGAAGGTATCGATGCTGCTCACAAGCTGGTGATTATGGCTTCCCTGGCATTTGCTATGCCGCTCGCTTTTGACAAGGTGTACACCGAAGGCATTAGCCGGATCTGTAGTGAAGATATTCGCTACGCCGATGAGCTGGGATACCGTATCAAGCACCTGGGGATTGCGCGTCGCACCGGCAAGGGCGTGGAGTTGCGGGTGCACCCGACCTTAATCCCCCAGCGCCGCCTGATCGCCAACGTAAACGGCGTTATGAATGCGGTGCTGGTCAGCGGCGATGCTGTGGGACCAACCCTGTATTACGGCGCTGGTGCGGGCGATGAAGCCACGGCATCGGCAGTGATTGCCGATCTTGTTGATGTGGCCCGCACTCTTGAGGCCAAGCCGGAGCACAGAGTGCCGGCAGCGGGTGTCGCTCTTGCGAACCAAGGGGGAACCCAGGTTCTGCCGGAAGAAGATGTTATTACCAGTTATTACCTGCGTATCGCCGCCCACGACAAGCCCGGTGTCATGTCTCAGGTGGCAACCATTTGCAGTGATCAAGGCATCAGCATCGAGGCTCTGATCCAGCACGAACCGGTTGAAGGTGAGGCACTTGTCCCGGTGGTGATTTTGACCAGCCGAGCCGATGAAGCCAGCCTCCGCCAAGCGGTTGCACAAATAGAGGCGTTGGAAACGGTCGAAGGTGAAGTCGTCAGGATTCGTGTCGAGAGCCTCGGATAAACCCCGCGGGCGCCGAGTGACATAATCCCGGGCTCGGTGCCCCAATCAATAAACTCCCCAGCCAGCGATAAGAGCCAAGAAATACTGTGAAATTTGTCAGCACACGCGGCAGCGCGCCGTCTCTCTCCTTCGCCGATACCGTACTAACAGGTCTTGCCAGCGATGGAGGCCTCTATGTTCCCGAGACTTTGCCGAAGTTTTCTCGCGAGGAAATTGCCTCTATGGCGGGGCTCGATTACGAGCAGCTGGCCTTTCGCATTATCCAGCCGTTTGTGGGGGATGATCTCAGTGATGAAGAGCTGAGCGGTATTATCGGACGTTCCTACAAGCACTTCCGCCACAAGGCTATTGCCCCGCTGGTGCAGACGGACACGAATGAGTGGGTGCTCGAGTTGTTTCACGGGCCCACCCTGGCATTTAAAGATTTTGCCTTGCAGTTCCTCGGTCAACTTTTTGATCACCTGCTGAAAAAGCGCGGTGAAAGAGTGGTGGTAATGGGAGCAACTTCTGGTGATACCGGTTCGGCCGCGATCGAAGGTTGCCGCCATTGCGACAATATCGATATTTTTATTCTGCACCCCCATAACCGTGTGTCTGAAGTCCAGCGACGCCAGATGACCACAGTGCAGTCGGATAACGTATTTAATATCGCTCTCGAAGGTAATTTCGACGATTGCCAGAATATGGTGAAAGCGAGTTTTGCCGATCAATCATTCCTGCCCGATGGACGCCGCCTGGTAGCGGTTAACTCCATTAACTGGGCGCGGATTATGGCGCAGATCGTCTATTACTTTTATGCCGCCCTGCGCCTGGGGGCGCCGGATAAAACCGTTAATTTCTCTGTGCCCACCGGTAATTTTGGCGATATTTTTGCCGGTTACTTGGCGAGGCAGATGGGATTGCCTATCGACCAATTGATAATTGCGACCAATGCCAACGATATTCTGCATCGTTGCATCAGCGGCAATGACCACACTCCCAAACCACTGGTGCACAGCTTGTCTCCCAGTATGGATATTATGGTGTCGAGCAACTTTGAGCGATTGCTGTTTGATCTCTACGGTCGCGATGGCGCGTCGGTTGCTGAATTGCTGGCGGATCGCAGCCAGCCCATGCATTTGAGTGAATCGGCCCTGGGCAAAGCGAGAGAAGTTTTCTCCTCTAGCCGTGTGGATGACAAGCGCACGGTTGAAGTGATTGGCGAGACTTTCAGCTCCTGCGAATATCTGCTCGATCCGCATACAGCTATCGGGGTTGAAGCCGCAAGACAGGTACGTCACTCCACCGAACAGCCCATGGTTTGCTTATCTACCGCACACCCGGCAAAATTCCCCGATGCCGTGGCCCAGGCCCTGCCAGAAAAAGAGATTCCTCTGCCGAGTCATATGCAGGATCTCTGGCAGCGGGAGGAGCGCTTCAAGGTATTGCCCAATAACTTGTCCCAAGTACACGACTATATGGCGACGATGCTGTCAGAAGGCAGTTAATCGGCACACTGTCGTGCAATAAGCGGCAACCGATTAGCTATTAGTTTGCTGAGAAATACATTGAGTACAAAAATTCAGCGACGGCCAGTGGATTTGTCTACTGGCCGTTTTGCTTCTGAAACACCAAAAATATTGCAGCGTGTCCTGTTGGGGCGGGGGATTGTCAGCGAAGAAGCGTTGGATCACAGCCTCTCTCAATTACAGAGCCCGCAGAGTATGCGAGGGCTGGAGGCTGCCGTTTCCTTGCTGGTGGATGCTATCCACGGGCAAAAGAAAATCCTTATCGTGGGGGATTTCGATGCGGATGGAGCCACCAGTAGCACCTTGGGGGTGTTGGCCCTGGGTGCAATGGGCGCGCCGGGGGTGGAGTACCTGGTGCCGAATCGCTTTGACTTCGGCTACGGGCTGACTCCAGAAATTGTCGAGGTAGCCAAAGATTATCAGCCCGATCTGCTGATCACCGTAGATAACGGTATTAGCAGTATCGAGGGCGTGGCAGCGGCAAAAGCTGCTGGTATGAAAGTGATTGTGACGGATCACCACCTGCCCGGAAGTGAGCTGCCGCAGGCGGATGCCATCGTAAACCCGAACCAGCCGGATTGTGACTTTCCCAGCAAGAATCTCGCTGGGGTGGGGGTGATCTTTTATCTGCTCAGCCGTTTGCGCACGGCCCTACAGCAGAGTGGGTGGTTTGAGCAGAGCGGTATCGCCCCGCCCAATATGGCCGAATACCTGGATTTGGTCGCCTTGGGTACTGTGGCCGACCTGGTCCCACTGGATCACAACAACCGGATTCTGGTTCACCAGGGCATCGCCCGTATCCGCGCCGGCCGCTGCCGGCCCGGTATTGCCGCCCTGATGGAGGTTGCCGGGCGCGACCAGCGCAGGCTCTCCACCACAGATATTGGTTTTATTTTGGGGCCGCGTATTAATGCGGCTGGTCGTCTCGACGATATCGGCACCGGTATCCGCTGCCTGCTCACCCGCGATCCCAGTGAAGCGCGGGAGCTGGCCGGCGAGCTGGACGCCCTGAACCGGGATCGCAAAGCGATCGAGCAGGGGATGCAGCGGGAGGCAATGGCGGCCCTGGATGAGTTGCGCCTGGAGGGCGAAATTCCCTGGAGTTTGTGTCTGTACGATGCCAACTGGCATCAAGGTGTGGTGGGTATTTTGGCCAGCCGTATCAAAGAGAAATTCCACCGCCCGGTGATCGCATTTGCTGAGGGTGACAACGGCCTGGTGAAGGGCTCTGCGCGTTCGATTCCCGGGCTGCATATTCGCGATGCCCTGAGTGACGTAGCCGCCGCTCATCCGGACCTGATCAGCAAGTTCGGTGGCCACGCCATGGCGGCGGGGCTGAGCTTACCCCAGGAAAACCTGGAGGCTTTCCGCAACGCTTTTGAGCAGGTGGTGCGCAACCGCCTGAATGAAAACCAGCTGCACGCGGTTATCGACTCTGACGGTGAGTTGGAATCTGGGGATTACACATTGCACACGGCAGCTATGTTGCGCGCTTGCGCGCCCTGGGGACAGGCGTTTCCAGAGCCGGTATTCGACGGTGAATTCCTGTTGCTGCAACAGCGCATTGTCGGCGAGCGCCATTTAAAAATGGTGGTGGCGCCGCCCCAGGCACCGCAATTAGCGCTGGATGCTATTGCTTTTAATGTGGACACCGAGCAGTGGCCGCAGCCCACGGAAAGAGTGCGCCTGGCTTTTAAGCTCGATGTTAATGAATTTCGCGGGCGGGAATCCCTGCAATTAATGGTGAGCCTGTTAGAAGCGGTATAGGGTTTACTTTATTTCTGGCCGCTGGGAAATCAGGAAGTTTTTCGCAGTGGCTCCCAAGTTGTTTGGAAGTAAAAAGTAGTGAAACGTAAACAAGTTCAGGCCGAAGTCCTACTGTTATTAGCCGCTCTTTTCTGGGGCGTAGCCTTTGTGCCGCAAAAGATTGCCATGGCGGATATTGAGCCACTGGCATTTAACGCATGGCGTTTTATTCTCGGTGGTTTAATCCTGATTCCCATCGTTTACTGGTTGTCCTCCCGTCGCGATGCCCAGCCCGGTGAAGCCGAGGGACAATTGGTGAATCACACCTGGCGCGCCTGCCTGCCCGGTGGCGCACTGTTGGGTTTTTGGCTGTTTCTCGGCGCGGCACTGCAACAGGTGAGCCTGCTTTATACCACTGCCGGCCGCGCCGGATTTATTACCGGTTTTTATTTACTGCTGGTGCCGGTGATCGGTTTGTCCCTGGGGCATAAAACCAACCGCTGGACCTGGATGGGAATTGGTCTCGCTTTGTTTGGCCTCTATTGGCTGGCGGACTTCAGTGAAGAATCCCAGCTGGTGGGCGACTTAATGGTATTTGCCAGTGCCTTTGTTTTTGCCATCCAGGTATTGACGGCGGATCGATTGGTAAAACGCTACGATGCCCTGCGGCTGGCCTGTATCCAGTTCCTGGTGTGTGGCCTTTTGTCCGCTGTAGCTTCGCTATTTACCGAAGAGGCGACACTGCAATCGGCGATCGATGCGGCTTGGCCTATTGCCTATATGATGATTTTCTCCACGGCACTGGCGTTTACTTTCCAGCTCTTGGCCCAACGCTACGCCGCGCCTTCTCACGCTACCGTAATTATGAGCCTGGAGGCAGTTTTCGCCCTGGCGGCGGGCTGGCTATTCCTCAATGAAATGCTCAATACCACGGAGTTAATTGGCTGTGGTTTGATGCTGGCGGGGATGCTGGTCAGTCACTACGGCAACCACAGCGGTACTCACCACTAGGAATATCAATGGAATTATCGACACTGGCACTCTTTGTTCCCGCAAGCTTCTTTGCCTCGGTCACACCGGGGCTCTGCATGATGCTATCGCTCAGTCTGGGAATTACCCTGGGCGTGCGCCAGACTCTGTGGATGATGGTGGGGGAGTTGATCGGTGTTGCGTCGGTGGCGATTACCTCTGCACTCGGTGCTGCGGTATTGATGGTTCAGTATCCGACTTTATTTCAGCTGTTCAAATACTGCGGGGCCGCCTATTTGGCCTGGATCGGCGTGCAGATGTGGCGCTCCCGGGGGCAGCTGGCTCTGATGGATCAGGGTGATACGGTCGATGCTAGCCGACCATCGCGAAGAGCGCTGGCACTACAGGGTTTTGTCACTGCTGTGGCTAACCCCAAGGGCTGGGCGTTTTTTATTGCGTTATTACCGCCATTTATTAACGATGCCAAACCCCTGGTACCGCAGCTCTCAGTCTTGCTGGCGATATTGCTGCTTTTGGAGGCGTTGTGCCTGCTGATTTATGCCAGTGGCGGCCAGGCTTTGAGTCGATTATTGGAGCGGTCTGAAAATGTGCGTTTGGTTAATCGGATTTCTGGTACTTTGATGCTATCGGTGGGAGCCTGGTTGGCGTTATCCTGACACGGCTATTTATCGCTTTATGGAGGATGTTCTGTGCTGAAAAAACGGTTGTCATTCTTATGGGTATGGGCCCTGATTATCTCGGTGGCGGCTTGCGGCCAGTCGAGGGAGGAGAAAGCGATGGAGAACGAGGTTGAGAACACACCCGGCGCGGCGGAACCCGAAGTCGCACCCACGTCTCCTGCAGCGACTATGAGGCCAGGGGAAATGGTGTGGATTTACCGCGGCAGTGGCAGCAAGCAGTGCGAAGGGGGTGGTATGACCCTTCAGCAGAGCCAGGCCAAGTTGAGTGACAATGGGGTGAAGGTACAGGAGTCCCGCTGTGGAGTCCGCACCGACAGGATGTTCCCCGCCGTATGTGGCGCACCCACTGGAGATATCCTGATGCACTTGGTCGGTATGGATGCCCTGGATGCCTCAATTGAGCTGGGATATAGCCCCGCCGAGAAAGTGCAGTATCAGTTTGCTGCCTGTCGGGACAACAGTGCCTGAGTTGAAACCTTAAGTGGGGTAATCGTGAACATTTCCCAGGCCGCAGAGAATTCGGGCCTCAGTGCCAAGGCCCTGCGGCACTACGAAAATATTGGCCTGGTGGTGCCCGGCCGCTCCGCTAATGGCTATCGGGATTACTCAACTGCCGATGTCGAAACCCTCTGCTTCGTGCGCCGCGCGCGGGCCTGCGGCTTTACTACTGAGGAGGTCCGGGCGCTACTGGGGTTGCGGGATAACCCGGAGCGCCACAGCCGCGAGACCAAAGACCTGGTCAATCACAAGCTCGGGCAGCTCGAAGAGCAGTTGCAGATCCTGCTGGGGATGCGCGCAACCTTGCGGGCCTTTGCCGATAGCTGCGCCGGCAATGAGTCCCCAGACTGCGCAATTCTGGAAAAGCTCTCGGGACAGACCGCCTAGTAGAGGATTTGCCGCCATATCAGCTCCTATCTGACTGGAAGGACCCCCGCGCGCTGCGGTAGAATGCGCGCCGCTTTTTATTTTGTCCGGACACCAAAGTTCATGGAAATCAATCCCCTCCTAAATCAATTAAAAGACCTTGAAGAGCGCACTGACGTTCTTAGGGGGTATCTTTGACTACGCCAGCAAGAAAGAACGCCTTACGGAAGTAGAGCTGGAGCTGGCCGAGCCGAGCGTTTGGGACGATCCTAATCGCGCTCAGGATCTGGGGCGCGAGCGCTCTTCCCTGGAAACGGTGGTTAATACCATCGAAAACCTCGATTCGGGCATCGCCGATTGCCGCGAGCTGCTGGAAATGGCGGTTGAGGAAAATGATGAGGACTCCGTAGGGGAGGTCTCTGCTGAGGTTGAAGGCCTCCAGGAACAGTTAGGGGTTTTGGAATTCCGCCGTATGTTCTCCGGTGAAAATGATGAGAACAATGCCTACCTGGATATCCAAGCGGGCTCTGGTGGCACCGAGGCCCAGGACTGGGCGGAAATGATTTTGCGTATGTATCTGCGCTGGGGTGAAGCCCACGGCTTCAAGACCACCCTGGAAGAGGTTTCCGCGGGTGAAGTTGCCGGTATTAAGAGTGCCACCGTGCACTTCGCAGGCGACCACGCCTTCGGTTGGTTGCGTACCGAGACCGGGGTACACCGCCTGGTGCGCAAATCGCCGTTTGACTCCGGCAATCGCCGTCACACCTCTTTCAGCTCGATATTTGTCTCCCCGGAAATCGATGACAATATTGAAATTGATATCGATAAATCCCAGGTGCGTGAAGATACCTACCGCGCGTCCGGCGCCGGTGGTCAGCACGTGAACAAAACCGACTCTGCGGTGCGTTTGACCCACTTGGAAACCAATATTGTGGTGCAGTGCCAGAGTGAGCGCTCCCAGCACCAAAACCGTGATAAAGCCTGGAAAATGCTGCGTGCAAAAATGTACGAGCAGGAAATGCTCAAGCGCAACGCAGAGAAACAGGCCATGGAAGACAGCAAGGCCGACATCGGTTGGGGCAGCCAGATCCGCTCCTACGTGTTGGACGACCAGCGTATCAAGGACCTGCGCACCAATGTCCAGACCAGTAACTGCCAGGCAGTACTGGACGGAGACCTGGACCAATTTATCGAAGCCAGCCTCAAAGCCGGCCTCTGATTTAAAGTCTCCACTCTCACCGCGCCCCTCGTCGATGAGGGGCAATATCAATCACAAAACTGATAGATCACCATGACTGATATCCAGCAAGACGAAAACAAACTGATCGCCGAGCGCCGCACCAAGCTTTCCGCTCTGCGCGAGAAGGGCAATGCTTTCCCCAACAGTTTTCGCCGCGAGAACCTCGCTGCCGACCTGCAAGCTGAGTTCGGCGATAAACAGAAAGAGGAGCTGGAAGAACTGGGTAAACGGGCGTGCGTAGCAGGGCGAATCCTGGCTAAACGCGGACCCTTTATGGTGATCCAGGATGTGTCTGACCGCATCCAGCTCTACGCCGATAAAGCGGCACAGAAAGATATTAAAGAGCGCTTCGGTGCCTGGGATATCGGCGATATCGTCGGCGTAAAAGGCACACTGCACAAATCCGGCAAGGGCGATCTCTACGTCAACTGTGAAGAGTACAGCCTGCTGACCAAAGCGCTGCGCCCGCTGCCGGAAAAATTTCACGGCATCGCCGATCAGGAAATGCGTTATCGCCAGCGCTACGTGGACCTGATCGCCACGCCGGAAGCCCGCGAAGTGTTCCGCGTGCGCTCCAAAGTGATTGAGTACATCCGCGACTTCCTCAACGCCCAGCAGTTTATGGAAGTGGAAACGCCCATGCTGCAAGTTATTCCCGGTGGTGCCAGCGCGCGTCCGTTCGTTACCCACCACAATGCGCTGGATATCGATATGTACCTGCGTATTGCCCCGGAGCTGTACCTGAAGCGTCTGGTTGTGGGTGGTTTTGAGCGGGTTTACGAGATCAACCGCAACTTCCGCAACGAGGGCCTGTCCACGCGCCACAACCCCGAATTCACGATGCTTGAGTTCTACCAGGCGTACGCGGACTACAACGACCTGATGGATCTCACCGAGAAGATGCTGCGCGGTATCTGTGAAGATGTACTGGGCTCCACCACTGTGGAATACCAGGACAGCAGCTACGACTTCTCCAAGCCGTTCGCGCGTTTGTCTGTGTTCGACTCCATCCTGCACTACAACCCGGAACTCACTGCGGCCGATATCGACAATATCGAATCCGCCCGCGCGGTAGCCGAGAAGCTGGAAATCCCGCTGAAAGAAAGCTGGGGCCTGGGTAAGGTACAGATCGAGATCTTCGAGAAGACTGTAGAGCACCGTCTCGACCAGCCGACCTTTATCACTGAGTACCCAACCGAAGTGTCTCCCTTGGCTCGCCGTAACGATGACAATCCGTTTGTCACCGACCGCTTTGAATTCTTCGTTGGAGGCCGCGAGATAGCCAATGGTTTCTCCGAGTTGAACGACGCGGAAGATCAGGCCGAGCGCTTCAAAGCCCAGGTTGCGGAGAAAGATGCCGGTGATGATGAAGCCATGCATTACGACGCCGACTATATCCGCGCGCTGGAATACGGCCTGCCACCCACCGCTGGTGAGGGCATCGGTATCGACCGTCTGGTAATGCTGTTTACCAACTCTCCGTCGATTCGCGACGTACTCCTATTCCCGCATATGCGCCCTGAAGCGAACGACTAATCGCTTCTCACTGCCGGGTAGTTTTACCTGCCCGGCAGTATTTCCTCCCCCTATGCCGCAGGTTTCCTCACTCTGAAACTTCCCTCAGCTCTATCTATCCTTATTCATTGGTGCTCTATGGAGCCTCGAATGATTTGGAGCGGTTGCTGCTATGAAACAGGGACAGGCGAAAGAGAAAAGCGCAAGGCAAATATTGGCGCTAACGCTCTGTAGCTTTATCTCCTGTACCGCCGCTGCGCAAAGTTCGGAGCCTGCACCAGCTGTCAGCCTAACTTCCAAAGATCCCGATGACTGGCGCTTCCTTGCCACTCCCTACCTTTTCCTCCCGCTTCGCACTAAAGGGACTTCCACTGTCGCTGACACCAGTGTCGATATAGACCTGGATTTAAGCAAAACCCTGGAACTGCTCAACGCTGCATTTTCTGTGCGCCTGGAAGCCTGGAAAGGGCGCTTTGGGGTAGTTGCGGATCTCTACTATGTGCACCTTAGATTGGATAAGGGAGCAACCATAACCCCGCCGCGAAACCCACAGCTGGATATCGATGTAGATATTGATGTAGAGGTGGATGCTCGCCAGGGCTGGATAAATGCCCTGGCGGGTTACCGGATTTTAGAAGGGAACCTGGCTAATAGTGGGCGAAAGTACTTCGTTGATGTGGGAGCGGGTTTGCGCTGGAACCGATTAAAGCAGGAAGTGAAAGCACGAGCGGGAATTAATATAGGCCCCAGACCCGAATTCAGGAATCGCCTTGGAGGCAAACAGAGTTGGTGGGAACCTACACTGTCTGCGCGAGGTGCTATCGGAATTACTGAATGCCTAACCATTGCTGTACGCACGGAACTGGGAGGCTTTGGCGCTGGGGGTGATGACTTACAGTGGAATCTACTAGCCGGTTTCGACTGGCGCGCCTGGAAAACCACCTCACTGCGTTTTGGGTATCAGTATTACAGTATTGATTATTCCGATCGGCTTTCTGACGGGCGTTTTGCTTATGATATTACTCAGCATGGGCCGTATATTGCGGCGACTTGGCGGTGGTAGTTGAACGAGTTCAGTTTTCGATTTAAGCGCGTGGGTCCGCTCAATGATCTTCTTAGTGACCGTTATTTATGAAGAGGCTAAGATTTTTAGAGTAATAATCTTAAAATCAAAGAGTTGGTTATCTATCTGCAACATTTGATAGTGGTTATATTGATCATACTTTTTTATTTGGTTCGATGGTCTCGTTTATGTACATCTAATTGAAATGATAGTGAAAGGTAAATGTGAGCAGTTGATTTACATTTGAAATAGTAGTCAAGATAATAGTGGTTTGAGGGCTAACATATGAATAAAATGCACAATCATGACAAATAAAATCAAACGAAAATTACATATTGGAAATAGCATTTATTTCTGGGTAGCTAATCAAGAGAATCTTTTTTTGTGCCCATACAAGGAATTTCATATTCGAGTACATCTTGCTAGAAACACCAAATCTCTATTGTATATAGATGCTAGTAGTTGGTACTTTACTCTGTCACCAAAGTCTGTAAGAGAGGCTGTAGAATTTGCATTGAGTTCAGGCTGGGAGCCAAAAGCTGCAGGCAAAAAAATGTATGTTTCAATTAATGGGAGCGGGTACTACACCTTGCCGCCGGGGCTAAAATATGACTTTGAGCGACAAGGCAATAGTGTATTACAAACGTAGGTGCAGCGATGGCTTTTCCGTTTCGTCTTAGTATTCACTACAAACCTACATGAGCTGTGGGCGTTATGATATCTAGTATGAAAATAATAATTTATATTCTTTTCGCTATTATAATTTCGGGTTGCTATCCAATCAATAAAACAATTCAGCCTAGGGCTGAGATGGTGGTAATCAACGAGGTTGGGAACCCTGTCAGTGATGCTGTTGTCACCTTAATTGCTGGAGCTTATCCGTACGGTGAAGAGCGTACTCGTATGAGTATAAAGACTGATTACTCTGGCAAGGCTGAGTTTCCCATAATTAAAGATTGGAGAATTGAATCGTTGATGATTCATGGGGCAGAACATTACTTTTGGAGCTGGTGCGTATATAAAGAAGGTTTCCTTACCTATGAAGTTGGTAAGGGTGGATCAGGCGAATTCACTCCGAATGCGCATATCATTTTAGAGGCAGGTGTCGCAACACCGTGCTCAAGTATATTAGAAGAGTGGGAGACTGTGGATAGCTCATAATAAAAAAATACCCGATGTAAGAGTCGTGGCTACACTTTTTCGTGGGTGCACAGGATGTTTTCTGATAAAAGGAATTGTAGATTGAAAAATATATTTATTTTACTAGTGATGACTTCACTTAATGCTTGTGCTACTCCAAAAATTGAGAGTGAAAGTACAATTTTTTTCATTTGTTGGAGAGCAAATTGACTTCTATGAGTTCCAGCCCAGTATTGATGGCGATTTTGTTCTTATGGATCTAGCTTTCAAAGCAAAGTACAGAGTTATTGAAAAAGTACACGGTGACTATGCCTCAAATGTGATATCGTTTGAAGCTTATGACCATTACGGAACACCAAAATTCTCAAAATATAAATATGTCCTTCTCTTTGTTTCTGAGCATAATGGGGAGATATACCATGAGAAATATCAATTCTTTGATGTTGATAAGACTAGATCAGGGCTCTGGGCTTATTGTGGCACTCCTTTTGAGTATGAGGAATATGAAATAGAACCCAAACCGCTAGAAAATATCGATTTCTACCCAGTAATTGAATACAGCACTATCATGTACAATGAAACTTTTGCTAAGAGGGAGTTTCCAGGGCCAGTTTTTAAGCATCGAAATGGTGAAGCCATTTGTCGGCAAGGCGTATACCTTGATGAATTATTTCGAATTAAAGAAGAGGCTGTATTAAATTCTCGAGGTTAATTCGATTAAAATAAATAGTAATGCAATTTAAGTAAAGGGCCCAAAATGTCTGGGCTTCTACAAGAATCGCCTGCTCTGACTTTTTATCGAGATGTTAAATGACTATGCGTGACTATCTTATTCTTCTCTGTAGCATTGTATTGGCGGGGCTCGGATTTCTCCTACCCCAAGATCAGCTGTTTATGGCTGTTAGGCAAGATGGTGAACTATTCCGTCCACTTTCATCTGGTGGTGATGATCCCACACTAATCAAGATCGCTCTTGGTTCTTATATAGCCAGTGCATTCTTTGCAATCATTAGTTTATATGTCCGTAAAATTAGGCGGTTTATTTTCCCACTTTATCTGGTAAATAGTGGTTTCTACATTTTACTTATGGCATTTGTATCTATAGATTCAGGTGTAATCATAGCTGCAAAGCACGGTAACTGGCTGCCTGTTGGGCAGCTAATTCTTTGGTTGCTCTTTTTGTTAGTTATAATTTGGGTGTCACTTAAAAGGTCAATTCAGTCGAACTCTAAGGTATCGGCTAATTGAAGTATTGGGGATGAATAAATTACCTGGGATCTTCAAAAATATGGAAATTGATAAAAGTGATGCTCGAAAAAGAGCCGATGAAATTAAGCCTTATCGCTGTAAAAATCTGATAGCTGTTCTCGAGTGCCCAATGGATATTAAGAATATTGGAACAGTCATTAGAAACGTCAATGCGTTGGGCGTTGAAAAAACGTATATTGTTGATCCACGTAACCTAATACCCGATGACTGGCAGGAAATGAGAGAAAGGAAATCACTCTCAAAACCGTCTGTCTCTGCGATCAAGTGGAGTTTTGTGAAGCGTTTTGATAGTACCGAGGAATGCCTGGATCATTTGGCGAAAAACAGATTTATCTCGATTGTCACCTCTCCCCATGTAAAAGGAAAAGACAACTTTATATTGCATGAGGCTGATTACACTTAGCCAAAACTGGCTGTTTGGTTTGGTAACGAATCTAGAGGTATAAGTGATCTTGCAGTCGAAAATAGCGCTTTCTGCGTATCTATTCCAATGTTTGGAATGATTGAAAGCCTGAATCTCGGAACAACTTCTGGAATTGTATTATATGAAGTTACTAAGCAGCGCCGCGAGTACCAGGAAAAGTACAAGAGAGCAAACCGTAGCGACTAATAAAGTGATGAAGTTGACGTCCTATTTGTGTGTTTTTTTGCACTGCGGCTGTATTCTTTTCTCAAATAAATAAAGAAATTTTCCCCATTGAATAGGCGCCTACCTTTCGGTCGCAATTACTCTTGGGTAACTTACAAAGCAGGCGAAAACTATTTCGTCTTTAAAGCCACCCCAAAACGAGAAGGTCAAAATTACTTTAATATGAGTAGAATCGAGTTTAAGGAGCTAACCCAAGTGAAGCGAGATAAGCTGTTAGCTGTACTCAATGAGGATTCACTTAGGGAGCACTTAATTAAACATGAATACTTTGATGTCCAGAGTATTAATGAGTGGATCAAGTTTAAGTTAGAAGTAGACTCCCTGCCTGGGTGCCGTGTTCGACTAATTTACATCGGTGGAGTATTAGCTGGGTGGTGTGGTATTCAACCTGACGATAGCGGCTTTGAGATGGCTGTTGTCATATCTCAACAGTTTTGGGGTTTTGGACTCTCAGTATTCAAAACAATGATCGGTTGGGCTAAGGAGTTGGGGCATAAAGAAATAGTGTGTCATTTGCTTGACAGTAGGCCAGAATACAGAGCTTTGAAAAGAATATCCAAAACAGTACATAAAACCGAGCTGTTGGGTCGATGTTTTACGACATACTGTATCGAGCTCGATAAATATGCATATATTAAACTATAACTGGTCGGTGTATCGTTTCTCTCTTGTTATATGAAAAAAATAAACTATGGTTTGGATTTTGGTTTCAGATATTTTTGGTCGTACAAAAGCGTTAGAGCGATTTGCAGCTGATCTTCCTGGTAGTGTAGAGATAGTTGATCCGTATAATTCAGAATTGATGAGTTTCGATTGTGAAGTTGAGGCGTATTCACACTTTACATCAAAGGTTGGGCTCGATAAATACGTTGAAAAATTATCAGAGAGAATCAGCGCATCATTTGGTTATGTGAGTTTAGTAGGTTTTAGTATTGGTGCATCGGCCATATGGAGATTATCTGATCATCAAGCTTTGAGTAATGTTTCAGGGGCAATTTTGTTTTATAGTTCACAAGTTCGCCATTACGTCAAAATTGATCCTATATTTCTTACGCGCTTGATATTCCCGGCGATGGAGCCTCACTTTTCTGTATCAGAGGTCATGCAGACGTTGAAGCAGAAAGAGCAAGTGGAGGTTCATCATTCCACTTACCTTCATGGCTTTATGAATCCCCATTCCAGAAATTATAATGCAGAAGCTTATGCTAAATACAAGCAGATAGTATGTAATACGCCCTTCAATGACCCCATCTGTAAAGGTTTCAGTTGAGTGCAGTTCGTATTGGAGTTTGAAAAATATCACATAGAGACAGTTGTTATTGGTTAGTTTGTGCAAGTATTTAGCTAACCGAGGCCTTTCCAAAGGTCATAAACTAATTGGAAAGCCGCTGGGAAGACCGAACACTTGCTTCTCAACGGCTTCGGCAGTTCACCATCTATTCCTTTTGGATGCGCCTATATATTTCTTCTCGATGAACGGGTACGGATTTTGGGGCATGTATTCCCATCTTCACTTGATTGCCTTTAACCTCTAATACCTTAACCGAAACTTTGGTGCCGATTCGTAGGTTTTCACCTATTCGGCGTTTCAATATCAACATATTTATTTCCTACTGATACAAGCTACAAGAAAGGGCGTTCTCTTGGGAAGGTATTGAAAGAAGCAGCTAGAAGAGGGGGCGCACGAGAACGATAAGCATAGAAGAAGGAAAGGCGAGCGCAACGCTCCCAGAGCTTGGGGACACACCCCAAGCTACTGAATGTACTCCACTTTATTGAAGACGAGCGGGTATCTAGCGTATGATGCATATAGCCAGTGCGTCCTGAGTATTTTTTTTTTTTTTTTTATAAATAAAAAAAATACGTGCTATCCAGGAGATGGAGGTCGGCCCTCCGTTATCGCTTTGCAGGAAGTGATAACAAACCCCCTCAAGGTGATCGGAGTAAAGAGCTTTGGTTAGAAGCGCTTGAGGAAAAGGCGTACGAGATACGTCAGGTATGTTGTGTAGAGACGAATGCAAATGAACCACTGATGAGGTGTCGAAAGCGTATTACCAAGATGATGTCAAAACCCGTGCACTGGCTAAGTGCGGGGATAAGCTTGGAGGTTACCTGTTTACCGACCGAGTGGCATCCGGCATAGAGGTGGCGTGAACACACAACAGGCTTTTGGGTGGAACAGGAGAACCTGTCGTCCAGGTGTTAAGGAAGAGCGTCAAGTAGAGGCCCTGCAAGACGTTGAGTACCAAGACTGGTCACAGGGGCGGAACAACCCGTAGTAGTGGAGAAGCGGCTGTAATGGACGTGGAGCGAAGGGGTTGTCGTATTCGGCGACTAACCGTGTAATCAACCCAGATGGGGAGGAATTAACGATTAGCGCAAAGCCATTCAATATTCCCAAGCGAGCGGTTTGGGAAGCGTGGAAGCAGATCAAGGCCAATGGCGGCGGAGCGGGGATTGATGAGATAACGATAGAGCAATATGAATCGAATCTCGCCAAAAACCTGTACAAGCTATGGAATCGGATGTCATCTGGCAGCTATTTTCCATCAGCCGTCAAACGAGTGGATATTCCGAAACTCGATGGCAGCCTGCGACCACTGGGTATCCCCACAATCGAAGATCGCATTGCACAAATGGTGGCTAAGCAACTGCTGGAGCCAGAATTGGAGAAGGTATTTCACCCCGACTCCTACGGCTATCGGCCAGGCAGATCTGCTATAGACGCAGTGCGTCGAGCTCGACAACGATGCTGGGATAGAATCTGGGTAGTTGATTTAGATATCAAAGGTTTCTTTGACAATATTAATCACGAACTCCTGCTGAGGGCATTAGATAAACATAATAATCATCGGTGGGTCAGACTCTATGTACAGCGCTGGTTAACGGCTCCAGTACAACATCGGGACGGACAGCTTGAAGAGCGAACACAAGGTACTCCACAAGGGGGGTAATCAGCCCGCTACTGGCAAACTTGTTTTTGCACTACGCGCTGGACGCCTGGATGGTGAGAACGCACAGAGATATTCCTTTTGAGCGTTACGCGGATGATGCTGTTTACCATTGTCGTAATCCTCGAGAGGCGGATCGCTTACTGGCGGCTCTAAAAGCACGCCTGACTACCTGCGGGCTTGAAGCTCATCCAGAGAAAACCCGCAAGGTTTATTGCAAGAACAGCAACCGCAAAGACAACCACCCTGTGATCCATTTTGACTTTCTGGGTTATCGATTTGGTCCCAGGAAAGCAAAGAATCGCCATGGACAAACCTTCACTGCCTTTGGTCCATCAATGAGCCCAAAAGCTTTCAAGAGGATCAAGGATAAGGTTAGGCAATGGCGTGTGATTAACTGGGTGGATCGATCACTGTCGGAGATGGCACAAGCACTTAATCCAGCAATACAAGGATGGCTGAACTACTACGGTCACTTTGGGCGGAAATATGGTGTTTATCGACTTCAGAAGTATCTTGACCAAACGCTGATGCGTTGGGCCAGGAAGAAGTTTAAGCATCTGAAGCGAAGCTGTTTCAAGAGTTGGGTCTTTATTGGAAAGGTTCGTCAACAAATGCGTGGCTTGTTTGCACACTGGAGAATGGGAAGATTGAAAATGTGCTGAATACGAAGAGCCGTATGAATTGAGAGGTTCACGTACGGTTCTGTGAGAGGCTGAAGGGGAAGTTCCTTTGGTCTACTCGACTTTTGATAGTGTCTGTATCAATTTGGTTAGCTGGCCCCTGGTGTTGGTAGCACCTTGGGTCAGCGCCTTTTACTTATTCTTATATTGCTCTAGCGTTCTCCTTTAAGTAGATGAGTCTTTTTCAGACTTCTTAGGTCTCTCTTGTAGCTTACTTGAACCTCATAGAGACTCATTCATGTAAACTTTATATGCCGATACATATCCATCGATTTTACGTAGCTTTGATATTAAAACAAACTTAATAAAATCCAATAAGATCATTTTTGTGCCTATATTTTGTAAATTTTCACTTCGAACTCATTGAATCACTGGTAGTAAGCCTCAGGTTGAAGAATCTATTTTTAAACTTCGGGTTCGAGGTTTGTATGGCTTACTAGCCGAATTAGATAGTTCTGAGTGAAGTTATTGGTAGGTTTGGACACCTTAACTTTGTGGGGAGACTCTACCCATTTACAAGTAATATCCTTCTAATTCGGCTGGTCTTTCTCTTTTGTGGGTTACATTCTTAGTTTATTTAATTGGTATCGTTGCTAATAAATATAATTATCCACAATCCACCAAAAATAGAATTTACTTTTCGATCCTGTGCTTTTGGCTAGCTCTTTCATTTCACTAAGGCTATGTCTATCGTAGTAGCTCTGATCCAAAATTACCCCTAGGGGCTTGGTGAGTGTGTTCAAGTTTTCTCGTGGATCGTCTTCGAGCAATAATAGTTCGGCATTAAAGCCTGTGGAAACTGAGCCCACCTTATCGTTAATGCCCAATGCTTTTGCTGGATGATGGGTTGCTGCTCGCAATACATCTTTAACAGGAATCCCCACCTCCACTAATCGTTGCATTTCTTGAATAGTGCCCAAGCCGTTGGGCGTATAGAAGGTTCCTCCGTCTGATGCTATCAGTATCTCAACACCGGCTTGGTTTAGCTGCTTGGCCATATCTCCGAAAATGTTGGATTTACCCTGCCAATCCTGTTGCGCTTTAGCGCTATGTATCCCATTAACCTTCTGCTCACCCATTGCTTTTATCGCGGGGTGATTGAGCTCGAGATCATCAGCTACGCTGTGCCAGTAGTCTGGCCCATGCTGCGCGACCTGTGCTACGTTGTCATATACGATTAATGTAGGGCTAACTGGTACGTTGCTATCTAATAGTTGCTGCACAATTTCATCGAAGCTCTCCTGCTGATAATCGTAGTTCAAATGTGCCTGAAAGATCATTTCCACATGCTCTAATGACTGCGGTTTAGCCGATAAGTATTCATTGAGAGTAATACCAAAAGGCGGGTGGCCAGCTAAAGGCATGCCGAGCTTTTGCGCCTCATCAGCTATAGCGAAGAAAACCTCACGGGATAAGCCGTCATAAACTTTAACTTGTTGGTACCCCTGCTGATATTGCTGGCGAACCAGCTGGCGAGCCTCTTCTTTACTACCAATAAACTTGTGGTGTCGGCCACTGGCATAGTGGGAATGTTGATTAACAGGTGCACCGGATAACACAATATGAGGGCCGGCTATATTCCCAGTATCGATCCATTTTTTAAGGATACGCTGAGGGGAATTGCCAGCCATAACTCTTGTGCGAGTGACGCCGTGCGCAAGCATAGCTAGTAGATCGGACCGACCCCATACATGGCTGTGCATATCGATTAAGCCTGGCATCACATATTTACCCAGGCCATTAATCCTCAGCTCGCCTTCAATCTCAAGTATTACATCGCTAGTTATTTGGGTAATTCTTCCATCTTGAATGACGAGGTTTTGGTTACTTGCGGCTGTATTATGCTGGGTGTCGATGACTGTGATATCGGTAACTACAATGCGAGCATTCTGTTCAGCTAACCCGTAGGAAGAGGGAGGGAAGTACCATGCACATCCCCAAGATCCGAGCGCAGCAACGCTAATGAACACTAAAATAGCTACCGCTGCTTTCCATGAACGAGCAAAATAGGAAGAAAACCTCATAATGACCTCTTTTGAATCAAAGAGGCCAAAATGCCAAAATTATCAGCTTCTAGCGTCCGAAATCCAGATTTTGCACGTCCAAAGTAACCATTATTGAGGTTTTGCTGCTAAATACTGACTAGGAGTCATCCCAAGGTGGCGCTTAAACAGGCTGTTGAAGCTGGATTTAGAGTTAAAGCCCGCTTCAAGTGCAATATCGAGGAGACGAACTTTTTTGTCCGAATCACTCTCTTTTACTGAATCAAGTTGCGAAACTACATCTGCCAAACGTTGGGCATTAACATAGTCATTAAAGTTACCGCCATAGCCCTGATTGATGGCCCAGGAAATATCTTTCTCTCCAAGCCCTGTATGTTGTGCCAAGTCCCGGAGGGATAGCCTTGGTAGGCGATAGAGCTGTTGACTATGAACCTGTTTGTTAAGCTCCTCGAAAAGCGTATCCGCCTGAGTCGTTTCGTCAGCTTTGCACTTTCCCTTGTCACAACCCTCTATTACGGATAAGCCCAGCGCTTGTTCACCATCGGTTAAACCCGCAAATAGCTGCGGTTCCCTAACCGCGCGAATTACAAGCAAAGCAACAATCAAAAAATAGCTCAGTTGCATAACAAGGTACCATCTGAGCAAAAGAGGAATGGGTAAGTAAGGTTGCAAGTTATGCCGCACTGCATCCACCAGTGCAACGCCAACCAGAACCCATAGGATACGCTTAACCCAATCAGCTCTCAATTTGTTAGCATCGGAGCGGTTTTGGGGCAAGATATGTTGATATCGAATAAGCGCTTTTATACTTAATGAGAAATAAACAATCTGACTTAAAGTACCGGCCGCTAAAACCCACTGGGGCCAGTGATTAAATAATAAACTGATTGCTGCTGGTACTAAGTGCACCCAGTGTTTACGCTGTTGTTGATAATTGGTGGATATTAATTGTGCAACCACAGCAAAAAATAATGGGCCCATCAATAATGAGAACGAAGGCGTGATTAAATAGCCAAGATTAACCACTTTCGTTTCTTCTACAAAATTAAATACCATCAATAATGCAGTGGCGCCTAATAAGTATCGGATTGCTGTAAAGCGGTTTTGCGCCCAAAGTAATGCAATACCTAGAGTCGATAGGGTGATAAAGGCTATCTGTAAAAAATTAGATGCGGAGTAACTTACCATGTTCGCTCAAATTATAAGCTATAAATCGATAAACAGAATTTCTTAAGTGGGAACATCGTTCGAAGCTTCCTGTTGAGCTATATTGTGAGGTGTCGGTGGCACATATTTTATAGCCAAAAGTTTCTCAATATATTGCAGTTTTCATATTTCATAATACTGGGTGACTGCTATATCTTTATTTACTGGTTTTTCGTAATTGTATAAGCCCTTCAATAATCAGGGTCGGAGGGTTAGTCGGCTTTAAGGCCTTTGAATATGGACTTAATTAGGTGGTTATATTTCATTTGGAAAGTAAAGCATAAGCAGTCAAGCCTAAAATTATAAGGGCTCCCCCAAAATGTCCCACTGTCTTCCCTTTCTTGTAGGGTTGACGATAGTTTGGATGTGTGCCTCGTTTCCTCTGTCGTTTTCTTCAGCATTTTTTGCTTTTTCTATAACCCATTTTATTTGTACATTCAAATTTTTAAGTTCATCTCTAATTTCAATTAATAGCTTTTCTTGCTTATCCATTGGTATCTAATTACACATAACGTTGAGGCAGGGAAGTTCAATCAAAAGGTGATTTTGACGGTTCATTATTTGGCCGGATTAAAGAAAATCATCACTTTTACTATAGACAAAATCCTCTTCGCTAACTTTTTTGGCTGTGTTATAAAATTCTTCGAGAGTATCTATTAATGCTGCCTCCGGCGTTTCTCCGAAGCCGCTGATCCATTGGGGATGGTCATCTTGACCCATTACCGCAATGTTTGGGGTGCCAATAAATTTTCCGCTCTTATTTTCAAGAATTTTTATTTTTATGCAAGGGATGGCTAAATCCTTAAGTGGTGGCCCAACTTGAAAAACTGCCACAATTTTTGATATGGGTCCAAATTTGTCGCTGTTAATGAGTGTCCAATCTTTCATTTTTTAGGGTTTGTTAATATAGCAATAGTGGGTAAAGTTAGGTTGTTTTTTGCTTTTTAATATGTCGAATAAAATTCGTTAAATCTTTATTTTATGGGAGGTTACGTATGTCTTTACTCAAAAGATGATATCAAAGGCACCTGCAGAAAATCTAAAATGAAGATTTTGCTGAAAGTGCCTTTGTTTCGCTAAAAAGACATCAAATATTTTAATCCATCATCCTGAATCTGGAAGCGTTACCAAACACATCATTGCATGAATTATCAAATGCAAATTCAACCTGCTTATTCATAGCCTTGGCAGATAGGGCCACACTGGTCATGAGGCTACAGAATTCCTCACCAATATTACAGGATACAGCTTTGTACTCTGCGCATGAAGATGGTGGCGGGCTTGATAGATCTGTAGATAGCCAAATAATTGCATAATCGCTATGGATATCAATCATGGTGATTGTCTGCTCGGTATTTGGTAGTGCGGCTTGAGCTGCGTTGGATGCTACTAGTGCACTAATGGCTAGAATTTTTTTGTTGAATATTTTTTTCATTGTTACTTTTATTCCCTTTGATGTTAGTTGGTGTAAGGTTGTGCTTAGAAGCTCAGCTTTAGTGGTTGGCTGTAATATTTTGTACGGTTGCTTTAGTCGTGAAACAGCTTAACAAAACCCGCTGATTGCCCCTTTGATAGGCAGTTTGATTCCCCAACATCATACTGAAATTGTACTGGTTTATTGGCGATGAATGCACTAGTAGCCAGTGTTACTACAATGTCTGTGGCATCTTCATCATCAAGGGAAAACTTGAATCTCTTTGTCTCAGAGCAAACAGAACCCGGAACTTCTCGGTCAACATACACGACAAATGTATTTGAAGTATTGCTGACCCCCACATTTGTTATATTCATTTTCTCAACATATTCATATGCTTGTAGAGGCATAGAAAATACTGACAGTACTGCCGCTAAGCTTATCAGTTTAAAAGCTTCAATTCTTAACATACTTAATATTTACCTGGTTAGTATTATGGTTGCTGCCCGAAATCAACACAATTAGAAAGCTATAACACTCCAATATCTTGGAACGATTGTGCAAATATCAAGGTGAGCACTGTGGCTACTATCTCATGCTTTTCAGGAGTAGGTAAATATATTTTCCGTATGCTAATTTAGAGAGAATTGTTGAGGTGGGAGGTAACGGTTGCTGTGGCTATGATTTAGCCTCAGGCTGTTCGGGGCAGTGCTTATGGTTTGGTAGAAAAGAGCTGAAATATTGAGTGCTTCGATTACCTTAAATAAGGGTGGGGATTCTTAGGCTGATTATTCCAGATGCTGATTGAATGAGATCCATATGTAAATTTTTCTATCGTATTGGGAAGATAATATAACTTATTTTTGAAAATTTCATAATGGAAAAAATTAGCTTAAGGTGATTTTACGAGTCTCTATTTTAAATCAAAAGATATAATTTCCTGAGATAATTGAAGTTTTGGAAGTCTTTTTATTACCGGTCTAGCTTGAAGTGTATGCGGATACTGGGTGCTAGAAATGGGAGGGGTACGAAATTATTGCTGAAAAGTAGGTAGGAATGGCTGCAGGAAACCTGCAGCCATTGGGACTTATTTCCAGTTCAGGATAACCTTACCGGATTCACCAGATCCCATGGTATCGAAGCCTTGTTGGAAGTCATCGATCGAAAACTGGTGAGTAATAATTGGGGTTAAATCCAGGCCGGATTGAATCAGGCTGGCCATTTTATACCAGGTCTCAAACATCTCACGGCCGTAAATACCTTTGATCATCAGGCCTTTAAAAATAACCTGCCCCCAGTCGATCGCCATTTCACCTGCGGGGATACCGAGCATGGCAATTTTGCCCCCGTGATTCATCGCGGCGATCATATCGCGGAAGGCGACGGGTACGCCGGACATCTCCAGGCCAACATCAAAGCCTTCGCTCATTCCCAGCTCGTTCATCACATCGCTGAGGTTTTCCTTGGCAACGTTTACGGCGCGGGTAGCGCCCATCTTGCGTGCCAGGTCCAGGCGGTATTCATTGATATCGGTGATAACTACATGGCGTGCGCCAACATGTTTGGCGACTGCTGCAGCCATAATACCGATAGGGCCGGCGCCGGTAATCAGTACATCTTCGCCTACCAGGTCGAAAGACAGGGCCGTGTGTACCGCATTACCGAGGGGATCGAAAATAGAGGCGAGATCGTCAGAAATATTATCCGGGATCTTGAAGGCATTGAGCGCGGGGATTACCAGATACTCTGCAAAAGCTCCGGGGCGGTCGACACCGACACCGTAAGTGTTGCGGCACAAGTGGCGGCGGCCGGCGCGACAGTTGCGGCAGTGGCCGCAGGTAATATGGCCTTCACCGGAAACACGGTCGCCCACCTGGAAACCTGCAACTTCCTGTCCCATACCGACAACTTCACCCACATATTCGTGACCAACCACCATAGGGACAGGAATAGTCTTTTGAGACCATTCATCCCAGTTGTAGATATGCATGTCGGTACCGCAAATCGCGGTTTTGTGAATCTTGATCAGCAGGTCGTTGTGGCCTGGTGTGGGGGTTTCCACATCGGTAAGCCAGATTCCCACTTCAGATTTCAGCTTGGATAGTGCTTTCATTGTTTTTAAAACTACAAATGGCAGGGCGCGGTGCCGCTCCGGTGAATTCCTTGTGAGAATTACCGTATCAGCACCGCTGTTTGGTTTAGATAATATTCAGTTCGCGGCCAACTTCAATGAAGGCATCGATACACTGGTCGAGCTGCTCGCGGGTGTGGGCGGCGGACATCTGGGTGCGGATGCGGGCCTGGCCCTTGGGCACTACCGGATAGAAGAAGCCCACTACGTAGATACCGCGCTCCAGCATCTTGTCAGCCATTTTCTGCGCCAGGGCAGCATCGCCAATCATCACCGGGATGATCGGGTGGTCGGCACCAGCCAGGGTAAAGCCGGCTTCGGACATACGCTTGCGGAAGTATGCGGAGTTGTCGCGCAGCTGTTCACGCAGCTCGCCGCCTTCAGTCAGCATATCCAACACTTTCAGAGAGGCGGTGACGATCGCCGGGGCTACAGAGTTGGAGAACAGATAGGGGCGCGAACGCTGGCGCAGCATATCGATAATTTCCTTGCGGCCAGAAGTAAAGCCGCCGGAAGCGCCGCCCAGGGCCTTGCCCAGGGTGCCGGTAATAATATCGACGCGGTCAATCACATCGCAGTATTCATGGGTGCCACGGCCGTGGTCACCGAGGAAGCCCACTGCGTGGGAGTCGTCCACCATTACCAGGGCATTGTATTGGTCGGCCAAGTCGCACACGGCTTTGAGGTTGGCGATAACTCCGTCCATAGAGAAAACGCCATCAGTGGCGATCAGTTTGGTCTTGGCGCCAGCGGCGTCTGCGGCCTGTAGCTGCTTCTCCAGTTCCGCCATATCGTTGTTGGCGTAGCGGTAGCGCTTGGCTTTACACAGGCGCACGCCGTCGATGATGGAGGCGTGGTTGAGGGAGTCGGAGATGATGGCATCTTCCGGGCCCAGCAGCGTTTCAAACAGGCCGCCATTGGCGTCGAAGCAAGAGGTGTAAAGAATGGTGTCTTCGGTTTCCAGGAATTCAGACAGGCGCGATTCCAGCGCTTTGTGAATGTCCTGGGTGCCGCAGATAAAACGCACCGATGCCATGCCGAAGCCGTACTGTTCGAGCCCCTCTTTAGCCGCTTCAATCAAGTCCGGGTGGTTGGCCAGGCCCAGGTAATTGTTCGCACAAAAATTCAGTACCTGGGTGTCGTTGTTCACCTGGATCTCAGCGGCCTGCTGGGAGGTAATGATCCGCTCGCGTTTGTACAGGCCGTCTGCATCGATCTGTTTGAGTTCGCTGCGCAGGTGCTCAAAGAATTGTTCTGGCTTTGACATGGTATTGTTTTTAGCTCCTGTCGGGTGCTCTTGGCACAGGGTAACGGGCGCGAGCTCGCGGCGCCTGTTGGTTCTACTTTATCCCGCCAGTTCGCAGGCCTCATGGGCCGAAATAGGGTGCTCACTGGCGCGGCAACTGGTGGCAAATTTTAATGCCTCTTCGGCAGTGTCGAACAGTAGTTGCCACAACAACTGACGATCACCTCTTCTCACCGCGCGTACTGCCGTGTGGCTTCTTTGGCTGGCAATTTGAATTTCGATAATGTCTTTACTGGAAAACGGTGATTCGGACATGGTCCCTCCAATGGTAAAACTATGGAGGACTGACGTGGAAGCGGCGAAGTGATGTTCGCTAATCCGGTTGGTTTGCTCTGGTAGAGCCCCATCCTCCCCGCAGGCCTTGTGTGCCGCAGAGAGAGAACCACCTTGCCCCGGTCGGCAGGTTGGCGTTGGCGTCAGCCACTCTCGTGATGTGCGAGCAAAGATAACGGGGAGGGGATTAGCAGTCAACAGTACCGCCCCCATTAGAGGGCGGTGCAGAAGTTTATGCGGGAAGCTGCACGGATTTCAGTTCGATAAACTCACCGAGACCGGCCTCACCAAACTCGCGTCCGTTGCCGGAGCGCTTGTAACCGCCGAAGGGGGCGTCGTAGTTAAACTCACCGCCGTTGACAAAGCAAAGGCCCGCTTCAATGCGACGAACGATAGGCATGGCGCTTTCGGCGTCTTTAGCCCATACGCCGCTGGACAGACCGTATTCGGTGTCATTGGCAATGGCGACGGCTTCATCCATATCCTTGTAGGGGATCAGGCAGGTCACCGGGCCAAAGATTTCTTCCCGGGCAATGGCCATATCGTTGTGAACGTCGGCAAATACCGTGGGTTTCACATAGAAGCCTTTATCCAGTTCTGCCGGGAGTTCCAGACCACCGGCAACCAGGCGGGCGCCTTCCTCAATCCCTCTTTTGATATAGCCGCGCACTATTTCGAGTTGTCGCGCAGAGGACAGCGGGCCCATAAAGGCATTGGCATCAGTGCCCATGGCCACTTCTTCAGCCACCTGCTTGGCAACTTCCACCGCCTCTTCATAGTGCTCAGCGGGAACCAGCATACGGGTGAGTGCGGTGCAGGTTTGGCCACTGTTGATAAATACATCTTCGCAGCCCCAGCGAACTGCTGCTTTAAGATCCGCATCCGGGGTGATAATCAGAGGCGATTTGCCACCCAGCTCCTGGGTTACCCTTTTAACTGTGGGCGCTGCAGCCTTGGCAACTTCAACGCCTGCACGGGTGGAGCCGGTAAAGGACACCATATCGATTCCCGGGTGGGATGACAGCTCTGCACCGACGACTGAGCCAGCACCGGGGATCAGGTTAAATACGCCCGCAGGAACACCGGCTGCTTGGATAATCTCCGCCATGACGAAATCCTGTAGCGGAGTGGTTTCCGAAGGCTTGGTAATCATGGTGCAGCCTGCTGCGAGAGCCGGGGCCACTTTGCCGACAAATTGGTGCAGAGGGTAATTCCAAGGGGTAATAAAGCCACACACGCCAATCGGCTCCCGGATTAATACCGAGTGGGCCGCCTTTTCGGTCTCTTCCATGATTGAAGTGCGACCGGCGTAGTAACGCATGGCGTAGATAGGGCCATCCACATGCAACCAACGGGTGATATGGGCGGGGCAACCCAGGGTTTGTGAGATCGCCTGGATCAAGTCTTCCTTGCGCTCTTCCATTCCGTCAGCAATGGCATTCAGCAGGGCTGAGCGCTGATCTGCGCTGGTATGGCGCCACTTGCGAAAGGCGCTGCGGGCAGCGGCAACGGCAATATCCACATCCTCAGCAGAGCCTTCCACCACCTGGCAAATCATTTCTTCAGTGGCGGGGTTGATCACAGGATGGGAACTGGTGCCGAGGGGCTCGCGCCACTCACCATTGATAAACAGTTTGTCGGTATGCAGCTTGCTGAAATCTGTCATGTCACGCTTCCGTTTGCTTCGCGCCAGTTCAAGGGGCGGTGATTTCGATAATTGTTGGTGTTTTGCGTTGCAGGGCTTCTGCGACTGCCGTAGCTAATTGCTGTGGTTTGTCGATGCGACAACCTTCAGCGCCAAAAGATTTTGCCAGTGCGACAAAATCCGGAGTGCGAAGATTAACACCTTCTTGAGGTACTTCAGCGGCATCCATAAAGTCGCGAATCTCTCCATATCCGCTGTTGTTCCAAACCAGTATTGGCAGGGGCAGTTGCTGTTCTACTGCAACGGCCAGCTCACCGAGAGTAAACATCAGGCCGCCATCGCCGATCAAGGCAACTACATCCCGCTCGCTGGATAACTTGGCCCCGATCGAGGCGGGCAGGGCAAAGCCCAGCGTGCCATAACCGGTGGTGCAGGTAATATGGCTGCGAGGGTGGTACAGCGGCAAGGCGTGGTTAGTGTTATAGGCCAGTTGTGTGGAGTCGGTAACCAGAATTCCCTCATCTGGCAGGGCTTCGCGCAGAGCTTCAACCCAAGGGAAGCGCTCCTCAGAACCTTCCCACCATTCTTTGCGGCAGTTACCGATTAATTGTGAAACTTCCTCTTCTGCGCGCTGTTTTGAGCTCTCTTCGCACTGAACCAGGGCTTCGCTTAATTGCTGAAGGCTTTCTGCTGCATCCGCGCAGATGGCCAGGTCCGGCTGGGCATTGCATACCAGCTGAGCCGGATCAATGTCGATGCGGATCAGTTTGCCGGAGAAAGCGTAATCCTCTTTCACCAGATTGCGATCGGTTTCCGAAAGCTCTGTGCCAACGGCCAAGACCACATCGGCAGCTTCCACTCGCTCACGCACGCAGTCAAAACTGAGATTGGCTCCGCCACACAGAGGATGTCTTTCATCGACAACGCCTTTGGCCGCCAGAGACAGGAAGACTGGAGCTGCAATTTTTTCTGATACCTGTGTTGCCGCCTCTCCAGCAGATTGCGCGCCACCGCCCAGCAGAATCACCGGGCGTTCGGCAGCTTGCAGCCACTGGGAAGCAGTCGCGATAGCTGTCGCATTGGCTGCCGGTACCATGGCATTGGGTGCCGCGCGGTAATCGTCCAGCTTGCCGGACATAGGAGCCGGGAATAAATCGATAGGGATTTCGATATGGACAGGGCCGGGGCGGCTGGACTGCAATAGCTGGAATGCCCGTGCCATTACTTCCGGTAATTGTTCTGCCTGGGTCAGGGTGTGCTGCCAGATACAGAAGCCTCGACTGGCATCGCTTTGGCGGGGTAGCTCATGCAGGCGCCCACGGCCCATGCCAAGGTCTTCCCGGCGATTGACGGCGGAAATAACCAGCATGGGAATTGAATCTGAGTAAGCTTGCGCCATCGCAGTGGCTGCGTTGGTCAGCCCCGGCCCAGTGATCAGGAAACAGACACCGGGCTTGCCGCTGGCGCGGGCATAACCGTCTGCCATAAAGGCGGCGCCCTGCTCATGCCTTGGCGTGATATGCATCAAGTCGCTACCGGGCAGGCCGCGATACAGTTCAATAGTATGTACGCCGGGAATCCCGAAAACTTTTTCTACCTGGTATTCGCGCAGCAGGCGCATCAGCACCTGGGCGCATGTGGGCGCAGAGGACATAAGCACCATTTTCCTTATTCGTGTAAAAATGCAGTGAGCCTAGCGGCCCACCAAAAGCCGTGCAAGCAACCGCAGAGTCTGCATCTTCACAGGCAATATCGCAGGAAAATTGAGATTCACCCGGCACTGCGGCAGGAAACTTTGTACGCTTGGGTTGCTTTACCTGTCAGTAGATTTTGAGGAATTTGACGAGGTGGCTGCCGCACAATAGCCTTCCGGCACTTCGCTGAATAAACTTTGAGCTAGAACAACCGAGGAAGTATCACCATGGAAATCGATCAATGGCGTCGGGAATACCAAATGGGTGGTTTAAGGCGCTCTGAATTGAAGCCGACCCCCGTGGAGCAGTTTCGCAAGTGGCTTGCAGAAGCTGTTGAAGCAGAATTAGTTGATGCCAGCGCCATGTGTCTTGCCACCACTAACGCGGACGGGCACCCGTCGCAGCGGATTGTTTTGCTGAAAGGCTTCGATGAGAAGGGTTTCGTTTTCTATACCAATTTACAGAGTGATAAGGCCCGGGATATGGCCGTTAACCCTCAGGTGTCGCTGTTGTTTCCCTGGTGCCGTCTCGAGCGGCAGGTGATTGTTTATGGGAAGGTGGAGCCCGTTTCCCGCGAGCAGGCAGAGGCCTATTTCCAGTCGCGCCCCCTGGACAGCCAATTGGCCGCGTGGGCTTCGCATCAGAGCCGGCCGCTTTCGTCCAGGGAGGAACTGGAGCAGCAGTTTGATAAAGAGAAGGCTCGCTTTGCCGGTAAAACAATTCCATTGCCAGAATTTTGGGGCGGTTACTGTGTGGTGCCTAATGCGGTTGAGTTTTGGCAGGGGGGCGAAAATAGATTGCACGATCGTTTTATTTATCGCCGTGAAGAAAATGATAGCTGGAATATAGAACGTCGCGCCCCCTAATTTTCATATTTATCTTTTCGTGGCCCAGCCCTTTGGGCCACAACTAACCGCTGAATCACGCTTCACTTTGTGAGTACCTATCCCCTGATACTGTTTTATAGCGATGTCTTATCTGGCAATTTGTGGTCAAGGCCGCTTAGAATAATGCGCCATAAATATAGCTAAAACTATTGTCTTAAAAATTCTATAGATTCGATCGTTTTTGCAATTCGAATCCAAGGGTAGGTAGGGGAAATATGGCCATTATTGGTATCGACTTGGGAACCACAAATAGTGCTTGCGGGGTACTGACTGATGAAGGGGTAAAACTAATTCCCAATCGTTTGGGTGAAATTTTGACCCCGTCAGTTGTGGGGCTTGATGATTCTGGCCGACTGCTAGTCGGCAAAACGGCTAAAGAACGTCTTATTAACCACAGTAGTACCACTGTGGCTGCGTTTAAGCGCTTGATGGGCACAGATCACAAAGTTTCCCTGGGGAAACAGAAATTTAGTGCAACAGAACTCTCCTCGTTAATTTTACGTGCGCTCAAAGAAGATGCAGAAACTTTTCTTGGTGAAGAAGTAACCGAGGCTGTAATCAGTGTCCCAGCTTATTTTAATGATAATCAGCGCCATGCTACCAAGTTGGCAGGAGACCTTGCGGGATTAAAAGTAGAGCGGCTAATTAACGAGCCAACTTCGGCGGCCATTGCTTACGGTTTACACGACAAGCGTGAAGGAAACTTCCTTATTTTAGATCTTGGGGGTGGCACCTTCGATGTTTCCATCCTGGAATTTTTCGATGGCATTATGGAAGTCCATGCCAGTGCCGGAGATAACTTCCTCGGTGGAGAGGATTTCGTTGAGGCAATGATCGATGATGTCCTGGCTGAGTTTGAAATTAAGAAAGAAGCCTTAAGCCCTCGCGATTTGCAAAACTTATATATGCAAATGGAAAGCGCCAAACGTCGAGTCAGCCAGCAGCCTGAGCAAAAACTTGAATTACAACTTGATGGACGCTCCCTGCAATTCCAGGTGACCCCAGAGTGGTTTGAGAAACTCAGCACACCTCTGTTGTTAAGAGCGAAACGACCAATTGAGCGGGCAATGCGCGATGCAGATTTGCCCCCACAGAAAATTGATGAAGTGGTATTGGTTGGCGGTTCGACGCGCATGGCCCAGTTTCGTTCAATGGTGGGCCGAATGTTTGGTCGTCTGCCAGCCTGTCATCTGGATCCGGACACTGTCGTTGCGATGGGGGCGGCTATTCAGGCTGGCTTAAAAGAAAAGAACTCAGCACTGGATGATATTGTCCTGACCGATGTATGCCCTTACACCTTGGGAACTGGGGTTATCAATGAAGATAATCCTCAGCTCGGTGCTTACTTTATGCCTATTATTGAGCGCAATACCGTTGTACCAGTCAGTGTTGTAAGGCGGGTTTGGACTGCTCGGGATGATCAAACCCAACTTTGTGTAGACGTATACCAAGGAGAGAATCGCCTGGTATCTAAAAATGTGTACCTGGGTGAGATGACAGTTCCTGTGCCGAAAAAGCCTAAAGGGGAAGAATCGGCAGATATTCGCTATACCTACGATATGAATGGGCTTTTGGAAGTGGATGTGACCGTGGTCTCCACGGGTAAAACCTTCAACAAGTTAATCGAGTTTACGCCGGGAGCTCTCTCCGATATACAAAAGGCTGAAGCCCTGCAAAAACTGGCAAAACTAAAATTCCACCCTCGAGAAGATGAAAAAAACCAGGCAATCATTGCTCGTGGTGAGCGCCTGTATGAATCCAGTTTGGGCGAGCAGCGTGAGTATATAGCTCAGTTGCTATCATCCTTTGATAGTGTCCTAGAAAGACAAAATCCTACAGAAATTATTAAAGTGCGAACTGAGGTTAGTGAAATTCTGGATCGTTTGGATGGTGAGGACTGGATTTGATGAATCCCTGGGCCATTCTTGAAATTAACCCCGTCACTGATGCTCGGGCGATTAAGCGTGCTTATGCAAAAAAACTTAAGCAAACTCGCCCAGATGAAAAACCGGAAGAATTCCAGGCCCTTCATGCGGCTTATAAGCAAGCACTGAAACTGGCCGAGCAGTTACAAGAGGAGGCTACTGGGCTTACGGAAGCCTCCTTGGGAACTTCTTCAACAGGGCAGGCAGAAAATACAAACCATGAGAGGGTTAATAGTGAAAGGGTAGCAGTATTAGAGGGAGCGCAGGAAGTTGAAGTGAGGCCTTCTGCTGATGGAATATCAACTCCGCCAGTAGCTGAAGAACTCTCAGTGAAACAAGAGAGCGATTCTGAACCCTTGGAGCAGAGCGAAAGAGTTTCCCCTGATAAGCAGTCAAGTGAATCTCAGGAGACGCGAGACCCGGATAGAGATTTGCGTATCGAAGAATTTCGGCGGGTACTTAAGCAAGTTGATGAGATGCTCAATAATCATTTGGAAATGAGCTTGGAAAAAAATTGGGACTTTCTCACCAAGAGTCCCTATATGCTGGATGAGGAGTATAATTGGAACTTAGGTCTTTCTGTATTTGAACGCTTTGCCCAATTTAATCAAAATGCTGTAGAGGGGGAAGTCCGCAAGGTTTCGCCCACAAGTAACGCCGAACATCCTGCAGTACTGTGACCAGTTGTTCGATTGGCGAGGGAATTCGTCTTACCTCTACCAAGCACTTGACGAGAAGTTGTGCAATAGCATATTTAATAGCTTGGAAACCCATGAGTCCCGTATTGATCCTTTACAAGGGCTTCGTGGCGGGGGCAAGGTAGAGGCACAAAGTGAGGCTGAATTTGAAGAGCGCTATGAAAAGTACTTTTTTGGTGATTTTGTACCCAGAAGTGTTGCATTCTTTTTAGACTTGGTTATGACTTATATGGCCGTAGGCTCTCTTGCAACTGCGGCGATGATGAAAATCTTTGGATTGCCGGAAGCTGTAGCAGCCGCAAAAGTCATACCTTTTTGTTTTGGAGCCTATCTGGTGTTTGCTTGGCTATTTGAGTGTTCCAAACTTCAGGCAACACCCGGCAAGTATATAATGGGCTATCGGGTAACCAGTCAAAAATTCGAGCGGATTGGATACTTGCGAGGCCTTTGGAGAACTGTAAGCTTTGCCTTCACTAGTGCATTTGGGCTTATTGCATGGATTATCAATTTCTTCCTGGTTGGAAAATTATTGCATGATCGGTTAAGTCGCACTTATGTCATTAATATGCGTAAGACCCATGAAGAGCATTTGCGCCGTTTGAGGAAAGCTTAGCTTTAGGGCGGGGATAGGTTCCCGCTCTTCCCTTATTATATTTATTAACTAGCCATACAGATAAAATATTAGGCTAAAGCAGCCCCCTTGCAGAGGCATCGTGGCGGGGGTGAAGTAGTAAAGGTTAATAACGAAGCTATAATTGATGACTGCGAACAGCATTATTTTGGCTATTTGTTGGCTAAGGGGGGGCTGTTTTGCGGGATTTGTTCCTACTTTATGCAGTTATTAATTTTTCGACATCGATTATTCTAATGAAGGCCTCCGAGAAACCAGACGGTATTGCAACCTTGGAGGCTGCTGGAATTTGCGTTTTGGAATATTTATTCTTTGCCTGGCTATTAGGTGGCTCTCGATTTCCGGCTACTCCGGGGAAATGCTTGATGGGCTAAGACCAATCGTCAATTTGGGCATATTTGTTACTTCTTCTCTTTTAATAGCTTTGCAGTGAGTAAAAGCTGTAAAGTTTTCTTGAATATTTATGGTGGTACTAAGGGGGCTAGCCATCTAACTGAAAAATATCGAATAACTGGCTAGCCAAGATGAGTTAGAATCTGAGGGTTTTTTTGGGTGTTTAATTGTTGTTTACGTTGAAATATCCAAAGGTCGGGTAAATGCCATCTTCATAACATGAATCTAGAACATAAAAACTAGCTTTTTTTCCGGCAAAAAATGCCGCGGTTAATAAGCTTAGAGTTTCTTGGCCGTTTTCGGCATCTTTGCTCCAACGTATCGAATTGCTGCTGCAGCTATCTGGGCCAACTGTTTGATCCAGGTAGACGTAGCAGGTTGCATTATTCATGTGGCAGCCTACCTTGTTAATGGTAGCATCGTCAGACATACCCGCAGCAAAAGCACCTTTTGATAAGGTCATCACAATTAATGCAGTCAGAAATTTGAATTTCATAGGAATCTCCAGCTTATAGTGTTGTTTTCATTAATTCTAAAGAATTTTGATAGTTTATCAAATGGAAAATTACTAATCTATATGTTTTCTATTTTATGCCGGGTTGCTATTTATGTCATAGTTTTGAGCAAAATATCAAGCTCCACTTGGTATGCAAGCACCATTTACGGGTGTTGTGAGGCGCTGAAGTAAAGGTGGTCTTGGGTAGGTGTCTAATTTGGGGTCGATAGAATAAGTATGTACGGATCATAATGATGAGATTCTTTTTAGTATCTGGGGGTGCTTGAGTTAGTGTGTGCCAGCCCGAGTTAATTTCTAGCAGGTGTATTTTTTAAAATATCTTAGGCTAAAAGTAGAATTTTATGTTGTGTGAGATGCTTCTTATAATTGATAGATGGAACATTTGTTCATGTTTTATCTTTTGAGGAGGAGAGATTTGAAATTTCTAAGTCAGCACATCTTTTAATGTCTACCAAATAGATGCATGGGTTGGGTTTTTGGTGGTGTGACGACAGATTTACTTTGTAATGATTTGCAGTAGCTTTTTGTTTTGTCGTACTATTTTGGGATGGTCTCTTTCAGGGTGGTATTGACCTGTTAGAGTTGACTAGAGATTTTTGTCGTTCTCATGGGTGAATTTCACTTTGCCGATACGAGAATAAATTTTGTACGGTTTGGGATAGGGAAGTTTATGTGGAAGAATATTAAGAAGCTACCTCTTGTTGGGTGCCTGTTGTTTACTTTGCCAGGTGGTGTGTTGGCTCAGGAGGAGATGACGGCTGCAGCCGACTTGAAAGAGCCTGAGATACTTATATTACATGGAGAGGTTGCTACTCCAATAATTTTTCCCCCGGGAAACGTTGTGCCTGATCATATAGAGGCATTTGGTTTTTATCACTCGGGTAAGTACGTTGATTATATTTCGGAAGTCGCTCCTTTTTCGACTTTTATTAATCTGCATTGGAGTAATGTGGATGAGAAGTTGGCAGAGGCTAAAAGGCATGGGGTAAAAGTTTGGGTAGAGCTGGCGCCTATATTTTTTGATTCACAGTCGGGCTACACCAAAAGAGAAGATTATCTTGAACAGTGGGAAGCTGCTAAAGAAAAATTAAAGCCTTATGAAGATATTATCTATGCGCTAGACCCTTTGGATGAGCCTTTTTATCGGTCAAGTATGAGCGATGGTGAAGTAAAAGAGTATTTGGATGAAATAGGCCTTATTTTGATGCAGGACTTTCCTGATGCATATAGAGCTATAACTTTCACAGAGGATAGTGTTGAAGGAGTGTTGTATTGGGGGACGTATGTAGATTGGATCTCTCCGGAAGGAGATTATAGTGGGTATAGTGAATATATGCCAATCAATTACAATTTGTTTGGTGTAGATAAATATAAGGGTGTTAATTTTCAGGGTGGAATGACCGATCTTTTGAGAGAAAACGTATGGGCAGTATGGGAGCATACGGGCGCTTTGCATGATGCTAAGTTTTACATAATCCCTCGTGCATTTATGACCGAAAACACAACTTATGGCTATCTTACGGAAGAGCAATTGATAACAAGAGCTCAACAAGCTTATGATCATGCTGTGAGGAATGAAGATGTGATCGCCATTTATCCTTTTGCTTGGCCTGAAGTGTATGCAAGTAAAGGGACTCTTTACGGGCCGCGCTATGTCCCTGAAGTAGAAGAAGAGTACCGAAAAATTGGTAAAGCGATTAAGCTGTTCAGGGATTAATTAATAGATTCCCTATGCAAGTCTTTCTGTTTTAAGTCTTGCATAGGGTGTTGTTTTAGTGAATCTGGCTTTGCTATATTTCTTTTCTCAGTGTTAGCAATAACACCTTATTGAAGGTTTATTTAGGACTTGATTGTTTTTGAGTTTCTAATTGAGAGAACTTGAGCCTGAATAAATTTTGTTCTCTTATATGGTTGTCTGAACTTAATAATCCAACCTTGAATATAATTAGTGAAATTAGGTAGCTAGAGATTTGGCTACTTTTACATCTATATTTGTATGGAGGTTAGTATAGTGCGAGAATTGGAGCAGTTTTTCTCTTCACGGGCTTTTAAGTCAATTGTATCTCTCGGGCAATAGAAATATCTGATTTATTGTCGTACTAATCGAGATTGGAAAAGTATTTTGGGATCATTCTCTGCTTGGGGCTCTATTATTATATATGCTCTATTTTGATCTTAATTAAGCTTCATTTTTGCAGGATGCGCAGTCTGTAATACAAAGTGAGCATCTATCTTCTTCGGTCATGGGGGGCGTTTTTTGAGTTTTTTCAGCAGTTAAAGAAATGGTGCTTAAGTGGTAGTGAAGTAAATTTATTTTTTCCAGGCGGCTGGCTTAAAAATAGCCCCTATTTGAGGTCCGGCCCCCATCCTGGAGGCCGGAAAATAAATTATTCTTCAGTCCATATCTGAAGAGAAATTAATTCAGCACGATAACCGTTGCAGGTATCCTCTACGTAAGCCATGACGGGCTTTTGTGCCATTTGCGCAGACAGTGCTATAGATAATATATGGTCCATCATCTCATTATCGTTTTTACTGACAAAGACACTTGAACTCCATTCGCAGCCTGGGTCTGTACCATCGTATGTGACCTGTCTGTCGAATTGTATCACGATACCATTCTTACCCCATGCAGTTTCGATCCATTTAACGTAGAGTTTGTTGTCTGAATCGGATTTTACTCCAGCTTGTGCAAATACCGGTAGCAGGCAAATAAATAGAGTTATAATCACTCTCATATTTTTAAGTCCTTGTCGCGCTTGTTTTTAAAGTTTTCGTAATATACTTTACTTTATGATTTTTTCAAGGCCTTACTCGGGGGGAATACTCTTTTTGTATATTTGTTGGTAGGTTTTATTGATTCTTATTGTGTTTGTAATCAATGTCAGCTTGTTGGTGGTTGGGCAAGGTGTGCTAGGAAGAATATTTCCAGATGGTACCTTGGTTCTAAATATCTTTTCTGTCCCTTTATCATAGCCTGGATTGGCAGCACTATCGTAGTTCTCATTTTCAAATACGCGCTTTCATAGTGTAAGGCTATTGTAGTTACGGGATTTCAGTCTTTTTGCTAGTTGAGAGAAGTCTTTTACTGCATAAGCGGAGGCGACTTTACTACAATTCCCCTCGCGACCAATAAATACACGCTTTTTCCCGAGTCGGCATTGCGTGCTGCATAGGTCAATTCATTATCTAAGATTTTCTTATCGGCCGACAAATACCGCGGCTTCCAATAACGTATCGGTTAAGGCTCTTGGCCTGGTTTAAAGGCGTATGGAGAGGGAGAGCCGAATCCAGGGAATACCCCGCTAGGGTTTCGTCTCCTCCGTCACCTTTAAAATTGCTATCGATAAAGAGTTGCAGTTCCTCTTCGATAAACTCAAGAAAGTGATCGGCGCGCCCACCGAGTTAGGCTTCTCTGATTACGTTAGCATAGGGGTGAAGTTCATTGCTCGCACGGCGAAATATTGGTTGTCAGCAGCGTGGAGGATATCCAGCAGATTTACAGGATATATCAAAGCTCATCGGGAACCTGCTCTTGAATAAGGTTGGGACTACTTGCAGGGGGGGCTAGAGGTCATCGGTCATAAAGTGACAGGGTGGCGATCAGTATTTTTTGGGGTATGAGAGAGTAAGTGTTACGTTATTTCATCATTGTTAATTTACGGTAGGCACTAAGAGTGCTTTTTGTGTTTTACGAGGTGGTAGTCTACCTTTTCCACCTAAAAAAGAGCTGTTCAGGGGATTGTGGCGGCTGGTGAATAGCGACTCCTGTGGTGTAGCCAGATAGTAACACCATAATGAATATGTGCTGTTTCTGCTACTATATTTTTTGCGTTTCCTGTGGTTTTAAAGGTTAAGTTTTGTTAGGATGCCGCGTCAATTTTTAGGCTGCTGATTAATTATTGTGCTGGGCAATTAATAATTGCTGAGTAATTATCCAATACTGTCGGGGCGATTGAAAAATGTTGCTTGTTAAAAGCTAAACGATATAGAGAGTTAAACCGTACGGTATCAAAGGTTATTTGGGACTGAAAAGTAGCAGCTACTAAAGAAAGATTTAGCATTCATTATTGGGGATTACATGAAGCTCAATTCAAACTATTTAGTTCAAACTATGCTAATGGGGCTCGCCCTATTTGGTGGTAGTGCATATTCAAGTGCGTCGACTATTACACCTAGCAGTATTCACTCTAGTGAAATTTCACTAGTTGATAATGAAAGTGTTGATACACTACGTGTCAGACCTGCTAATTCTAATGGAATTTCTTGGAATCAATTTAACACCTTCTCTGTATCCGGTCAGCCACTGCAATTATTAAACATTCCCGGGTTGCTAGAGGATTCTACGCCTGTTGAGGCGGCTTCCTTAATTGTAATTATCGCTGATCGTATAAGCCTAAGCGGCCTCGTAGAAGTAATGGGGGCACCAGCAGATGTATTGTTTTTATCCAAGGATGAAAACGGTAGTATTAGCTGTCTGAACTGTAGTTTTAGTAATATTCCTCGAATCACTATGGCCGCTGCTCAGCCGTCAAAGACAATTAGTGATGATGTTGCAGATATTGGCGAGCTAACAGCCACCAGTGGCTCCATCAGTCTTTCAGGGATGAGCGCTCCGGGAGCATTGTTGGTAGAAACCCTATCCGATGAGCTATTCATTAGTGGAGCCCTAGATATTCACCAGCCGGCCAGTAAGGATAGTAATGGCCTTATTCCTGATGAAAATGGTAATTACCTACTGGGAACAGGTCTGGTAAATGCCATGGCTGGCGACATAAGCTGGAATTATGATTTACAAAAGATAGAAAATATTATTCCGAAATCTGGGGCGGTATCCCAGACGCTGGAAGGATCAATTAGGGCTGCGGCTGTCAAGCTCACTACCGCAAATTGTTTAACACTTGATACTGAGATTGATACCACCTCTGATTTCTTATCATCAGTACGTTACCAGAATCAGGTTGTGCTCTCTGGAGAGTCTGTAGAGGTACAAACTTTTGGGGTATGTGACACGACTGTTACGGAAGATATGACCAGTAATGGTGATATTACTATCAAGTCCAATGGTTCCTTATTGTTTCCTTCCTCAAATGTGAATATTGAGGGTAAGGGCGTAACGGCAATTGCAAATGGGCGACTTGAAAACAAATCTGAAATTTTTGCACATACGCTTAAGGTTGCCTCTGATGAAATTGTGAATTTCGGCCTGCTGGAAGGGGGAAGTACTTTATCGGCATGGGCAGACAATAATGTCTACAATCAGTTTGGAGGTAAAATTACCGGAGGAGTTGTAGACGTACAATCTCAAAACGGTTTTGTAAGAAATGGCTCTCGCACTCCTTATCTGCCAAATGAATCTTCCGTAGATGACTTGCTGACATTTTATGCTGGCGATTTAACTTTGGAGAAGCCGGAAACTTCTGAATTTGGTACCTATTATCGATCTGGGGTAAATGTAAGCACGACGAGTAATTTTTCACAGCCTTCAGATACATCCGCTCATATTATTGGTGAATATGTTCGGATTAAAGCGAAAGGGGTCGAAAATATTAACCCCTACTGGGAGAAAGTTTCTGACGATAAGACCACTGTTCTCCTGAGAAGCCTGGTAAATCAGACCACTATTTCAGGTGAAAATGGTGTAGAAATTCAAGCCCAGAACTACCTGTTAAATTCATCAGCGGTATTGCGGCTAAATAAGGGTAGTGGAACTCTTAAATTAGAAGGTAAGTATATTGTTAATGAGCGATATAGAAACTTAACTCTTCTAGATCAAACTTATTACACTATCTTGGATGGTAATACTACAGAAAATATTGAAACCTACGAAACCAGGGCGTATACATATTCCCCACCAGGGATCATAGTATCACTTGGTGATTTAGAGACTTATGCTACGGCAGGGTTGGTGAATAACGCCGCTTATTTAGAGGTTTATGGGCAAGCACTATTTGATACACCTGTCGTTCATGATTATGGTATCTCGCATAAAGCAATTAGCAAAGAAACTACCACGACAAAGGTTTATTTGTGCGAAGATTTAAGAGGTCCGGGAACAGTCTTTGTTCCGTGCTCCGGTAGTGATGATTATGTACCGGTAATGTCTGGCAATGAAATTGTTGTTGCTGAACCTAAAGATGCTGACTCACTATTTTTTGTGCATGGGAATGTTAAAGGTAGTGGCGAGTTTGAAAGTATAACTCACAATACTTTTGATGGTTTTAAAGAGGTTGCTGTATCTGATTTGGTTATAAAGTATAGCCCAGATGGTTGGAATAATTATGATGATGTCCTAATGCCTAGTCAGCCAGGTCAATCCTCGAATGTTAGCCTTTATGAGGTGAATCATGTATTTGAACATTCTAGTAATCTGACCAATGATACCTTACAAATTTTCTGGACCCACAATTGGGATGTCGAACTTAGGGCAAATGAACAAGTACAAGGAATTATTGGGTCAAATTCTGAAGATAAAACTGAAAGTTTTTCCCTTTTTGAAGTGATTAAAGATATGTTTGAGTCACTTAGTAATGTGATTGCTGATTTTCTAAATGAATTTGACTGGTGGAGTTAAGGGCTTAAAAAATAAGATGAATCAAGAAAACACCACTGTCACCAGTTGTAAAAAGAGAATAGGGATGCGTTTCTTTACCCACTTGGTCGCTTTCTGTTTCCTGTTTCAGACAATGTTGCCAGCTTATGCGGCAGCTTTGTCATCAGGGCAAATTCAGCAAGTTCTGGATTCCATTGCGGAAATTGAGTTTTCTACCACTAGTGGTAGCTATCAATATACGGCGGTGCCTTATATTGATACATCCGTTCAAGATGGATATTCCAACATCCAGGACTTTTATGGAAGATTACGGGATGAATATATTGAATCCTTAGGGTCGCCTACCTATGTACCTATTGGGGTAGGGGGTATCACTACAATCCTCCCAATTTATGATAACCCCAAGTTGGTAGGGGACAGCTTTGTACAGTCACGATATGTTAGAGATCAAATACAAGAGCTTCTGGGTAGGCATTTAATCGACTCTGATAGCGCCTACTTTAAAGATGAAACCAGCCAGTTAAAGACCTTGTATGACAATGCGTTTCTCTACGCGAAGTTGGCGAGCACGACAGAGATTTACGGTGATCCAATTTCGGAAAGTAAATTTGATCGCGAAAATAGCCCTTACGATATGGTTTGGCCAGAGCGCCGGGTTATCCACGGAGAAACAGTAATTGTCCCTGTTGTTTATTTGACGGAGCAAACAATTGCTGAACGACGAGTGACTGATCACAGTGTCGGTTTTAATAGTAATGTTAGCTTTAGTCGTATCAATATTCAGGATGTTGATATCAAGCTGGGCCGTGAAGCATTCCTAAATGTAGCCGGTGATTTTGTCGCCCAAAATAGCAGTGTTAGTGGCTGCGAGCTGGATATAGTAGTAGGTGGATCACTTCGTTTACTATCAAGTCAAGTTGATGCGTGTGGCAATTTAACAATCGATGCAGGAAGTCTTGAGGCTAGGACGTTAGTACATCGCTATGATTTTGGTAATGAAACGGGTGGCTTCTTTGGAGAAGTAACCACTATTTCAGCTGATGGTCATTTAGTCGTGCGTAGTGGCAGTGACATCGTTCTGCAGGGAGTCACTGTATCAGCGGGTGACGAACTGACATTTGCTGCAAATGGCAATATCTACATAGGTACGGAGAATATTACCTCTAGCTTTGAGGGTAAGCAGGGTGGCTGGTATGTACAGAAATCTGGAGTCAGCTATTTACAATCTAAGCTTACCGCTGGAGAAACGATTCAGTTAATTGCTGGTGGTCAGATTGTCCTAGATGCAACAGAAATTGTTAGCGATCGCGGGCACATAGAGTTACTGGCCGGCCTGGGTATTACTATTGAGGATGAGCTGGAAACTAGTCAAACCTACAAAAAAGGTAAGTTTGGTAAGAAAGCAATAGAAGAATCCATTTACCAGACTGTAGCTATTCGCTCACTTCTTGATGCTGGCAAAGGTATTCGGCTTCACAGTGAATTTGGTGATATCACCTTACGTGCTGCTGATATAACCTCTGAGGAAGGTACAGCGATTAAGGCTGCCACTGGAGGTGTTAACCTTCTGATGACAACGGAGACTGACCAGTATAGCTACAGCTCCATTGAAAAGGGCTTGTTTACCGTATCGACAAAAAATAAAGGTCATGTAATTGAGACTGGTGTTACCAACTCAATTGTTGGTGGACTTGCCGTTGAAGCATTCTCCACAGTCAATGTGGAATATGAAGGTGATCGCTCTTTATCAATGGAAGAGCAGATCGCTCAGCTTTCCAAAATGGAAGGTTTGGAATGGATGACGTATGTCCGCTCAGATTTTCCAAATGCCGATTGGACAGCGATAGAACTTCAATATGATAAATGGAATGAATCTAGCACCAGCATATCTCCAGCTTTTGCTGCAGTAATATCTATAGCGATGGCAATAGTCACTAGCGGAGCCTCCGCTGGATGGTTAGAAGCGGCAATTGCTGCCGGAGTGGCGACACTTAAGACACAACTAGTCCTCGCCTTGGCAAATGGGATTGTCGATGGCGATATCGCCGGATCGATGGAGAATTTAGCATCTTCAGATACTTTGAAGAGCCTGGCTGTTGCCATGGTGACCGCAGGTGCTCTACACCAGATTGATGCGACCTTTTTTGGAGCAGATACAAATGCTATTAATGAAGGTAAAGAAGCATATGACACCGCGATAGCACTTAATCCTAATGACATAGCTGCGGCGGATACGGCCTTCCAAACAGCTTTTGATGCGGCTGCGGCAAAAAGTGTTTTATCTCCTCTTCAGCAGGCAACTCAAGCTGTAACCCATGCGGCGGTTAGAGCTGGAATAGAAACAGGAGTTTATGATACCGATTTTGAAGATTCTTTCACCCAATCACTCATGCAGAATGGTATCAATCGACTAGGTGCCTATATGGCACAGAAAATTGGAAATGCATGGGACCCAAAAGATAGTAACTCAGAGGTAAGCAACTGGGATACGGCAATGAAGTATCTCGCCCATGCAGGCTCTGGCTGTGTTGTTGGGGTGCTTACTGCGGAAAACTCTGGCCAGCAAAACGCCTCTGAGGGTTGTGTAACCGGAGGGGCAGGCGCCGTTATTGGTGAATTCACCGCCACAGTTTACAGGGAGAGAACAAAGGCTCAGGTTGATGAAGCGGAAGCAGCAATTAGTGACTTACTAAATATCTACTCAGAAGATGCGAAAGAATATGCTGATAGAGGATATTCTTTAGCTCAGATAGACGAAATCTTCAGGCACGAGTATGGCATTGGAAGAATTGAAGAACAAATTACGACTCTAAAGCAACGTGGCGTAGATTTGGCTGGCTTCTCTGCAGGTCTTACTGCTTTTATGGCGGGCGCTGAAGCAGCAGGTGTTCATACCGCTGCTGATGTAGGCGCTATTACCGCTGAGAACAATGCATTATTTCTCCTCCTTATACCGGTGCTATTGAAAGCAATTGATGTTGTACTTCTTGGAGTTGATTTATATCCGATATATCAGGCTTATCGTGATGGCGGAGTCGACGCAGGCAATCAAGCTTTAGCTGATTACATTATTGAGAATGGTGCTACCAGTTTAGTACTTGCCTTTTTCCCCGGGGGAAAAATTGGCGATAAGTTTATTTCTAAAATGGATGGAAATGAGCTTGTTGAGGCAATTAAGACCTGGGGAAGTAAAATTGAAGATTATGCAGAGTCCACAGGAGAAGCATTTTTAAACTTTATTGACAGTAAAGTTGAAATGGCTTTTGATGGGCTTCGAGATTACATCTATAAAAGGGAGATGCGTGATGACGTCCCTGAGCTATCTCATAATAGTAATCAAGTTGACACAGAAGCATACATCAAAGGCATCGCAGGAGAGAGATTTACGCGTCAGGGCGACATCTATATCGGACCTCTAAAAGGGAGATATAGGGATACCGGTGTGTTATACAATGGAATGCCAATCTTGCAGGCTGACGGCCAATCAAGATATATCTATGTCGATAAAAATGGCGTTATACATGACGTTAACTCCCCATTCTCCAGCAATGTAAATACTTGGCGAATACATCATGACGCGGAAGTTGCTAGATTTGAGAGTGAGTTTGTCAATACTCATGGCCTTGAGGTGCGTCTAGAGCAAACCCTTCAAAATGACAATCCAGATAACCCAGAGTTTTATGGGATGAAGGCAAGGGCTGATGTGACCATTACAGGTGGTGACGGCGGTGAGGAACTGGATATACCGGCAGACTATATACTTACGGATTTAAGTGGCAATATTATCCCCAACAACAAGATTAAACTTGATGAAGATGGGCGAGCCATAATTGAGGTTAAGACCGGAAATGCAGACTTAAGCGATAATCAAAAAGTTGTGTACAGTGCATGCGCTGCTGGTGATGCAAGCTCTTGCTATGATAAAAAATCAGACTTTGAAGGTGCTTTTGGTGAAACAAATGTCTATATACTGCGATCAACTAGAGCTCCATAATTAATCATGACATTTAAAAGTGAAATATTAAAGGCCGTCAAAAGTAAGGCGGCCCAGAATCCTGAGTGGAAGTTTATTTACAATAAATACTACATCCGCCCAGAAACTTACTGCGAATTGATTATTGACCCAGAATGGAGCTTTAATGGCTCCCCTGCATCAGTACTTTTACAGCCGGCAGCCGGAATTTACGTTTCAGAAATTGATGAAATCTACTGCAAATTGAGCAATTCCTCCCCAGTAAGAAGACAGATGTTCTATATCCAGCTGGATCATCAAGAGCTAGGCAGGTATCGAAGCCAAAGAATTTATGTTCAGGATTTTGAGAGCCAAGACAAGGCCGTCGCTGAAGTTTTACGCAGTATGGATTGTATTTTTACCGCCGGAGAAAATTATTTATCCAAGCAGTTTAAATTCAACTCCAGAGAGGCTTTTTATGCCAGTATTCCGGAAAGAACTCGCGGCTTCGGCTGCATTCATTATTGTATAGCGAGAGGGTTACTGGGGGACACTGACTATATAAAAAGTGTGCTTCGCAAAGAGATTGACCCTAAGGGCTCTCAAGATCTAGCACTTGTCGGAAAAATACTCGATTACTTTTCTTGACGTTTTATCGGGGTGAAATTCACCCCCTTTCCTCTAAGAAACCTTTTGGTGGTGCGCTGCGTTTAAGCTCACCATCAAAAGCTCCCCGCCCCAACCTAGTGAAATAAATTATACATAAGCACCCTGGCAGTCTTGAGAAGCAAGCCTGGAGCGCAGTGACGGGACCCAGAAGCAGGAGCAGAGAGAATAGAATTTACAAAGTCTAATCCTGGATTGCCAATATAAGTGACACACACCTACCCACGAGATACCCCAGAATAATCGCGAACGTATCGTCGCTACCGACTTCAGTTTTATCAGAAAACCTGAGGAAAGATTGATTTTTTGAGGTACACCATAGGTGCGGCACTGCTTAAACCTATCCATATCGTAGATGTGGAAAAATCAACCAAATCTATGCTCGCCACAGCGGATACAGGACAATTGCAGCATAGAGTTACTCGAAGCATTGGTGCATACAGATATCTAAAAATAACTTCTAGACCTTTAAGGTTTATATACAACCAAATTCGACGAAGTTTTAAGCTTATAGTATAGTTATTTAAACACCAATACTACTTCAAATAGGTACCCCTGTGGAAATTAAATTGCTAGCCTATCATTCAGGCTTCGCCTTATGCAACGCTCTATATATAGGTTCTGTCACTAAAGAAAAGGAATTGCTCGTTCCTTTTTGTTCTTTTTTTAACGCTGAACAAAGCGTGATTACTCCCTTCGAGGCAGATTCACAAGCATTAGCAGACCAGAAAGCTCGCAGAGCTATAGCGAAAGAAGAAGAGAGCTGGGCTGGATGGTGTTATGGGCGAGAAGGGAAAGTGAGTCTTCCGGGAGAGGGTAAGTCTGATGCTTATGTAATCGAAGCCAAATTAAAGGGAATGATGCAACCATTAAGTCTGATACAGCTTTTTGAATACCCATTCAAGCCCTCAACTCGATTGATTATTAGTGCCCCAAAAGACTTTGGTGAGATATTTAAAAGTAACCTTTCAGTGTTTAGAGAATCATTTCTTCAGGGGGCTCGCTCTCATAAACTAGGTGGTAATCAATGGCTTAAGTGGGAGAGTATCATTTTTTCTGGATAAATTTTCCAGGAGCTCAAAGAAGGCCAGCTGGACGCAGGAGGTAAGCGACTACCAACTCTTACTTTCTGCTAAGCCTCGCTAATTCCCACCCAATTTCTCAACACTACCCCTTCTACCTTTATTCACGTTCACCATTTCGAGCTCCAAATGAAACTCTTCACGATTTCATGTCGCTTGATTCTGAATCAAGTTGAAATAGTCGCTAAAGATCAACACCAGCAATACTGCGAACGCCTTCCCTCACTCTGTCGATATCTAGATTTGCAGAATAATTGCTATAAAGCCTATTTATCAACCAATGATAGACTTGGCCAACTGAAGTTTAATGCTACTACCAACCACCCCAATCATGGGGTTTATCCTTGGTTTTGCTTTTGGGTTTAGGCACCTTCATCAAAACCGGTAAACCCCTCTTTTTCAAGGGAATGTGTCAGATTTGGTCTGAACTAATCCACATAATACAAACAGTGGCCTAGAAACTTTGAACTTATTGACCACTACAGAACTCACTCAAGATGGGTGGGAGTTGACACGCCTAGAGGGAGGTATTCCTGGTATTGGAACAGGCCATCAGCTTGATGTACTCTTTAAGAATTTCAATCCGAATACTGGAGTTGAAGAATATAAGGCTGTGGAAATGAAGATCTGGGATTCTGCCAGGAGCATTTCAGGCAGTACGTATGATCAGTTTGAGGCGTATATTACAGGTGGTAGTCCTTTTGAATATTATTTTAGTGATCATATAAGTGATGCTATGAAGGGACAGTTTCAAAATGTATTCAAGGACACTACTAAAGCAAGTAATTTGTTTGCACTTAATCCAGGTTTCTTTATGTCTCATGAGATCGCCACGCCACAAATGCTTGTAGATTTGGCCAACCAGGGGCAATTAATAAATCATCCGACATTTATTAATTTTGTACATTAAGGTATATACACTAGATGTTTATAAAGTTATCTGAAATAAAAAATGTTAGGAGAGGTTGTTCTTTGGTAGATGGAGTTTTAATCTATCAATCAGAGAAAAAGGTAGTGCAATATGACTTGCAGAGTGAAAGTGTCATAAATGAGTTATCGGTTGCAGAAAATTTTAATAAGTTTATACAAAAAGATAATTTACTTGTCTGTATTTCATGCAATGAGTATGAGTTTTTTGATAGTCAACTACTCGTAGTGAAATCAGTACCAGTTAAAAATGGGATTGGTGACTTTAACCTTTACGATGATAACTTCATTGTGGTGACGACTGATTATGACTATTCTCTTTTTCAGGCGAAGGTTGGCATTCAGGATGTTTATCGAGATAAGCTTCTCTGGGAGTCCAATTTTGGAGAGCTTATAGAGATTGAGTTAAACAAGGCCTTTACGGTATCGCGCAAAGGCGTTAGTAGGCGTGATCTAAAGACGGGGGAGGTTAAGTGGTCTGTAGACCTGGCTAGTGATAAACATCTTCCTAGGTTAATTGGGGCAAGTAGCGAAATTGTCATATTTGCCTTTAAGGCGGCTAACAAAGTAATTGCCTTTGATCTCGAAACAGGAAGTATTGAATGGAAAATAGATACTTTCTCGGGTGGGTTAAGGGTTGATGAAGATAAAGGAACCCTTCATCAAATGTTAACTAGTTACGCAGCTTTTGATTTGTTAAGTGGAAAGTTAAAGGATAATTATCAGGATAAGTCATATTTTGAATCAGTGGGCATACATTCACAAAGGGATGGTTATATCCTTGATGGTAATTATATAATTACAACAGATCGCAGGCTAGGGGCTATTGGTGCATTTAATATAGTTAGTCATAAGTTTGATTGGCTTTATAAAGAAGATGGAGTTAGTTTTCCAGGAGCTACTTCTATGGTTTTTAGAGAGCCTTATTTGTTGGTTTATGATTATAGAGAATCTTTGCACATTTTCAAAAGAACGTAAGTGTTAAAGTGTGGCTAGTAATTGTTAGGGATGAAACTTTGCCTGGGATTAGGTTAAATATGATTTTTCGATGAGCTTGGGAGAGCCTGGGTATGCCCAGGCTCTCCATACACTGGTAACTCTGAAGAACAGATTAGGTGATTTTATTGTAGCGGGACCATAGAGAAATCTATACTCTCTGGCCTATTCGATAGGTAGAATGATTTTTGATTGGCCAATCGATTACAACAAAGGCTTTGATCATTAGTCAATTGTCTAATATCGGTTATTAGCTTTGTAATATCTTAGATCGAGCTGTAGTGTGCCACTACAGCTGGGAAGGGTTATTTTCTTGTGCTTACGATTTTGTGAAGCAGTTTTTTTGGGGGGCTATTTTATTCTTAATCAATATTGTGTTACTAAAGGGTAAGATAATTTTATTAGAAAGAATATTTTCTAGGTAATACCTTAGCCTTAAAGACCTTTTCTATCCCTCGATCATAGCCTGGATTAACAACACTACCGTGATTCTCATTATCAAATACACGTTTTCTTAGGGTAAGGCTATTGTAGTTACGAGACTTCAGTCTTTTTACTAGTTGAGAAAAGTCTTTAACTGCGCAAACTGAGTCGACTTCACTGCAAGTCTCTTCACCGCCAATAAATAAATACACACTTTTTCCTAAATCGGCATTGCGTTCTGCATAGGCCAATTCACTATCTAAAATTTGCTTATCGGCCCACCAAATACTGGGGCTTCCAATGACATATCGGTCAAAGCTATTGGTGTGGTTAAAAAGTGCATGGAGAGCTAGAAGCCCACCCAGGGAATGGCCCACAAGGGTTTCGTCTTCTTCGTTACCTTTAAAATTATTATTGATAAAGGGTTTGAGTTCCTCTTCGATAAACTCAAGAAAGTGATCGGCGCCTCCACCTAGTTCGGCACCTTTGATCACACCAGGCACGGGGGTGAAATCCAATACTCGTTGGGCGAAATTTGGACTGTCAAAAGCGTGGGAGATACCGACCAGAATTACAGGGGGCATTTTGACATTGCCAAACTCATCGGGAACCTGTTCCTGAAGAAGGTTAGGGGCTGTCATAGGGAAATGCAGAAAGCCATCGGTCATATAAATGACTGGATAGCGATCGGTGTTTTCCGGGGTGTACGAGAGAGGCAGCATTATGTCGATAACGTACTCACGCTCTAGTAAATCAGAGTAGAAGTTGTATGACAGTATCCCTGGGCGGGTGAAAGTTGTGGGTTCGGCACTGCCGGCTGCTGCCAGCTGGCAACAGGCACTAAGAATACCTATCACTAATAATCTAATTATTTTCATTACTATCCCTGAGGGGCGCTGAAACTTACCTGTTATCGCCCTGCTTACTAGAGGTATCTATATGGAAGCCTAACAGATAGATAAAGGGAATCGCTAGCTGGGGAGGGGGTTACTGCCGCAGGAATCACTCTTCATCGCAAGTTTTTGCTCAAGAAGTGGTCGTAATCACAGAAATAGGGATATTGCACTTGGGAACCACGCCCACTGAGAAGAGGATGGGCGGGAAGGGGATGTCCCCTCCCTGGTTTAGGCAATGACGTTTTTAGTGTTGTATAGGTGCTGGGCCATCCGCAGAGAGCCGACTTCACCGGACCTTCCCACTAGTTTTGGCGCAACGATATACCGTTCAATATTACTTTCTGAGACTTGGGGAAAGTAACCACCGGCTAAGGCTAGGAATTTTTGTCTTATGCGATTGAATAGGTGCGCCTGTATCATCACTCCACCCCCCAGTATGATCCGCTGTGGTGAGTAGCAGCTGGTAAGGTTGACACACATAGTGGCCAGATACTCCGCCTCCAGGTCCCAGGCCGGGTGGTGTTGTTCCAGGTGTTGGCCACGCAGTCCCCAGCGCTCCTCTATCGCAGGACCTGAGGCCAGTCCTTCAAGGCAGTTGTTATGAAATGGGCAGTTGCCTTTAAAAGAATCCTTTTGGCTGTCTCTAGGCATCAACATATGCCCAATTTCCGGGTGCATAGATCCATTGATCAGCTGCCCGTCGATCATAATGCCGGCGCCGATACCGGTACCGATGGTGACGTAGACAAAGTTCTTTACATCTGTAGCGGCGCCGCAGAGGTGCTCTCCAAGGGCGGCGCCATTAACATCTGTATCGAAAGCAACTGGTACCGACAGGGCTTGGCTGAAGTAGCCAGCCATATTGGTATTGGACCAGCCAGCTTTAGGTGTTTGGGTGATATAGCCATAGTAGGCGGATTCTGGGTCCAGGTTTACCGGGCCAAAGCTGGCTATGCCCAGCGCAGAAACGGTGCCGTGGCGCTGACTGCTTTCGTGAAAAAACTGAGCGACCTTGGATAGCGTATGTTCTGGGTCGGTGGTTGGGAAGCTGGCTCGCTCACGGATGTCATTAATCCCAGCGGCTACCACACAGTTAAATTTGGTACCACCGGCTTCAATTCCGCCGAGCAAGGTATCTACCGCATTGCCTTGCCTTTCCATCCTAATCCGCTCCCCGGGTTACATAAGTTATTCGTATTATCAGTTGATGGTTGCTGAACTTACACCACTGATAGTTTATAGCTGGTTATATTGTTTCTGAAAGAAAAAAACCGAGCGCCGGTGGGGGCCAGACGCTCGGGGTTTGCAAAGCTATGGGCAGAACTGCAAACCACTTACTAGAGTAGGGAAGAACAACGATCAAAAAGCGTAATTGAAACTGACGCTGGTGGAGCGGCCACTGATAGCCCGTCCGCGTACTATGTCTCCAACTTCTGCGTAAGACTCTTCAACTTCGGTAACAACAAATTCATCGGTGAGGTTGTTTATATTAAAGGAAACGGTAAGGTCTTCTGTCAGGTAATAAGAACCAAACAGATTGACCAGGACATAACCTTCCTGTTTCAACTGGTTGGAGTCAGAAACAAAATATTCTGTAGACCCTTGGAGGCTTGCACCAAATGTAAAGTCATCACCAAAGTTATATTGCGGTGTAATCGTGTAAATGAAATCAGCTTGACGGCGCGGCGTATTTCCTACGACAGAACTGTCGTTGGCATCTTTTGAAATTTCGGCGTCGGTCCAGGTGAGGTTTCCATTTACGGAAAAGTCTCCATAACTGTAGGCTGCTTCCAGCTCGATTCCTTGGGCTTCATACTCGCGTACAAACGTTAAGCCGCTAGTGATTTCTGCATTGGTCTCTTCAGTGACCGTATTGAAGTAAGTTGCAAAGAAATCCAGATCGCCGGTTGAGAGTTTGTATCCAATTTCCAGCTGGTCCACAGAGTCGAAACCATCGGTGGTGTCAGTTAGGCTTCCGTCACTGTTGAGGGCGCCGCTAATTTGTAGAAGCCGATCGGCAATTGCTCGACCGCCCTCGCTGTAGCGGGCAAAAATAGCCATGCTGTCGTTGAGAATATAATTCCCACCGAGAGAGAAAGAGGTGTTGTCTGCATCGTAGTCAACGAGCTGGGTGGATCCATTGGCCATTGTGATGACGCCGCCGGTGAATCCAAAGGCATCGGAAGCGCTAGCACTTTCCACATCGCTGATAATACCATCGCCATTCAGATCGTAGTCTGTATCACCACCACAACAGCTGGAAACCAGGGAGCCTTTGGCATTGACCATATCGTGGCGGGCACTGACATCGAAGGTAAAGTCGCCGATGTCGATCGCCACATTCATATAGGGTGCATAAGTTTCATATTCCAGGTCCCAGGCCCAGGAAAGAAAGCTTGCAGACCAGACCCCATCATCTACCAGTACATCTCCGTTGGCATTGGCAGTTATGGTGAGGTTTTCAGAATTGCTGCCGTCAACAGTTTGAACTAGGGCATTCCAACTATTCCAGCTGGTTTTGATATTTTGGTTGGAGTAATAGAACCCACCGGAAACAACAATATTATCGCCAATTAATTTATCGACTTTAAAGTCGTTAACTATCAGACCCAAATCGTGTATTTCTGTATCAAAGAGCAGGTCGACATAGGCGAGGCCTTCGGCCTCTTCACCATTGGCATAAGTCACCGTTGTGCCGGCGCTACAGTCTATGGCCTCTCCGCTACTGCCTACGGCATTTGCACAAATGGTATCAGCCATATCCTGTGTGGATTGTGGTCCGTAATCGCCGAAAGTATCGGTAAAGGGGGAAATAAAGCTGCCGCTAACATCAGAAATTCTGAATTTGTCGGTAACAGTCCAGCCATCATTAAATTCGAATTTGGTTTCAAAGCCATAGGCTTCCACCAGAGATTCGATACCGTCGGATAAGTCGCGGGTTACCGGATTGCCGTAGGCATCAAAAGTGGAAATGTATCGATAATTATCGGAATGCAGGGTTTGGCTGCTGGCATCGAAGTTGGCAACCGTGCCGAATTCACCATCGCCCTTATAGGTTACAGGGCCAGGAAGATAAGTTGTTACCCGGTCATCGAGATGTTTGTAATAGAGGCGGACATAACCGTTATCAAACTCTTTGGTGAGGTTGGCCTTGAGTTGGCCGCCGGAATCCCCATCAAAGCCGGTCTCGCGGATGCCTTCTCCCTCTCTTAAAAATCCGCCGACATAGAATCGCAAAGTGTCATTCAAGTGGTGGCCATAGCCAAAGTCCAGGCGGGACTCATCGTAGTCCGCACCAAACGAAAGTCCTACATTACCACCTTCTTCTTCGCCGGTATTGCTGATCATATTGATCACACCGCCAGGGGAATTACTGGCAAAGGTGGAGGCAGAGCCGCCGCGTACGCTTTCTATACGTGCGAGAGAGGAGTCGGTGCGAACAAAGTTGTCAGTGTTACCGAAATTAATATCGCCGTATTCTAATACAGGCAATCCGTCTTCCTGGATTTGCATATATTTGGAGCCGCCAGTTGCCAGGGGAATACCTCTAACGGTGATATTTGCATTGCCGCCGCCACCGGAGGATTCCGCCCGAATACCGGGTAAGCTGCGGAACAGCTCTGCGGTAGAGCGCGGGGCGTACTTCGCCATTTCCTCAGTGTCCAGTGCACTAACGGATACGCTGGATTCCATCTTGGTAACCGGTCGAGCGGTTGCGGTAACCATCACCTCTTCAATTTCCGGCATTTCCTCAGCTGTTGCCGGTACCGCTACGCTGGAGGCCATGGCAACTGCCAGGGCTATGGAGTGTGGTTTAAAGTGTTTCTGTGTCTCTGAACCTGCTTGGAAGCCCTCTGCAATCACGGCGCTCTCCTCAATCATCTCTTATGGTTATTAGATTTTTCACGGCCCGTTCTCTGCGGGCTCGAGACTCTCTTCCTGTTACCGCATGGGTGGGACCTCTCCCCGCGAACACATTTATTAAATCACTGTGATTTAATAAAGGCAATACGAAAATTTGCGGAATTTACGTAGTGGAATCAGCGAATAGATAAGTAAACCAAGGGGAAGTAGTGATTTTCGCGGTATCGATCTTTGCTTTTGGTGACAGCGCTACTTGTCTTTCTAAGTAGCACTGGCTGCGGGAGAAGGGGGTACGGGGCAGTAGATGCTTCTGGTGAGCATCTACCTAAGGATTTGGTTGCGATTCCTGCCTGCTAGTCTTTGGCCAATCCCAGTTGTCCATCGTCCATAAACTCGATGCGTTTGGGGTCGCAGATACCGCCGATAAAGTTGCCCTCGGCATCGTCCCTATTAAAAGCCAGCAGATACCAATGTTGGTCCGGCCCCTGGATAACCCGGCCGGAATAGAGTGATCCCTGCTGGTCTGCGCCGATAAAGCCATCTCCAACGACTTCGTATGGGCCATTCAGATCATCGGCGATAAAATATTTTGTGCCAGTCAGTGGTGTACCCTGCATGGATTGTCGATGGGCAGCGCTGTGGAACTTTGTCGATACTGAGCAGAATAAGTAGTAGCGGCCATGGATGTATTCAATTTGCGGTACTTCCATTTCGCCATACCAGCCGGGAGCCAGTATCGGTTGCCCCACTTTCCAGTGAATTAAGTCCGTTGAGCTGGCATAGCCAACTGCGCCACGCCCATCAGGGCTGCCCTGGTTGCAGCGCGCAGTGAGATACATATGGTAGAGATTCTGCGTGGGGTCTTTAACGATCCATGGGTCACGCCAGGATGCATCGTGCCAATATTCAAGGTTCAGGCCATCGTAGAAATTGGGATCTAATTCCACCAGGGGGTTGTTGGGGTGTTTTTCCCAGTGTAATAAGTCCTTGGAAGTTGCCAGGCAGACCCGCTGAATCAGGCCTTTCTCCGAATATTTAGTACCGGTATAAAACATATACCAGGTATCGCCTTCTCTGTGTACACAGCCGGTCCAGGTAGTGTAAGAGTCTGCAGCTTCCTCACTGGCGGTTGCAGTTCGAGGTGAGGGTTTTAATGCATCCTGGAGCGTTGTCCAATGAATAAGGTCCGTAGAAATGGCATGACCGACAGATACATTCCAATGGCGCAGCTCAGGATCGCCCAGTGATTTATCGGCTTGAAGGTAAAATACATGGTACTGGTCGCCGTCCTGCGCGAACCAAAAATCCCATACCCATTTATTATCGAGATTAAATGCCATGATATTTACCTCATTGGTGCTGATTGGAAATTTTCCGGTGAGTTATTGCTTTGATTATTCTTAGGGAGCCCAGAGTTATTTTTATGCTTTTCTGGGGTTCCAATTAAGGCGCAATCAGGTAGATATTCTTCCTGGTATGCCGCCTTTTAATAGAACTGTTTTATCCGGTGCAAAAATTGAGTAAAAAGGCAGAATCGCACCGCCTGTGGCGATGGCGTCGACTCCAATTTTTCCACTGACAATTTTGGGCGCAAATACACCTGAAGGCGCCACCTGCTTTATCCTGCGAGAAATCATTTCGACCAGTTCGTCTAATAAAAAGCGGGGCAAATGCGCATCGACAATAATAGCCTCCAGGTCCAGTACGCTGATTGCCGATAGAAATGCATAAACCAGCGCATCTGCACAGTCGTCCAGCCACTCCTGGATCTGAGGGCGGGCCTGGTCCATTACCGTTTCAAGTTCGGAAGTGCTGGTAATTTCGATGCCGCACTCTCGTAAATGTCTGCGCAGCCCAAATAGTGAAGCGCGATTGAGGAGTAGCTCAAATGCTCCTTGATTTTCAGGGGTGCTGCTAAGTTTTGAGCGGGGCACTGGCAGGGAAACCAGGTTGCCCGCATTGCCATGGACGCCGGTTTCCAGGCTGCCATTTAATACCAGGCCTCCACCGATAAAGGTCCCGATATAAACGTAGAGAAAATTGGATATGTCTTGGCCATTGCCAAACTGCAATTCGGCAACAGCAGCAGCGGAACAGTCGTTCTCGAAGAAGACCGGCAGATGTGTGCGCTGAGCAACTTCTTCAGCAAAATTAATTTCCTGCCACTGGGCGGCAAGTTCTTCACTCATATTGAGCTCTTCGGTCCAGGCGCCGATAAACCAGGGCATAGCGATACCCACGCCCACTAGTTTCCCTCTGTCTTTAGCGGGTAGGGTATCAGTAAGTGCCTGGAGGCCCGATTCAATTTTTGCCAATAAAAATTCGGGCTCCGGGAATTCAAACTCGTGGCAAATTTTCTTTAGTACCGTGCCACCAAAATCCATTAGTAGCAGCTCGATATTGCGCCGTCCCACCTTGATGCCGACAGAGTAAGCACCAGTAGGGTTAATAACGTACATAATCGAGGGTTGGCCTTTGCCGCCCAGTCGGCGTCCCTCTCGCATCACCAGTCCTGCGTTTTCCAAATCATCGACAATCCGGGTAACCGCCTGAGCGGTGAGGTCAGTTTGGCGCGCTAGGTCGGACTTGGAGGCTGCGCCAGTCTTCCGCAAGGTCGTGAGCACCACTCGCTCGTTATAGCGGCGTAAACCACTGGAATTGCTACCTTTACCCATCCGTGCCCCCTGAGATGAAACGTGATCTGATCCGGCCACCGATTGTCCGGTTCTATTGTTAAAAGTGTAACTTTAAAGCCTTTGCTTAGTCTATTGGCTTCGTTGGCACTAAGATCCGAGTTTATATAACTTATTGATTAATATAGCTTTTTTTGTTTATTGAAGCTTGGCTTTACTTAATTAAATCACTGTGATTTAATTTTTGACCAAGTTCAAGCAAATCATTCTAAAAATACGCTGCTAGCAGTGAACGAGGAAGTTATGCCGGTCGATTTTGGTCTTCACCCAGTCGATGCGACCATTCTGGTCGTCTATTTTGTTTTCACCATCGTCCTTGGGCTCTTCCTAAGTCGCCGCCACGATACTGCAGAGGACTACTTCCTGGCAGGGAGGAAAATGGTATGGCCCTTGATTGGCTTATCCCTGTTCGCTTCCAATATATCGAGTACCACTTTGATCGGCTTGGCCGGAGATGCTTACAGCACTGGCATAGCGGTCTTCAACTATGAGTGGATGGCGGCGGTTATCCTGGTTTTCTTTGCCGTTTTCTATCTGCCGACAATTCTTCGCTCGCGCATTTACACGATGCCGGAAATGCTTGAGCGTCGCTTTAACAGCACCGCGCGCACTTATTTTTCGGGATTGACTATTTTCCTGAATATTGTGGTTGATACTGCAGGTAGCCTCTATGCAGGGGCCCTGGTAATGAAATTGATATTTCCTGAATTACCAATTTGGACCACGATTTCAATTTTGGCGGTGATCGCGGGTATCTACACCATCTGTGGAGGTTTGGCGGCCGTTATTTATACCGACACCATTCAGGCGCTGCTGCTGATATTTGGTTCAATCCTGATCAGTATTTTTGCCCTGGATCGCGCAGGAGGTTGGGAAAATGTTGTATCCCAGGTCTCGGCGGAACAATTGAGTCTGATACGGCCCATTGGTGATTCGAGCGTACCCTGGTTGGGGCTAATTACGGGAGTCACTTTGCTGGGCTTTTATTTCTGGTGTACTAACCAATTTATGGTGCAAAGGGTACTCAGTGCAAAAGATGTTAATCACGGCCGCTGGGGAGCCTTATTTGCCGGTCTGCTCAAACTTCCCGTGCTGTTTATCATGGTTCTGCCTGGCACTATGGCGATTGTTATTTTCCCCGAGCTAGAGCGCGCAGATATGGTTTATCCCACTCTGTTATTTGAGCTGTTGCCTGTTGGTATCCTGGGGCTAGTGTTGGCAGGTTTTGTTGCTGCACTAATGTCGCAAATTGATTCCACGCTTAATTCAGCTTCCACGCTGGTGACCATGGACTTTGTGCGGAAGTTTTTTCCGGGCCTAAACCAGCACCAGTTAATGCGTGTAGGTCAGCTGGTCACCTTTATCTTTATGATACTTGCCGTACTTTGGGCACCACAGATTGAAAGTTTTGGTTCCTTATTCCAGTATCTGCAGAAGGTACTTTCCTATGCAGTTCCCCCTGTACTGGCACTTTTCCTGATCGGATTCTTTTGGCGTGGTGCTAACTCCAAGGGAGCCATAGCTACTTTGCTGTTAGGCACCTTGGGCGGTGTTGGCCTCTTTTTTGTCAATGAAGTCTTCGACTGGACAAACTTACATTTCCTCTATATTGCTCCAATTTTATTTGTCTTCTGTTCACTGGTATTGGTGATTGCCAGCCTGCTTTATCCTACTGAGATTAGCGAAGAAGCCAAATCTTTCACTTGGTCTAAAAGCGATTTTGACACTGAGACCGTATCCCTGAAAGCACAGCCACTATGGAAAAACTATCGAGTTCAGTCTGTGCTACTGCTTGTGGTTACTGCGTTGGTGGTGGGTTCGTTCTGGTAGCGCGAAGTCAGATTACTTCTATTTTTCACCCCACAGGATGGAAAACTTAAACAATAAAGGCAATACAGGAGGGTTGGACACGGACGAAGTTGACAAAAGGTTGTACTCAGATAGTTGTATCCGTTTAAAAGAATAATCTTATAAAGAAGGTGTTGACTATGAAGTATTTCGTCACAGCGATGTTAGGTTTATTGGCTTCTGTGCAGATTAGTGCAGCAGAAAATATTTTGGATCAGTACTTTAATACATCAGATAATGGTGGGACCCTAAGGTACGATACAATATTTCAGTATGGTAAGAGCGGGAATGGTAGCGATTTCGATATGTGCGATAGCTATGTTACCACCCGAATCCCTGGAGACAAGATCACCGCTATAACCAGTTTTAGCGGTGATGAGAGAATCAAAGGGTTAAAACTCGAATACTTATATGCAGGAGATGAGGAGGTTGGTAAAACCACTATCTCCGGGTATCGAAAGTTGCTTGGTGCTACCGAATATATTCAGGGTTGGCGCTTCTATAAAAAGCGCGATGGCAATATTTCCAGGATTCGAGTCTACTTGAAAGACATGGCGGATAACTCAACCCGTGATATTACCTTTGGAGGTAATAATGGCTGGTATAAGTGGGAGGAATACCATCTAAGTATTGGAACCCGGTCAGTAGTTGGGTTTGCTGGTACTGCGAGTGATAGTAAAGTTTGGAGTATCTACCCTTGCGTTGCGGATCGTTTGGAGTTGGTGGAATCTGGAGTAGAGATTCACTGGGATCAGATTGTGGAAACTCCCAACAATACCAGGACATTCTTTGGTGAGAGATTGCTTGAGAACTCCGGCAGTATTGCCCAAAACGACAGTACAGAAGTTTGGTATACCGACGGGAAGAGTGAAACAGATACCTGGACTAATACTATGGGTATTTCGGTTACTGCTGGAGTTAGCTTGACCGAGGGTTACAAGGTCGGTGTTCCCGGCACTGTTGAAAATAGTGGCTCCATTACATTCAGTTTTTCTGAGACTTTTAGTGTTTCAACGACCGTTGGGGAAACATCGACCAAAAGCAACCAGGAAACTGTTAAAGATGCCATGCCATCTAATGTACCCGCCTATGGATTGATGATGGCGCGGATGATGGTGGAAAATAGCGAGGTTGAAGTTCCCTATACCACAACGGTCATGAATCCCCATAATGGTGATGAGTTCGAGTTGAAAGGAGTTATCAAAGGTTCCAGCTATTCCAATGCGCGGAAGCGCTGGGATGAAGTAGGGCGGGCCTATCCGACTCGTTATGAGATATACCAGAGTTATGCTTGGGTGATCGAGTACTATGGGTTGGAAAATGCAAGTTTGATAGATGATCCGGATATTTTCTAGATTGACATTGGTAAGAATTGACTGGCTCAAATTATAAAGAGTCAGTCAATCATATGAGATTTGGCTATTCATCCTGAAACCTGATTGAGCCTAAACGAATCCTGTCATCTTCGCATCCATAATAACTGAACCTAACAGTTTTTTGGGACATATAAGCGGAAAGTAGAAAAGACACCTTGGTGTTGTATATAGCAGATTCGTCATTAATAAGAAAAAAGGTGCTTTTACTCAAGCAGCTCACCTCTGTCTCTGGATTGACAAATCCTCTAAGTCTGACATCTACACCATTTGAGTGTACTTTCAAGTAATATATTTGCGCCTTCTCTGTCCAAGCGGCTTCACTGATAAGTGGCAGTGTAAATGGGATACTCAAAAGTAAATATTTTAGAGACTTCATCCTTGATTCCTTGCCCATTCATAAATGGTAATTAAACCCTTGCTCTCCGTGTTGGTTAACTACATCTTGTAAAACTATAGCAAATAAAGTCGCTTGAATAGGTGGCGCTCTGCGTCGTAAAGTGCTTTTCGAAGTAAGTATAAACGCCCATTCTGGCATAAAAATTATGCTTCCAGTTTGGGCGTGAATAAATTGAGGTCAAATGAGGGATATCACGCAGTAGTAGCTTCTGGCAATTTCAGGTCACTCTTTTGAGCAGTGGCAGATATTTGAGTGCTAAATAGCTTCCGTGATAGCAAGGCAGCCATAAATGCCAAGACAAATAAGGCGCTAAACACCATTCCGCCGGTAATAACCGTAGCTAGACCGCGATAGATCGCTGCGCTACTTCCGGGGTTAAGCACTAAAGGGATATTGCCAAAGATACAGGTAATTGTCGTAAGCATAATGGGGCGGACACGCAAGTTGGCAGCCATATATATCGCCTCTAATTGATTGGCACCGTTTTGCAATGATTTATGAAATTGGTTGACTAGTAGTATTGCATTATTAACTACCAATCCCATTAAGATCACAAATCCTATCATGGTTATTACATCCAAACTATGCGGAGTAAATAGATTTAAAACTTGTAAGCTAAGCATTCCGCCTGCGAATGATAAGGGTACAGCACAGAGTACTGCTGCTGCTAACTTTGCGGACCTTTGGGCGAAATACATTAATAAGGCCAATACTGCGATAGCTGCTGCAAAAATCTTTAGAAACTCACTGAGGAACAGGTTGAGTTCATTGGCGCTACCTCTAAACTGTGTATGAAGATCATTGTAGGAACTTTCTGATAAAAACTCTTTCACAGATTGATCAACATCCTCGACAAAAGACTTCATAGCAACGCCTTCGGGAGGAGTTAAGTTTATTGATGCGCTCACTTCCTGGCCGACACGAAGTATACTGGCTGGCGCTTGAGTGATTTTGGCGTCGGTCAATTCACGTAGAGGAATAAAACCGTGATTGTTAATCAGTATCTCTGTATTTAGGAGTATCTCAAGATTTTGCGGTTCTCTTGCTTTAAAGTAAAAAGGAAGAGTATTGGTCCCCGTATAGAAGTGGCCAATATATATTCCATCGGTTAAAGCCATCAGGTGATGATTTAATTCCGATATCGTAATACCTAAACGAGCTAATTGTACTAGCTTGGGTTGAAATTCAATACGAACCGCTCTATTTTGAAGTGCGCTTCCTTCTTGAATTTGCGCGTCTGGAAACTCTAAGCGTAAATGGCTCATCAGCTCACTCCCTGCCATCTGTAGTCGAGATAGCTCCGCCCCTTTGATATCTAGCTGGCTAATACGGTTATTGGGTAGGGCAAACCTTAGTAAACCACCTTGTCTGAAATGTATTCGAGTCCCAATTAGTCCAAAGAGAGCGTTTTCATTTAGCCAACTCTTTAGTTCTTCAAAATCCCAGTCCCCTTTTGTGTATAGATAGAGATTGCAATTATTTGGGTTGCAAATTATTCCATAGGTTGAAACTTGGTTCTCTATTTCTTCTCTATTGGCTGTGATTCTATTTACGACCCGTTCCCCAATTTCATTTTTTATGGTCTCTGTAGATAAAGGACTTTCAAAGTTGATATAAACAGAGACCATATTTTGTTTAGGGTCTGGGAGGACATCAATGTCAGGGCTGGAAAAGAAGGTAGCGATGAGTGCGACGGGTAATCCTAACAAAATCACAGTGGAGGCTAGCTTAGGATTTCTTGCAGAACGGATAGAAAGCTTCACCCACCATTCAAGCACCTTATTGATTTTAATACTACTGGATCCCTCCTCAGAAATTTCTGCTTTTCCAAGTAAGTATCTGGCCAATGAGGGTAGTATTAGTAGAGCAAACAATAGTGATGCTAATAATGCACTTGAAATTGTGAAGGCCAGATCTTGAAAAAGCTGCCCTGTTGCTGACTGCATAGCAATAATGGGCAAGAATACGATAACACTGGATATTGTAGATGAAACTAATGGGCCCGAAACTTCTTTAGTTCCCCGCGTGATACTTTCCTGAATATTTATACCCTGCTTGCGCAGTCTTTGAATATTTTCTACGACAATAATTGCCGCATCGACCATTAACCCGATAGAAAGCGCAATCCCTGCAAGTGAAACAACGTTCATACTTCTACTTCCAAGAAACATTCCCAGAACTACCAGAGAGATACAAATGGGAATGCTTAGAAATATCAGGGTTAGAGTTCTGGGGTTACGTAAAAACCAATAAATAACCAGGCAGGCGAGTAGTGATCCCAGCAAGAGGCTTCCGTATACCAGGCTGAGGGAATTCCGAATACCCGTGGAGTCATCCCGGCTTATGGCGAGCTTCATCCCCAATTGGTTTAACTCTCCATCATTTAATTCTTCTATTGTTGATTTGAGCTGGGCGATGGTTTCTAGAACATTGACATTTTCGGTAGGGCGTAGATAGAAGTATAGAGATCTATTGCCTTCAAGGGCAAAGTATAACCAATCTGAAGCTACACGCTCTTTTACCGAAGCAATATCCGAGAGTTGAATGATTTGGCTTTCTCGTGTTGCGATAGGTAACGTTGAGAGTTCCTCTAGTGGGATCTGACCCTTGAAATGAAGGGCATAATCTTTTGACCCAATTTTTAGATTTCCACCCGATCGATCTGTTAAGTTGTTTAGATTTTCGGTTATCTCACCAATGGTTAAAGAGTACCGAGTCATCTTTTCCGGGTCGAACTCAATATCGACCCGTTGGGCAGTGGGTGTGCCGGCTTCTTCAATGGACTGTACACCAGGAACTTTACTAAAGGCTGGCTTAACATGATTTATAAACGCGTCGATTAATTGAAGTTCGCTAGCCGGTTTCTCAGAATATAGGAAAAAGGATCCAAGCGTAGCCCCTGCGCCATTTGCAAAATTGAATACATCCGGTGTGCGAACTTGTGTTGGCCAATTGGGTACTTGGTTGATTTTGGAGAGGACCTCAATATACATTTGCTCCATATTTGCTTCCGAATGGAAGTCAATTACGGTCCAGGCCCAGCTACTATTAACATTGGTTTGCAATTCTTTTAGGTGGCTTAGGCTGGAGAGCTCCTGTTCTAGCGGAGCAATTAGTATTTGTTCTATTTCTTCTGCGGTCTTTCCAGGCCAGGAGGTTGCGAGTGCAATTTGTGGGCGGTTAATAGATGGAAGTAGGGCATTTGGCAAATTTAGTCCAGCTATAATACCTGCAATAACTAGTGCGAAACTGCAGCTTAAAACTATTGAGCTATATTTTTCAATGGAGTTCACGTGGCTGTCCTCCTGGTTGGAGAGACAGCTTGATTGGGCTCCAACCCTTCGTGGCCTTTCACCACCAATAGATCTCCTGGTTTGATCGTTGAGCGTACAATAAAGTGATTTTGAAGAGTATCTATTATTTGTATGTCTTTACTAACAATTCTTTTATCGCTATTCACAGCCCAAACTTTATATTGGTGGCCTTCGAGTAGTACTGCATCACTTGGAATCTTGGTGATAAGCTCTTGTTGGCTCATGCTCGAGAGAGAAGTCAATACTGTCATCTCAAAACGCTGTCCAACCAATAAGGACTGAAATTTCTCTCTACTCGCTTCAAAATAGAGGTTTAGGTTCTGTGTTTCCGGGTGAACTGTATAGCTGATATTTCTAAGCGCAATATCTTGTCCTTCCAGCTTAAAACTGCTATTTCGCTCTATGTCATTTTTATCTAAATGCTCTTCAGGAATGCTGCATTCAACTTGGGCCGTCGTAATGGGAAGCAGCTGCATGATTTTTTGTCCCGGATTAAGTCGTTCCCCAGGGTTGGCTTCTATACTTAATACCTGGCTATCGGCTTGTGCAAAATGCTTCAGTTTTTTTAATCGGTACTCAGCTATTTTTAGCTGTTCCTCAAGTCTTTGCTTAGTTAATCTGTGGGTATCTACATCTAGTTTAAGATTGTTTAGGTGCGATGGGGATACCATATCGGATACTCGAAGCTTTACTAGTCGGCCCAGCTCTTCTTCGGCGTAATTAAGGTGGATTTTTGTAGTCTCTATATCTGTGCGGATTATTTCAATTTCTTGATTCAGGTAAAAGTCATCTTGCTTTGCCGCCAGTTCGCCTGCTCTGATAATGGAACCTGTTGGTTTTACGTGTGTAAGCTCTGCCTCAGCGTGGCTTGATATTTGGTGTAAAGGGGGCATAGCCACTGAACAATAGATATTTGTACTAATAAATTGATTCCAGGAGTCTACCGGTTCAACTAGAACAGGAATTCTATCCATGGCAAATAGTTTTGAGCTAGACAAAAGTATTGTTAGGGAGAGTTTAATAGTAACCATATATTTAGAAATGATATTTTTCATCCTAAGGCCCTGAATAAAATTATTTTCATATCTCAAGGTGTTGCGCAATTTTCCGGTTAGAATATATGCGATCCGTTGCTGCCTGAAAGCCTATGTCTGCCATTAAGATATATTTGAGATGCTTTATACACAATTCGTGTTCGATAATATGAGAATCAGAAGGGATGAATGGTTTTCTTTAAATTAAGTGGTTGAATCAGAACGATTAGTTTCAATTTAGGAGATGTATATTTTTAATATTGATTTAGGTTTGCTGGGGTTATATTGAAGGTATGATTTGAGGTTTTGATAGCTTAATTGCACATTGGTTCCAATTGGGGGGGGTGGTGTCCACTTCGGATATTGTTACAATTGCTGGCTTTACATTGAGGAGATTTGATTATGGGTTTTAAGAATATTTGGATGGTGGGTGGTCTACTTCCAGTATTGCTGTTTTCTTCTGCGAACTCTGCATCAAGTAGTATTTATTGTGTTGGTAAAGTTGAAGATTGGGATGTTACTAAGGCAGGCTATTTTTACGTGGATGGCGATTGGAATAGCTCTGATGAATCACAGCGAATGTGTAATGTCACAGCGGAGTATGACGGGGTTAGCGTTGAGGTTTGCAACGTTTGGGTTTCTGCGATAATGGCTGCTACCGTTGCACAGAAAACAGTAAAGGTTAAATATTTAGATGTAAATAGTTGCAGTGCCGATGATCTGGGTACCTGGTCAGATACCGTTGCGACGCCAGAATATATTCGTTCTTACAAATAAGTAGGTAGTATTTGAGCGGGGGGTTGTAGGCAAGCCCCTCTAATTTGAGCCCTAATAATTAATTAGGGCTCAAATTTCTTAAATTGGGCTCTGGGGTTACTAGTCAAGGATATCAATAGATGTGGCTGATTCGCAATCGCTGGTGTCATCTGCCCAAACATCTATTTTGCTATTAGAGACCAATGCAGCGGTTAATGCTGAGTAAGCTCTGTTCATTGCATCAATATTGCCATCACCATTAATAAGGGCTGAATCGAACTTGATTCGTGAGTCCGCACAAGTGCCTGTTTCGCCTGACAGATCTTTGGTTGTGGTTATGCTCTGGACGGTAAACTCAGAATCGGCGACTGTTATTGCTGGTGTAAATAATAGGAAGCCTGGGGCAACTTCCAACTTCATGATTTCGCCAGCAGGTTTCGAGGTGGTTATATAATATGGCTCTTAGGTTTTCTGGGCCTATTAGGGGAATAAAGATACCCATAGAGCCTAAGATATCAGATTTCTCATACTGCTTTAAAGAATATTAGCTGGCGTAGGGGTTGTTATTTCAGCGCATCTCATCTAGGTAGTCATGATAGAGTTCGCTGCACCTTTTAACTATAGACTTCCGCTTTTGAGACATAATTTTTATGTATAGCAGGGCGGTCAATTTTTGTACTTAATTAATAGAACTCTACCTGATAGTTTGGTAGGATCGCGGCGTTTTCTGTATGTCGGGCAAGAACGCTTAATTTTGTGATGCTGATACCGCTAAATATTGGGCTTATATAAATAAGGCTGTATTAAAGCATCGAATCATCACTAGGCGCTAAATTTGATCGGGGTTGGGGGAGTAGTGAGAGATTTTGCTTCAATGGTAGAGTTCGGTCGGGTATCGGCTGGCCGGTTAGTTCAGTTGGTGTTAATAATGTGCTTGATGGCAGTCTCAGCGATTGCAAACGCACAATACTATATTTATGCCCCATCACAATCCTCAAGTGGCAGCTATACGGTTAAAGTAAACTGGGGATATATAGAACATATAACGATCAAGGAGTCAAAGCAGGGTGAGGGGCAAATCCGGGAAGTAACCCTTGCTTATGGCGAAGATCTTGACGTGAGTGGCTATAGTGAGGGTGTTTATACCTATCTGGCTACAGTTAAGCTGATAGATGAAACAAATACCGGTAGGGATGTCACTTACACGGATAGCACTGAAGTACTCAAAGCCTTGTCATCCCCCTCTAGTGCTTCTATTAGCGATTCCGCAGGTACGCTCGGCGATACAATTGATCTCACTTGGAGTGCGGTTTCTGGCGCAGATTACTACGATATAGAGTTTCGAGTGGATTCTGGCGTATGGCAGGATCTAGATGAGGTGGATTCCGATCAGCCTAAATCTCTGAGTGTTGAGCTGCTACACGCAGGGTCGGTAGAATTTCAGGTACAGGCGTGTAAATTCAGTAATTACGGCACTGGGAATTATATCTGTAGTAGCGGTGAGGAGTCTGAGGCAATTGATGTCTCTTTGCCTATATCTGCTCTAGATTTCTCATTGGATAACTACGGCTATGCCGTCTTTGTTGATGACTACAACAGTGACGGTTTCTTGGATTATCACTTTTACAGTAGTGAAAGGCTTCTCATTTTACATGGTGACATTGCCACTCCTATTACGTTGCCCCCCAACCCAATCTTTACTATTTATGGTTCCGAGCCTAGAACTTGGTTTGATGGGGATACCCATTATCTGGAATATGAAAATATTTCTGAAGTCCTATTGGCTGACGCGGTCCAACTAACCTTCGGAACTGATTACCTGGTAGGTGATTTTGATAACGATGGACAGGTTGATTTCCTGTTCCGTGGTGAATCAGATGGGGAATTGCCATTCATTGTTTATGGTATTAATCAGTTCAGCTACCCCTCTGCAGCTGACGATATTGAAAATGAAACCTTGGCAGGGTTGGTTAATGATCGTAGTAATAGTATTTACATTGATGATGTAGGTGGTAATGGATCAGATGACCTTATTATTGATTCTGGAAGTAGTCTAATAGCAGATACCGCCTACTTATCAGTTTCTGGCATGCCTACCACAGAAACTGAACTTATTGAGCCTGAGCTGGAAAATGCAAATATTGCTAGTAGTCTCTCAGGTACTGCAGCCGTCTCCCCTTCTGGGGCTGCAACCTATAATTTGCAGTTAGAACTTCCTCAAGGTTCAGGTGGCCATACTCCCGAACTGTCCCTTGGCTATTCTAGCCAAGGTAGAAATGGCTTAATGGGGTTAGGTTGGGGAATCTCAGGCCTTTCTGTTATCCGTTATTGCCATCGGACCTTAGTGCATGATGACTCAGAGGTGCTGCTTGGTGAAAAAGACCGCTTCTGTGTGGATGGACAGCGTTTGGTTATTACTAGTGGTAGCTACGGATCTGTTAATTCTACTTATGCGACTGAACTAAATAGCTTCCGCACCTTTAAGGCTACTGGCAGCGGCAGTATTACAGGATTTGAGGTAACGACCAAAGGTGGTGAGACCGCTTACTACACAGTTAACAGTGGGGGCGACTCATTTGTCCTCGATAAGCTTTACGATAGTTCGGGCAATAACGCCATAGAATACTATTACATAGAAGATAGTAATGGCTTTAGAGTTGACCGCATAGAGTATGCTTTTGGCACTGGCTCTGAAGCAAATGCAGTTATTCAGTTTGAATACGAGAGCCGCTTGGACTTTGTTCCCGAGAATCTCATGGTGGGTGATTACCCATTGAAACGCCGCCTTAAGGCGATCTCTATTACTAATAATGACGCTAGTTTCAGGGAGTATAACCTTGGCTACTTATATGAATCGCCAAGCACTGAAAACCCTCCCCTAAGTCGCCTATACAGTATTCAACAGTGTGTTGGGAATAGTTGTTCAGAGGCAACTACTTTTGACTGGCAGGTAGTAGACGCCCTTGGATTTAGTTCCACAGAGTATACAACCATGAAGTTCCATTCCAATGCCAACAGGTTCCAGCCTGGGCGTGTTGCTGACTTGAATGGCGATGGAATGGACGATTATATTTGGTTCTATAAGAACAGTGATGAAGAGCGATACCTACAGGTTGCTTTGTCAGATGGCGAGAAGTGGGATGTTCAGGACACCAACCACTCAATAAGAGCCTATTACTACCTGCGTTATGACTGGAATCTGTTGGATTACGATGGTGATGGTCAATTAGACTTTATTCATCGACAAAAAGATAATAGTTGGGCTGTGAGGCTGTTTGACGGCACTAAATTTTCTTCGACGGCAACAGTGATCATTCCTTCCGGAGCGGGTACTCAAAGTGTTTTATCTGATATTACCGGTGACGGCTTAGGTGATCTTATTATCAGAGATACCGATAAAAAAGGTATCAGTTTCTATTATGCTCAAAGAGGGCAAAACGGGGTGGTTTCCTATCCAGTCAGCCCTAGTAAGTCTATTGCTGTACCCGATGATTCAACAAGCGAAGTTTGTGAATCTTCTATAGAGATTGGTGATTTACACTCTATGGAGGTTATTGATTCCGATGGGGATGGTCGCACAGAGTTTTTAGTGCCCTTTACTCGTAAATGCAATAAAACCTATAGAGACTGGAGAAAAATTACTCTTTCTACGAGTATATTTTCAGGCTTCACCCAGGAGGAGGCTAATACCCATAATTATATCTGGCTTCCTGCAGACCTTAATCATGATGGCCTGACGGATATGATCCTGAAGGATGAAAATGATGATTGGTCTTATACCTTGTCGGATGAAGGTGATTTAGATAACTACATTGCTTTGTCGGAAGTGACAGGGAAAAAGGTTCAGCTGGTTGATTTCAATCATGATGGGTTTCTAGATATCGTTTGGCCTGGAGACCAGTTAAAAGTTAAGTTGTGGAATGGCAACGGCTTTGATGGCGTTATTGAAACAAGTATATCGGCTGGCTCTGGTGATAGTATTCACGCAACTTACGCCGATATAAATGGAGATGGATTCCAGGAGTACGCGCGAATTTATGATGGTGAAAGCAATCACTACGTGAACTTTTATGCGCCAAATGCTTCATATTCTGCTAACAATGTTATTAAAGCAGTAAATGGTGGCTTGGGCGAAGAATCCACTTTCACATATAAGCCGTTAACGGATACGAGTGTTTATGTAAAAGGGCAGGGAGCTGCGCTGCTCGATTACGAGTCTCCCGTATTTGATATTGGTGGAACCAGCTACATAGTCTCCCAGCTTGAGTTTTCCATGCCCACGGCTTCCAGCGCCAATAATACTGAGCAGCTTACCTATAACTATGAAGGCCTGCGCTTCCAGGGCGGTGGTCGCGGTAGTTTGGGTTTTGAGAAAATAACTACGACAGATAGCCGTACTGGGTATACCACAACAACTTTCGCTCAAGAATTCCCTTATATCGGGATGCCTTTGAGTGTTAAGAGGTACACGCCTCAAGGTAAGCTGCTCTATAGCCAAGCCAATACGCTCGCCAAGCGTGGAAGCTCTACAGCGCCCTATTGGCCGTATACCCAAGAATCTACAGAAGTTTTCTACTTGCTCAAGAGTGATGGCGCTGCCGCAGGTAGTAAGTACAAAACCGTGGTTACTGAAAACACTTATGATGATTATGGCAATCTCGAAGAGTCCACGGTAAGTACCAAAAATGCTGCAGGTGGTGTAGTACAAAAAGTTGTTCAAGAGAACGGGTTCGATGGGGAGACCTGGTACCGAGAAAAAGGACGGGTTACCAGTACTAAAATTACCACTACTCGCGGCAGTGATGTAGAGACTCGGGAAGTATCTTTTGAGTATTACCCGGAGGGCGGAAGTCAGTATGGCTTACTAAAAGCAGAGCATATTGAGCCCGAATACAGTGGTGAGGACGCCGCTGAAATTAAGCTGTCGACGACCTACACCTACGACGATTATGCAAATCGGTTAAGCACAACTAAAAAAGCAACTGAGCAAGCTTCAGAGCCGAGTCGTACAAGCTATTCAGAATATGATGCGGATAAGCGCTACGTCGATAAGGTAAGGGATTCTGATAATCGCTTGCTCTCTGAAGTGGTGAGTCGCGATGATATGGGGCTGCCCACCAAGACCCGAACTTACCTGGATGCCTCGGCTTCTAGCTATGTAACCACGACTTACGAATATGATGCCTTTGGCCGTGAAACTTACAGGGCGACTGACGGTGCACCCTCGGTAACTACCGAATATGGAATCTGTAGTGGTTCGGAGTGTAGTCACAGCGATGCTGCCACCTATGTGGTGGCCACCAGTGAAACAGGGGCTTATTCCACGACCTATTTCGATATGCTCGGCCGCCAGTTGCGCCAGGAATCCACGGGCCTCACCCAAAGCCAGATTATTGTTACCGATACGGAATACGATGAACTGGGCCGGGTTGAGCGACAAAGTGAACCTTATACCAAGGGCACCGTTGCCGAATACTGGACAACCAATTACTACGATCTGAACTCCAGAATCACCTCTGTAGAGCTGCCAGATAGCAATACAGTGAGTAATTCCGAGCTGACGCTGGAAAATAATCTGGTGGTGGCTACCAGCACCAACCCAGGTAGCCAAAATCGCACGGAAAAAACCAATGTCTTGGGTGAAGCGGTTTATATCCAGGATCATTACCAGGGCACGGTGGAATATCAGTATGACCCGGTAGGTAATGTGACTGAGGTTATCAGTCATGGCCGCTCCAGTGAAAACCTGGGTATTACCATTACCGCCAATTACGATGCCCGTGGACGCAAAGTGGCCATGTCCGACCCGGATAAGGGCGACTGGACTTACACCTACAATGCGTTTGGTGACCTGGTTGAGCAGGAAGATGGCAAGCAGCAGCGCACGGTCACTGAGTACGATCACTACGGCCGCCCACTGAGTCGCACCGACTACACGGCTGCCGGCAGTGAAGAGGGTCATACCCGCTGGTACTATGACGATAAAGATGCTGCTGGTGTTTCGGTTGCCAACGCGCTCGGCAAAGTGACCGCTGTCGTGATGTCTGCAAGCGCCAATGATGAGCAGTGCTACACCGGCACAGCCCACTATTGCGCGATCTATTCATACAACTCCCTGGGGCAGCAGACCGCGGTAGCAACAGGCCTCGGCACTGTGGGGAATGAAGAGTTTTTTGCCTCAAGTGTGGGGTACGACAGCTTCGGCCGTCCCCAGTATCAGTACGATGTTTTGGATGGCGAAGTGTCCAATGGTGCAAACGGTATCACTAGCGGTATCCAGGAGCACTACACCAATACCGGCGCTTTGGAATATGTCACCGACCTGAATACCGGACGTGAAGTATACCGGGTGCTCAGCTCCAATAGCCGTGGCCAGGTAACGGACTTTGATATCAATAGCGGCGGTGTTCGTATTAGTAATGGCTACGATAGCGCCACCGGACGCCTGTTGTCGCAAAAGGCCGATAACTCCGCATCTGCGACTACCGTTCAGCAAATGGCTTACGGCTGGGATGCCGTAGGTAATCTGGTAAGCCGCAACAACCAGCGCACCGGCAAGAAGGAATCCTTCTGCTACGACAACCTCAACCGCCTGTTGCAGGTTAATGCCAATACCACCAGCACCAGTAGCTGTAATTCCGACGCTACTGACACCCAGTATCAATACGACAGTATCGGCAATATCCTCAGCAAAGATGGTGCAGCCTATCTGTATGAAAGTGCCAAGCCTCACGCCGTTACCAAGGCAGCCGGGGTGGATTACGCCTACAACGATAGCAATGGCAACCTGACTTCCGATAGCACCGGCAGGGCGTTCACTTACACCACTTTCGACAAGCCGTCCCTGATTACCAATACCCAGAGTGGTGACAGCACCACCTTTACCTATGGTCCGGATCGCGCCCGCTATCAGCGTGTCGACACCCGCTCCGATGGTGAGGTGGTTACCACCCTCTATCTGGGTGGCGTAGAGCGGATTCATTATCAATCTGAAGGAAGCTACCACTGGAAGCGCTATCTGCCTGGCGGTGCCGTATTTACCTACGAAACCAACGGCGCCTATGAGCAGCAATCCCTAACGGAACGCTACCTGCTCACAGATCATATTGGCTCCACCGATGTGGTACTGGATGAAAATGGCAATGTACTCGAAAGCCAGAGTATGGCCTTTGATCCCTGGGGTAAGCGCCGCGATAGTGATTGGGACTCCCTGGAGATCAGTGACCTGATCGGTAGCAACTACCAGCTGATGGATAGCCTGAATGAGGTCACCACTCACGGCTTTACCGGCCACGAGATGGTGGACGCCCTCGGCATTATTCATATGAATGGCCGTATCTACGATCCCAACCTGGGCCGCTTCCTGCAAGCGGACCCGATGATTGATGGAGTTGAGGATACCCAGGGCTATAACCGCTATAGCTATGTAAAAGGCAACCCGCTGACCTTGACTGACCCTACTGGTTACTATAGCTGGGGAGACTTTAAAAAGGATACTAAAGAGGTCTGGGATAGTATTGCTCGTAGGGGTGTTCAGGTGGGTACCGATTCGAATGGCAATTATAGTTTTAGCATCGGCCAGAATCCGGACCATGCGGGTTTCTGGGCTCCACAAGGCGCAGGTGGTGCCCAGGCACCAGAGGGGGCTTCTTCTGCGACCTTTGCCAGGGATAACAACGATAGTGTCGAATTTTATGAGTATTCGGGACAGGGTGGTTATCAGAATGGTGGTGGGTTTGATGGGCAGGTTAGTTTGTTGGTGACGGGCCACCTCATTACACAAAGTTCTGAAAGGATATCTAGTAAAGGCTTACCACCATGGGCATCAAAGGTTAGTAATGTAGTTGACTTGAATTTAGTAACTACTGCAGATGACAAAATGGGTGGCTTACCACAAGATAAACGGGAGTTTGTAAGGCTACTTGAGCAAGAGATTATCAATGTTTACTTACATATTGCTGATCGAAGAGTTGAAGCTTTAGTATCTGGTGATACTCAGCTAGCTGATGATTTTTCTAAAGCAATGTATGGCATGCGTATCGCGAGCTGGAAATACGTTAATCAGAGAGGTGATGGTGGAAAAGAAGCTGAAGCTGATACTGTTATGCAGCGAGTGCGAATTGGTGAAGAGGTGTATCTGAGAGCTGGTGAAGTGAGCATAACGTTTTACAGTGGAAGCTATGACGCTTATGTAGATGGTTCAGAAGCAGTGCGTTCAGCAGGGTATTTTGTTGATCTAAAGCCAGGTTTGCATGCAGTGAGGGGTCTTATTACCCATGAAGTTGGACATACAGTACCTCGGAATATGATAACTGAACGAAAAAAACTTTCTGAGAAATCTAGAGAGCGGGCTGCGGATGCTTTTCTGCAGAAGGTATATCCTGGTGTGTATTAATCGAGGCTGTTGTTGATGAGAGCATTAATCTTTTTTATTTTCCTTATCGCATTTGATATGGCTAAAGCTTTGCCAGATACGAGCTATATAGAGTATGCGTCTTTAAAGACAAATTGGTATGAGGAAAAGGGGCGGATTGTAGAGGTTTCCCTGAGAACAGGTAAGTTGTTTTTTGATGTTAAAAACAGAATAGTCGGAATCGATAATATCAAATATCATTACGAGGTCGTAAAAACCTCTGAATGGAAAGGTATCACTAGTTTAGGGTTTAACTTTGTGTTACCTAAAGGTTGGGCGCCTGAGGAGGGGGTGTCGTGGTATTTTGATGGTTTTGCTTATAGGAATAAGCACCCAGTGCCTTTATGGGTTAATGGCAGGAAAATAGATGTAACCCCTATAAGAGCGATTAACCATGACTCTAAGGTTGCTTTAAATAATCCAATGATATTATTGTATTCTAAAGCTGATGGGTTGATCGGTGTTGTGGACTTTGGTTATGATGAAGAACTTTCTTCTTATGATGAAACTACCTATATGCTTATAAGCAGTGAAGGTATTAAATTTTAAACGAAAATTGGTTGGTTCAGCGGAAGTCTAAATGCATATGGAGGAATTATTCAGAGCACCCATAAATTGAGGGCGAGCGTTCTGGGTACCCATAGATAAGGGTGGGGGGCTATCTGAGATACAGGTATCCCCCTTGGTGACTGGTTTTTCCTAAATTGGTACTAAGGCATAATGAAAGGGCCAAGCATTATGCTTCGGATTCGAAAATTAGGGTTTTAGGCAAAATCTGAAAGGAATGAAGGCGGTTGGAGAGAGTTGGAATTAGCAGGGTGCTGCAGAAGGGTAGCGTCGGCAATCGCTGATACCGTGTACCCAGGTTTCCCGACCTTGATGCAAGCTTGTGGTATAGCCTCTGCAAATCCAAGCAGGCCATTAAAACGGCATTCAAAATTACGACTGAGATACAACCAGTATTTCGGTGATATACCCAGGCGTTCAGGTATGGGGGAGCCTTCTAAGAAATGGAGCCGCGCTTTTTGGGATCTAAATGTCGACCGTTCCAGCCCAATAGTTCTAAATAGTGATCCAGCCGAAAGGGCAGCCCTTTCGGCATATTCAGTTTCTCACAGGCTACTCCTCCTGATTCGCACATAAATTTCTTCGCGGTAAACAGGCAGGGATTTGGGGGCATTGATCCCTATCTTCACTTGATTGCCCTTAACCTCCAATACTGTAACTGAGATATTGGTTCCAATTCTTAAGTTCTCGCCGGTCCGGCGCTTTAAAATCAACATAGTCATTTCCTGCAGAAACTAAAATCGTGTGCGGATCTTCCGCACGGGGGATGCTTGGTAGGTAATGCGTGGCAGAAGTGAAGGGCGGTGCACGAGAGCGGTAAGCGTAGAATAAGAAAAGACAGACGCAACGCTGCCAGAGCTTAAAGAATCTCTTCAAGCCTCTGAATCTGCTCCACTTTATTGAAGACGAGCGGGTTTCTAGCGTATTATCCACTGAGCCACTTTGATACTAGGGTTATCAATTTGGTTAGCTGGCCCCTGGTGTTGGTAGCACCTTGGGTCAGCGCCTTTTACTTACTCTTACGTCACGCTACCGTTCTCCTTTGAGGGATGGGGTTGGAAAACTCTTGGGTTTCTTGATCTTTTGGTTGCGAGCCTATTCAGGCATACTCAATTACGGCCAAAATATCGATAAATATCTGCCAATTTTACGCAGCTTTGACACTAAAACAAACTGAATAAAATCTAATAAGATTATTTTCGTGCCTATATTTTTATGGGCTTTATCTATAAAAATATCAACTTCCTATTAATAGCTCGCGCTTAAGTTGAGATTGTCCTGATTTAACAAGCCGAATTAAAAATTAATAATGCCTCAACAGCGGTCGCAGTAGCTTCGAATACAATGCCTTCGGCGAGCGTACTGTCAGCTCCGGTGCCAAGATCCAGGTGGCAGGCACCTTCTACGATAAGCTCGGCCGGGTTCCCGGCACGGTCAATAATAGCGATACCATTGCCAGGCTGTACGACCAGGACAGCCACTTCGGGCTTTTAACCACCGAAGCCCATATTCGTCTGTTTGAGTATCAGCTGGGCACCTATCATCGGATGGCTACCTGTACGGTGATCAATGAAGAAAAAGTCCTTCAGGAAAAACTGCCAGGGGTACGCCTTATCACCGGCCTATCGCTAGCTGCTCCGCCGATGGTGAAATCTTCTGCAGTCGTTATAACAGCCTGTGAAAGCGCCAACCCCCACGTGGTTGCCAAAGCTACTGGGGTTGGTTGAGTCTACAACAGTGGTAACCTGGCTTCCGGCGTACTGGCGGGGTGTTCACTTGCACCATTTTCGATTGACCCCTGGGGTAAACGCCGCGATAGCAATTGGGGTTCCCTGGAGATCAGTGGCCTGATCGGTAGCAGCTACCAGTAGATGGATAGCCTAAATGAGATCACCATTCATGGCTTTACTGGCTATTAGCTGGTGGATACCCTTGGCATTATCTATATGAATGGTCGTAACTAGGACCCCATGATTGAGTTGAGGATACCCACGGCTATGCTCGTTAGGGAGGTTCATCAGCCGTACACCCACAATCTATTTTAAGTTCGAGGCGGATAGAAATAAAAATACTGCTGCCCACGATTTTGGGCGCGCTCTTGGGCTTGGGTATCAGAGGAATTTTACCAATAGCTTAATATCTTATGGTCAGCCTAGATCTGGGGTCCTGTATGATAAGGAATTTGATTGGCTGTTGTCCCAATACGGAGGTTAGTGATGCGTTTTCGAAAACATTATCTACTGTTCCTATTTGTCTTACTTGGTATTAATTCGCACGGTGATGTAGCCTTTGGTAAATGTACATTTACAGGCGAGAATGTCTGTGTTAGGCGTGGCGAGACAGGGAGTCGATATTTTTCCGTAGAAGCCAGGAATTATCGAGGGCATGAGATAGTATGGTTATCGAAAATAGATTCCGAAAGTGCGGGATATAAGTGGAGCAGTAGTTCGGAAGGTGGGGCATCATTCTACGTTTTTCCAGAGGGATACTCTCCGAAAAGAGCGGGTGAGATTAAGGGGCGGGATGCTATTCATGTAAGGCTTAACAATAGCTCTGCTGAAGAAAGTGTTGAGCAGTTTTTTAGTGTTTATGAAATCGTTTCCAGAGCTAAGTTTTCAGCGAAGGAATTTGAGTCTGTTTTTTCTGGTTTAAGCCTTTGGGAGCGGTTTCTTCATAGGTACGGAGATTTTAAAAAGGCTTACCTTAAAGCTGAAGGAAGGCCTGTCGAGCTGAAATCGGTAGTATATGCTTCGACTCCTGAATGTAACAATTGCCTTCATTTTATATTTGCAGGGGAGGGGGGCGCTGGTTGCTGTCTGGTGTGATGGTTGATTCAAGTGTAAATATATCTGACTTGGTAAGACTGGATTGATAAGCGAAATTAAAGACAGCAATGAACAGGAATAAATCTAGACATCCAAAGATGAGAGAAAGGTGCTAACGGTATTGCTGGCGTTGATCTTTAAAGGTTATTTCAACTTGATTCAGAGCTAAACGTTGTGAAGTCGTGGAGTTTCACTTAAGGCTTGGAATGATGAATTTGGATAAAAGGAGAAGGGATAGTGTTGTGGAACTGAGTGGGACTTGGCAGGGTGTTGTATAAATGAAGCACTGGCAGTCGCTTATGTTCTGTATCCGAGTTGTTGCGCATCCCCTACCGATTTGAAGTGGCTTTCAAAGTTTCGACTGGGCCAGAGCCTTTGTTTTGATGATATACCCAACCGTTTAAAAACAGGGTGTAAGAATGGTACTGGGGTCTAAGTTTTGGCCGCTTCGCTCTATCAGCTCTGAGTAGTGATCCAGCTGAAAGGGTAATCCTTTTGTATATCTAGGCGCTTACTGTCAGCAAGTAGTAGAAGTTCTTTGGCCTGCCGTCCCGAGATTACCGCACGAATACGCTGTTGAGTAGAAGCATGATCATAGTCTTCAGGAGAGTTTGCCTTATTGGCTCGTGTAGTGTTGAGATTTACATGAGGCATGCAGGCGGCGAGGGCTCTCTCATCCAGTAAAGCTTGGAACTTAAAGCACCCCTCCCAAAAGCGGCTTGTGTGGTTATCTTCCGCATTGGTCTAGTGAGCGATAGATTGATTTAAGCGTAATATGAACCAGCTGGTATCCGTCAATTATTCTCTCCAGAGGGCGATAAGTTCGTTGAGCTTTTCCATCTCTCTGTGGTCAAGGGTATGGCTCTGAACGTAGAGTTGAGTCAGTATGGAAGTATTAAAAAGCTCCTGCCCGCGATGAACGGTTTCAGTGTCGGACCAAGTTTTGGCTGTAGTTGAATCAATATAGAGCACGATATGGTAGTGATTACTCATTACCGCAAGGGCTGCGGCTTCAAGGGCAAAGGTGCCAACCAACGTTTGTGCTCTGGCTTCAGTCCAGTGGAGCCGATGCTCATAGTTCTTCCCAGATTGAGTATCTTTCCCATAAGGAATACCCTACGTACACAACGGGAGAGGCAAAGATGGCAAGTTGTTGCATCAAGAGATATCTGTGAGCATTGAGGTAGGGGTATGGGATTTAAGCATGAATGTTTCTATATCCAGAAAATTGTGGCGATCCCTATATTATGTCAATGGATTTGACGTTTAAATATACTTCTTCTATGGGTGCCCGGAAATACAATGTTGCATTTTTTAAGTACCCCTGCCATGAAACAAAATTCTATTAAAAGCTTAGAATTATTAAGGTCTGTAAACATAAAATTACCGAAAGTATTCTATAAAAATGATTGGCTTTCTGGGGCTAAACTATATTCAAAGGGTGAAAGTAGTATTATGGATCTTGTGCTTCCTGTAAAGAGTATTACTTTTTGTGGGTAATAAGATGGGTGGCGGTAATGGGTTTTAGTATTTCCTATCACAGTACAATAAAGGTTGCTTAGAGTTAGTCAGCTGCAACCCCCTATTCTAAAAAATAAGGGGAGCATTTTTTACTTGCTAAGCTTTATATAGGTGGCTTCGTTACAGCTTGAACTGTCTGAATAGCTATATATGCTTACTCTCTTTCCTGTGGTTAATGCTGCTATAGATAGGCTAAATGCTCTGTTGTGAATGTCTTGATCTCTTCCACTACTTCCAGCTGAATCTAAGGGAAAATAGATTGTTGTATCTTCGCAAGGGTAGCTATCATTACCGTCGGTAACAATAATCGCAAAACCTTCGCCGTTAGATTTTGTATTTGTAACTGCAGAAATTTCTACATCAGTAGCAATCCAGCCTGCACTAGCATTTGCCTGCACAGAGAGTGCCATTAAACTGCAAGAAATAATTTTTTTCATGCTTAGATCCGCTATAAGTTTTGAGTGAGGTATTTTATAGCTTTTTTGTTGCTCGTCAAATAAATATTAATTGATCCTGTTCAACTTTTTTCCAGTTAAAAATTTCTATTTTCAGGCTTATTTTCTCTCGTGTAAGTAATTTGTGTTGGCCAAGCCTGTTTGTATATAAGAGTGGCTGCACAAGATGAATATAAGGTGGCGCCTGCTTTAAAAGAGGAGGCTCTCCAGGCAGCGTTTAAGTCAGTTGATATTCATTAAGTTTCCTTGAATCGGGCTAATTAACTCTTCAAGCTTTATTTCTTTATTATTATCCGGAGAGGATTCCTAAATGGGACGCTCGACCATATTGGGGGTCTTGAATAGCCTTCCCCAGTAGATGCTGGCCTCGGCTTGTAGTGGTTTACTAAACCTGGGTGCCAATTAGGGTGGTAAAGTTGCCACCGAAGATAGAGGCGTTCTATGAGTAGGCAGCGTCGATCCTTTTCTCCCGAATTTAAATTAGATGCTGCCTGCTTGGCTGTGGATCAAGGCTATTCAATCCCTGAAGCGGCCCGATCGCTGGATGTTGGTACAAGTGAATGGATACCCTCTCTCGGATACAACTCCATCACAGAAGGGAGCCGAGACATCAGTCATTACTTGGTGACTTACCACAACTGGGAGCGTCCCCATCAACATAATGACGGATCGCCGCCTGCAAAAGCGGAAGAAAAACTTAACTTACTGTCCGGAAATGGTTGACCATTACAGTTTTAGGGGGCATAACTTCGCAGGAGTATTTTTTAATGTGAGGTAAAGTACCACAAAGGTATGGGAGTCAATAGTTCTAGCTGACCGCAAAGAAAGTAATGGCTAAGGCTGTATGATTGTTATTGATTTAAACTTTTCTTCCGGTTTTTGAATTTTCTTATTACGTTATTTTTAGAGTGTATGCTGTCCGCGTGTGGTGATGTTTAAGATGAGGGTGGGTAAATTTTGATTGAGGTTATTTATTATTTGTCCTGATTTTTATACGGTGCGAATTAAGGTGAGTTGTGTGTGACCGTTTGCGTCATGTAGGTGCAGGGCTGGATTTTTGTGAACTTGTAGCTCATCAAAAATCTATAGTAATATGCAATCAAGATATTAAATTTATAGTTAATTTGGGGTGTGTGGTTATAATAAATTTACTGTGATGATTGCTGATGAAAATACATATTTTAGGGGATGAATTTTGAATAACAAAAAATTTTTATTGTTTGGCTTTTTTCTGGCCTCCGTTAACGCTTATTCTGATAGTCAGACATGTACTGGCAATGTTGCTACAGTAGAAGTTGCTGCAAATGGAAATATTCACGCTAGCATACAGGATAGTGGTGGAGATACTAATTTTTATAGTGTTGGAATTTGCAGGGTTACAGAAACCGTGGGTGAGTTTGCTGAAGAGTCCTGTAAGGCAGCCTTAACTCTTCTAACCACGGCACATGCGACAGGAAAGGAAGTGACCTTGTGGTTTCGAGAGGAGCAGTTTTCTTCTTGTACTCAATCATGGGGGGAGGTTTGGTCTCAGGGCGTTTATCATCTTCGGTTAAAGGAAAACTAAGAGCCCAGGTTTTCCTGATAGATGAAGAGATATTAGCCGGAAGAAGTCCAATGCTCCATGTTGATCCGTAAAAGACTGGATACAGAAGCTTTGGAAGCATGGCCCCATAGATTGGAGAAAGGCACCAGTAGTATTATAGGCGCTGATCTTTAGTGGCCGTTTATAGCTTTTGTCCAGCTTTTTGTTGAGTTGGATAGAGGTCTCTAATATTGCAATGCCATGAATGCTAATTCACTTCGGTTGGTTGATTTTTTGACTTGGTACTTTCGTCAAGGTTAGCGGTGGATCTCTCTAGTTGTTACTAATTTGGTGGTGTTGTAAGACTTTATTTTCCTTAATTAATGTAATTGAGTAGGGGGTTGGTGGTAGTATGCGCGGAGTTTTCCTTTAAGTTAAAGTCTCAGAGAGGATGTTCTGAAATGAAGAAAGCATTACTATTGTTTTGTGCTTTGTTTTCGGTAGATGGGTGGGCTTCTGGTGGATACATAGCTCAAAGTGTCGAGATTACGGCAGTGGCAAATACCGCAGCAAATGGTATGTCTTTTACGGTGAAGACAGCTAATGGTAACGGCTTATGTAATGGTGAGTCCATAACCTTCCCTTTGTCGGTGGCAGGTAATGCAGGAAATAATGAGGAGATTCATAGCCGAGCCTACGCTGCTGCTCTTACCGCGCTGACAACTGGAAAGAAGGTTTCTATATATAGCTATGAGGACTCCTCGGTTTGTAATCGTGCGGCCTTTATCGAGATCTTTCAGTAAGTTATTGGTTTTTATTTTATAAGTTTAGGGTGGAGACATGATAAAATTTAAGGCTTTTATTCTTTTAATTGTTCTTTCGTTTCCAGCGGTTGCGGATGAAATTTGGTTTACTTCAACGATCACAAGAGTATATCCCCATGGAGATGGCCGATTCGTTATAACGTTTGCTGACGATTCTACCAGCTGCACAAACGGTGTTGATCCAAAGTACCATTGGGTAAAGGTCGGGGAGAAAGGTGTTACAGAGGAAGGGTTAAATCTGATGTTTGGTGCAGCTTTAGCAGGAGCTGCAGCAGGAAAACAAGTTCGAGTTAATTTTGATGATAGCACGAGCTACTGTTATATAAGTAGGTTGTTTGTTATATATTGAGAATATGTATAGCGATATCCGTAAAATAGTGAAATATAACAAGCTGCCTGCGGTTATATGATTGGCCTGATAGTGAATGATATTTATTCTTTCACTATCAGGTCGGCTATTACATATCTTTAGCTTACTCTTCTCGTCTCAACTCTAAACGCTGAGATTCGCGGATACGAAAACGCCGCTTATTTTCCCGCTCACCACGAATACGTACTCGTTCACCAGATTGCATTCCTTTTTCTTTCGCCTCCCGCGCATCGATGAAATAGTATTCACCGGTAGTTTCGTCTTTTACTGAGAAGCGGTGATCCACTTCTCCAGTTTGAAAGTTCTCGGAGATCTCTTCCTCTAAAACGCCAGTTACGGTCTCCTCGGCCATTACCGAAGAGGAAAGAGCGAGAAGCAGGGCTAAGGGTAGATTTTTCATTGCGGTCATACTCCCCATTAAGTTATTCATCGTAAGTTACGGAAACAGTTGCAGAGTTATTGCTGCTGTCAGTGGATAGGAATTCAATAGTGATCCCAGCGGATGAGTCAGTAAAGCTCTCCCCAATAGTGGACAGTGTGGCGACCTGATTGGCGGTAACATTGTTATTGCTAGTGCCGCTAAGGTAGTGAACCGTTACCGCATTTTCGTGATGTGGGCGGGGATTGAGGGTGTCGTGCTCAACATGGTATTCGATGTAATAGTAGTTTTCCCCATTTCTGCTACCAATACTCTCTACCTTTAAGAGCTGGGGAAGAGTGCCACTAAGCTCACCTGCAGTAAGCTCTATAGCTTGAAACTCAATACTAGTAGTACTGCCTGAAACTGCCTCAATGGTTTCAGTGTATCCGGGGAATGAGTCATACCACCCCATATAGTCACGATGACCACTTCCGAATAAGCGCGACTGCCAGGCATTGCCCATTAGGGAGCCGTCACTGCCATACTCGCTCTCACCACTATCGTTGGTGTCTCCATCATTATTATCGTCATTGCCGGCGTGGCTCAGGCCAATATTGTGGCCAATTTCATGGCCCATAATCAGTTGATCGCTATCGGCAATTATCATACTCCAGCGGCCACCAACAGAGGCCACCCCTGTGCCAACTAATCCCGCGCTAGCTGCAGCTTCAGGGAAAATGTAGACCCGGTGACGCCAATCACTGAGATCTACAGGTTGGCTATTGGAGTCTACATAGTTACTTTCAATCCAGCTGGTTGCGTTATCTCTCCAGGTATAGCCGTCATCGTTATACTCGCTGCCAGAGCGGGATTGTGCATCTTCGATACTCAACACCCCACCATTTTGGCTGTCAGGAATGCTGTAGTTGAAGCAGTCGATAGAGGTGCTTTCATCGCTGTCTTCTCCGTAGCAGTACTGGTCCAGTGCTGTGTCACTACTAAGGTGGCGGCTAAACTTCAGTTGTCCCAGAGAATTCTCCTGGTAGGCATTGTCGAGAGAATCTGTGTCATTGAAAGCCATATCGGCGATTTGGGAAACACTGAGATCATCTTCTACAGAGACGTCTGAGAAGTTCATAAAGATAAAGACGATGCTGCTCTCTGTAGCTTCGATGGTTTGAACTGAGAATACAACATAAAGAGTGCTGCCATCTGTGAGTTCAAAAGATATAGTGTCTTCCACCGACTCGCCATCGTTTAAGTTCTGAGAATTGGTGTTTAATTGGTATTCCCAGTTGCCACTTTCATAGAGGGTAAAATCACCGTAGTCTCCGGCAACACTACTGGCCTGAAAGGTGGGGCTATTACTATCAGTATCTTCAAGGGTGAGGGTTCCACTGGCGTATTCTTGTGACCCTACGACAAGTGTTGCCAGGGGGCTACTGGGGTTAAAGGTGTACCCGCCCGTATCTTCCCCCTCGTTATCGGAGTCGTTACTGTCACTGCTATCAGTGCTTGTTTCCGTTTCAGTAGCCTCATCGCTGGAACTGCTACTACTGGAGCCGCCTCCGCCGCAAGCTGTGAGGAGAACGGATAAGCTGAATGCTGTAAGGAATTTTAGGGTATCAGGCATGACAAACTCGACGTATTTCTTAATGCAAGTGAGCGGGGCGATCTGTATTTGATGGACAGCTGCTTAAAGGTCCGGTTCCTATTGGGTAGTAGTTAAATAACCGAAATTGGATTCTGGGTCACCGAAGGCTAAATTGCTATCTGTTTTTTGGCAGGTTGTGACGGTGTTGGACCATTGATTGTGATTATCTTTAAGTAGTGTGAACCTGGTTTCGGCAATTGGTGACAAGGCTCTTAAGGGTTAATAGGTTAGTGGGTAGGATAAAAGAGATAGCCCAAAAGTTAAATGAGTCGTGCAATATATCTATGGGTTTTCTTTAGGGATCGGAGCTTATGGTTTAGGCCTGCGGTTTGGCAAAGAGAAATAAGGATGTTATCAGCTGCTGAAAAATCCAAGGAACGAGGCAACAAAGTTACGTTCATGGAGGTTCTTTCCTGTACAGGTCTTTTTCTGCTGGTAGCCTATGCCAAGTAGCTACCTTCTTAAATCTTAATTCTACTTATTCTACCGGGGATATTATCGGTTCTCTTCATGGCGTAGGGGTTATTGCAATGGAGGAGTTAATAACGTTGATGAGCGCAATACACCCGTAGATGGTTATAATCTTGGATTAAAATATCGGTGTTTTGAGTTTGTAAAGCGCTATTATTTTGAGCGTGTTGAAAACTGAATGTTTATATGTTTGGCCACGCTAAAGATTGCTCTGACCTGACCGTTGATCATGGAAGTTTCTATACCTAAAGAGGACTTCTGCAGTTTTTCAATCAAGACACTATGCGTCCAGATGTCGGTGATATCGTTGTCTATAGCGGTTCTCTATTTAATCCAATTCTATTGTCTTAATTGCAAATGAGCTGAATGGGGTCCTAGGGGGCATTCACCGGAATACCCGCTCATTTTCTTCATCGCGATGGCGGTCCCCTCTTATTTTTAGTCGCCAGGGTGCTAGCGATTAGGTAATGATCGTATTCTTGGTTGATTTCAAAACAGCCAACAACAACTCGGGTTAGTGATCTGTAAGTAACTGCTTCCGCCAATCTCCATTAGTAGCCATTTATCCGAGCGATATACCGCTTGTCTTACCGACTGGCTTGGCTCTGGGAGATTGCTAGTCTGCCTCCATTGAAGGGAGGTAACTATGAAGTCTTTCTATATCTGGGCTCTATCTCTAATGTTTGGCAGTGCCATCAGCCAGGCGGGTGCTCTTGAGTCGCAGTGGGAGCTGGCGATGGCGGCTGCTTATGACCGAGCTTCCGATAGTGCACTCTTCGAAGGAGAGTCAAATGTGTCTCGACAAGCCTTGCTGCAGGGAGCCTTCCAATATGAAGCCTGGGAGGGGCAGGTCTCTGCTTTCCATCAGGCTGAGAGAGGTGGTAGTGAAGACTCACTGCTAGTGGTTGCGGAGCTTTTCCGGCAAGGGAGCTGGCAGGACTGGGATTGGCTGATAGGTAAGCGCCGATTGGATTTTGGGGTTGGTTATGGGCATCGTCCGCTAGATTGGTTTTTGCCCATGGAGCGAAACCCCGTTTCACTTCAAGTGAGCGAAGGTGTTGGGGTGATGTCAGCGAGTCATTTTACTGGCAGTGGCGAGTTCAGTGTAATGTTGGTGGATGCAGGTATTAGCCAGCATTCTGGTGGTACGTTGCCAAAGGGTATTGCAGCTCGCTGGTATCAGCTTGGGGCAAGTGCCGAGTGGCAGTTGTTGGGCTATATCGATGACAAGCGAGGTGTTAACTTAGGTGGTAGCTGGGTTAATACTTATGGAGAGCAATGGGAAGCCCATGCAGAATGGCGTTATCAGCAAGACCATTGGCGCTGGCAGCCCCCGGAACTGAAGGCCATACCGAAACAAGAAAAAGAAAATAATGGTTGGCAGGCTCTTATAGGAATGACTTGGGCAAATAGCGCTGGGCATTCCGTAATTTTGGAGTACTGGTTTGATAGTCGCTCCTGGGGCAAAAATGAGTGGGATCAGGTGTTTGACTACAGCCAGTGGTACCAAAATCAGGGGGTGCAATGGGATAGCTTTCGTCGGTCCTCTGCGATGGCGTTTTCTGGTGAAAATGCCTTGAGGCACAATCTGCTTTTACATTGGATGCTTTCCAATAATGAATATCACCCTAAAGTCGATTTAATCTATACACCTGAAGATAGCGGTCTTATTTTAACTATCGGTGGTGAAAGGAAGTTAACTGAAGATTGGGTACTTGGTGCGTCTGCAAGATTTTTTGGTGGTCGTAACGAATCTGCTTTTGCACAGCTTCAAAGCCAGGCCGCATTTACTTTTAGTACGACGATAGTTTTTTGAGTGGAGTTAATGGTGAACTTGTTCAAAGAGTATTTGCGCACTTTGATAATTTGTGTGGTGGTAGCGGTAATTACCCAGGCCGTGTGGGGGGAGGCTATTTTCTGAATGGTGTGATTTCTTTTGGGTATGGATTTGTAGCTATATCTACACGGCAACTAGCCTGGTTTTTTAAACCTGCTTGGTCTTCTAAAGTGAAGCTAACAGTTACAGCTTTTGTGGCCTTCACTGTAGGTTCTCTACATGCTTGGTGGTGGATATCGGGCTTTGCAACTTTTCGAGGACTTGACTCTTTAATCATTGCTATCCCTATTTTTCTTTTCGTATATCAAATCGAGCTTAATCGAGAGCAGTCTCGCCAGCTGGAGAGAGAGCTTCAAGAGGCCAAATTACATCAGGCTGAGCAGCAAAAGAGTTTGGCCCAGAGCCAATTAAAAATACTACAAAGTCAAATTGAACCTCACTTTTTATTCAATACACTGGCTAACCTCAAAATGCTTATTCGTCATGATCCCCCAAAAGCAGAGGATCTTTTAGATAACTTTAGTGAGCTTTTACGCTTTAGTCTGAAAAAATCCCGCTGTGATCAGGTATCTTTAAAAGATGAGCTAAGTAGCTTGGAGTGCTACTTGGAAATACAAAAGATACGTTTGGGGTCAAGGCTAGAGTATGAGGTTGATTTGTCTGCGGATATTAGCTTGGAAACATTTGTTCCTCCTTTATTAATGCAGCCTTTAGTGGAAAATGCGATTTTTCATGGAATTGAACCTGCAGCCAATGGTGGATTGGTTAGATTGAAGGTTAAGCAACAAGAAGAACAGTGGATTGTCGAAGTAGAAGATAATGGTGTGGGACTCGCTGCCGGTATCAATAAGCTTAGTTCAGGTAAGCACAATGGAATTGCATTGAGCAATATTCGGGAGCGACTTTCTGCTCTTTACCAAGAGCGTGGTAAGCTATTGATCCAAAGTAATAAACAGGGTGGAGTTACTGCCCGTTTGGAGTTTCCATGCGTGCCATAATTGCAGATGATGAACCCCTATTGCGCTATCATCTTGATCAAATGCTTGCAGATTTTTATCCTGAGCTTGAAATAATTGGGAAGGCGGTCGATGGAGAAGAGGCATTAAATTTATGCCTAAATAAAAAACCAGACGTGGTTTTCCTGGATATTCGTATGCCAGGGCTGGATGGGCTAGCAGTTGCAGACGCACTTAAGAAATCTGATAAGCAGCCAATCGTTGTGTTTGTTACAGCATATGATGAGTATGCTGTAAAGGCTTTCGAGCACGAAGCTGCGGATTACTTGCTTAAACCGATAGATGAGAAACGCTTGGCGCAAGCCTGTGAGCGTATTCGTCAGCGTTTAAAAGAGCGGGAGGAGAGCGGCGTTACAGCAGGCCCTGATATAGAAATCATACTCAAGCAACTCTCGACAAGTCTACCGGAGTACTTACACTGGATTCGGGCGAGCAAGGGAGAGGATATTTACCTGATCGCCTCCGATGAGGTTTCAGCGTTCGTTGCCGAAGATAAATACACTACAGTTTACTCGGAGCAAGGTCAGCATATAATTCGAACGCCATTAAAGGAACTTTTGTCCCAATTGAACCCGGATTTATTTTGGCAAGTACATCGTTCAACCATTGTTAACGTGAAGCGTATTCAAAAGATTAGCCGAGGATTTACTGGTGGCGTCACTGTAGTGATGAATGATGGTCGTCACTATACAGTTAGCCGGCGGGCTGCCTCTATGTTTAAGTCTATGTAAGAGAAGGTAGTTTGTACTTTTTACTCTCCAAAAGTGTTTTTTTTTGATGGATAAAAATGAATGAATTCACTGCGCACCAGGAAGGCTTTGAATACATTATTAGAAGCTTGTAATCAACTTCTGTGCTCCATAGCAATTTGGAATAAAGTGTGCTTTGAGGCACTGCTTGCTCGTAAAGCTAACGTTTAGCCCCTTATGGTCTTTTCAAGTTAGAAGTCTTTACGATTACTGAACACTAGCCCCAGTTAGGCTGTGGCTCGGCTGCCTTAGGTAATTCAGTGTTTGCTCAGTATTGATTTTGATGTCGCGTTGATGAGGTTGTGAGAATGGTGATTCTAAGTTTTAAGGCAGAATAAAAATAAATTGTGGTATTGGTCTTGCTGATAGTCTAAAAAGGGATCTGTGTGGAAATTCTACTTGTCGTATTTTCCATAAAAGTTAAAGAATTTAGTTGTAGTCCTTCAGTATGAGAAATTTGATAATTTTTATCGTCGTTGTTGTTGTAATTCAAAGGTGGGATGACATCAGTCGTGTTTTTTCGTCATCACCTTCTATGATGGATGTCACCTCCGAAGTAGAGGCGTCGGAAGGGCAGGTTATTCTATATGCCACTAAGTGGTGCGGATACTGCAAGAAAGCTAGAAAGCTAATGCGTAAAAATAATATAGACTTTGTTGAGTTTGATATTGAATCATCAAAGGAAGCGAGAGCACAATATGATCGCTTAGGTGGTAACGGGGTACCTTTGTTGCTAGTTAATGGTGAGTTGATACAAGGCTATAATGCAGGGAAAATACTTCGAGCTTATCAAGGCTCTGAATAGTGCGCCCATAGCCTGTCATGCAATGGTAAATATGAAGGGCCGGTCATTTGTTGGCATTCTCTCTCTGTAATTCGCAGTAATTTACTTTTTTAGGAATGACCAGGATAATTGCCTGCAATACGCACTTGCATATAGCAATAGTCCGCTTGAATGAATGATATAGGTTTTCGGTGTAGATAACACTTCAGGCCTCCGGATCCGACGGGGGTTTTTACTTAAAAATCAGACCTGTACTCTTACATTTTTATTAAGAAATATTGGTGCTTCTCAATAATAAGTTTGATTTTGGGGCTGCTGTGCCAATTATTTATAATTTGTGAGGCTTTACCTTACCCATTTGTGGTTGTGCTACCGAAGCCTACTTAGCTTTGGTGTTAAAGTTCTAGTGGCAATTCAATAGTGTTTACCACAGTGCAGATGCTTGTGCATTAATTTTTATATCTGCTAATAATGGATCTATTATGCTAAACAGTCTCAATTTGGCTTCTTACGCTATCTCTGTTGATGGTATTGAGGACTTAATTGAAGTTAAAGCGCCTTACTTTGCACTAGAGTCTTTACACTTTGATGTTGATGGTTGGCTGATTTCAAAGGTACCGATTCAATGTAAAAGTACTTTTGAAAAGACTTTGATGGATGTATCTGAAATAGGTAGGCACTTAGCCATTTTAGGGTCATGTTTTGGAGCATTGGCGAACCCTGTGAAGTCCAGGCATTACTACTTGGCTTGTAAAGCTGACCTTACAACCTTTGATAATTTTGTGTCAGAAGAGCGTCCTGAGTTTCTCTATGCGAGAACTAAAGCAGTATTCACTAACAAAAGAGAGCTGGTTGCTGAGGCTGAGTTGTTTGATGCTGTAGGTGAGGTTGCGGCTAGACTTGAAGTTACATACCACGTAATGAAAGAGAAATCCTTCCACAGAATCTACAGCGGAAGTATTCAGGATATATCCCCTTCTATTGAGGGTGTTAACCCTTACGAGAAAAGTATTGATGTAAAAGTCCTCATGGTTAATGACCAAACTTTAAATGCAACAATCGGTCGGGTGACACCTGAAATGTGTCTAGGACATTTCGATAAGGTGAAAGCGTTACCCGTAGCAATTGCTTCTCAGTGCCTATTGAAGTCATGCTGCCTGTTTTTAAGGAATCTGCTAGGTGAGGATGAGGCTAGATTTGTCCTGACGTCAACAGAATTGCGAGCAGCTAATCTGGCTTTAGCTGGCCAGGAGGTGGATATTCATGTTTCCCTTGATGGTATTGAAGGTGACACCTATATTGTCCGTAGTATTGCTACAAACAAGCTTGGAGAGGCGGTAGGCGAAGCGGTTAGCTACATTAAGAAAGCTATTTAATCTTCTATTCCACATACTTCAATATGTCAGTATGAGATGTATCCACCTTATACTGACAATGCTTTCCACAGAATCTATATATCAGCCAAAATCCTGCCTAAGAATAGTGATAAGTCAATATTTTTCGCTATGAAGCTGTAAAACTGTATGTCCTTTCACTATCTTCCCTAATCCGTACTACTTTTTGAAAGGAGAAGATACGTTTCACATAGAGTCATGTGGAGTGTGGATGCTGACTAGGTACACGAAGGAATCTAGTTACTGTGTATTTCGGGATGGTGTATTCGCTCTTAATTTCCAGCAGTACCCTCAATTAAAGTTGTAGATCTACTTCTATTTAGCCATTCAGTATTGCTTATTCCCGCCTATCGCACCTGGTGACTGTTTATCGCATCATAAAGATCATTAGTCATGCTTCGGTTAGCCTGCTCCCAACTTGAATACAGGGAGAGACGTAATGAAAAATTTGATAGCAGCACTGATTGTTAATTTGGGAGCAAGTACCTCCTCCTTTGCCGCAGTTGATGCGCAAATGGAAGACTTATACCAAAAAGCCACAAAGGCGGGCGGTACGGCAGTGATGGCGTCTTATAAGGCTTTCAAACTGGCGCAAAAAGAAGATCCGTCTGATCCTATTGCACTCTTTTATTTGGGGGCCAGTGAAACACTAATGGCAAAAGAAAGCTGGCTGCCCTGGAGAAAGGTCAGTTATGCAGAGAATGGAATTGCCCGTATGGATAAGGCGCTCACCATAATTGAAGAAATGGATAACCCTGGCCGTTCCTCTCAGGGGATGCCTCAAGACTTGCTGCTTAAAGGCATTGCCGCAACAACTTTTACTAAAGTGCCAAAGTTCTTTAATTCTTTTGACCGTGGGTTTGAACTTTATCATGAGTTGATGGGTGATCCACGCATAGGATATATGCCGACAGACGCTACTCGCTGGATTTACTGTGGTGCATTGCAGGCTGCAGAGCTTGAGGGTAGCAAGGAGTTAGTGAATTTATGGGGAGCAAAGGCTGAGAGTCATGGCATATCAAATCCATGCGGTGATGTTAAAAGCTCTGACTAATAGTGCGAACAGGTAGTGAATCTATGTTACAGCTCACTCATATTGAAAAGACTTACACTTCCGGTGAGGTTCAACTTCGGGCTTTAAGAGATGTGAATCTGGATATTCGAGCAGGCACTATGGTAGCTCTGTGCGGACCATCGGGGTCCGGTAAAAGTACCTTGTTAAATATTTGCGGGCTACTGGATCATGATTACAGCGGAGAAGTCTGCTTTGCCGGCGAGGTGCTGAGAAAAAGCCATCGGCAGTCAATGAAGATCCGTCGTACCCAGTTGGGTTTTGTATTCCAAAAGTTTAATTTGGTTCCGGTAATGACAGCCTTTGAGAATGTAGCCTTTCCACTTCTTTTAAATGGAATGAAAGAAGGTGAAGTAAGACGGCGTGTAATGGGCATGTTGGATCATGTCGGGCTGTCCCAGTTTACTAACTACAGGCCAGATCGACTTTCAGGTGGACAACAGCAGAGAGTAGCAATCGCTCGAGCACTGGTGCACCAGCCCAAACTGGTAATTGCCGATGAACCTACGGCCAGCTTGGATAGTGTTACCGCACAACAAATTATTGAGTTAATGAAAAGTTTAGGAATGGAGCAAAAAACAGCTTTTATTGTTGCCAGTCATGATGATCGAATGACGCGTCATTGCGATAGAGTTGTTGAACTGAAAGATGGTGTAATTCTGCAGGAGAGTGCTTTATGCGTCGCTTAAAAGTCGCGGTTTTAAATTTATTGCGGAATCGCCGCAGAAGCTTTCTTGCCGTTGCAATAATTTCCATTGTGGTGACGGCCTTGATGGCCTCCGGAGGTTTTGGCCTATTTACGTATCAATCCCTTAAAGAGAACGCGGCGCGTAGTGAGGGGCATTTGGTGCTAACACAGCCGGGATATTTCTCTTCTGATGAGGACTTTCCTCTTCAGCTGGGTTTAGATAATGCCAATAAATTACGTAGGGACTTGTTGGTTGGGGAAAATGTGAAGGCTGTGCAGCCTAGAGTTTATCTGCAAGGGTTAATTTCCAATGGTGATAAGTCTACTATTTTTTTAGGTCAGGGGATATTGCCAAGTGAATTTCGGGTGAAGGGGCCTTTTCTAAATGTCACTGAGGGCAGTATTTTATCAAACCGTGAAGATATCAGTGATCCCGAGATTATGCTGGGTAAGGACCTCGCAAGAAATCTTAATGTAAGGCCTGGGGATTATATTACTTTAATGTCCTCTACCGTTCATGGGGCTCTCAATGCAATGGATTTTAAGGTTAGGGGAGTTTTCGGAACTGGTGTTCCTGATATGGATAAGCGTCAAGTATATATTTCTGTTCCGGCTGCGCAGTTCCTTTTAGATAGTGACAGGGTCTCAACCATGGCAATTTATGGCTACAGCCTTGATAAGACATCGAGCTTGCAGGAAAGACTGCGTGAGTTAGTTCCAGAGCTGGAAATTACAACTTGGGAGGATCGTGCCTTTTTCTATCAGGGAGTGAAGAGTCTTTACGATCGGATTTTTGGGTTGATGGGCATCATTATGGCACTGGTTATCTTTGTCTCGCTTTTCAATACGCTGGCAATGTCGGTAACAGAGAGAACACGGGAAATAGGTACCTTGTCCGCACTGGGTGCATCCAAAGTGGAATTGATAACTGGGTTTATATTGGAGGCTTTAGTACTTGCTGTAGTGGGTTCTTTAGCAGGTGTTATTTTGGCTGGTCTGATAAGCGCTGGGTTGATGATGTTTGACATTACTATGCCGCCACCTCCGGGAAAAACAACGGGGTATCCTTTGACTGTTTATTTCTCTATTAACTTGGCTTGGATGATTTCGGTTGCAATAGCTGCGATATGTGTTTTTTCATCCTTCCTTGCGGCGCGGAAAGGTGTCAATAAACCGATTACTGAGGCATTGGTCCATGTATAAATTAAGATTAGGCAGAGTTAGCTTGGCGATTGGTTTGTTGCTGATGTTCTCTCCCTTTGTTTTAGCTGGGACTGAGGAGAAGGAAAGTCTTTTTTCCGCTGTACAGGTAGAAAGCATGTTGGCCAAAGCCGATTCCTATCGTCTTGGAGAGTCATCTTCAAAAGTTGTCACCAACATCCAGGTTTTTAAACAGGGAGAGTTAGAAAGCGAAGATCGCTACCATGTTTATACTCGCCCTGAGAGAAAATCATTGGTGGTATTTAAAGGTGTTGGTGAAGAGGGGCAAAAAATGCTGATGCTGCAGGATAACTACTGGCTATTGATGCCCCGCAGCCGCCGCCCTATCCGCATAACACCGATGCAAAGATTGCTGGGGAGGCTTCAATTGGTGATATCGCCACTTTGACCTGGAGCCAGGACTATCGGGGGCAATTCGAGGCAAGTGAAATTCTAAAGGATAAATTGACCCACAAACTTCAGCTGGAGGCAAAAACCAAAGGAGCCAGCTATCAAAAGATAAAATTGTGGCTTGATAGTGAGAGTTTCTTCCCAATCCAAGCGGAGCTTTACTTGAAATCTGGAAAGTTGGCTAAGGTTGCGCATTTTGTATCGGGGATAAAGGATGAAGAGCTATTTGTGCAGGAGATGGTTTTGGTTGATAGCATCAAAGCTACCACTGAAACCAGAGTTTACTACGAAAGTAGCACTGCGCATCAGTTAGCGGAAAAATTTTACAATCCGGCTTACTTGAGTCGGCAGTCAAAAATGGATCTGTGAGAGTGGATCTGAGCGGGTAACTGCCTCTGCCAGTATCAATTCCGATACTGGCAGAGGTGCGGAAAATTAGGCTGCCTCAATTGATGCTATTTGAATTTTCCGCTCTTCGGAAAAAGCCCTATCAAGCTCTTCTGCCTCCCTGAGACGTTTTATTTTATCAAAGAACAATTGGGCTTCAGGAAACGCTAATTTCAAGTAAGCGAGCCATTGCTTAATACGATTGCCCAGATACTTGGCAGGGTAAACTTCTCGGGTGGTTTGATAGTAACCCCAAAGAATTTCAATAATCTCTTGCCAGCCCATTGCTGTATAGCTCTCACCTGAGCAGTAGGCTTTTATCTGCCTGCCCAAATCTGGCCTGGCTAGCAGGCTGCGACCAAACATAAATGCTTCGCATCCGGTTACTTCACGGCAGCGTTGAAATTCCTCAAGTGTCCAGATATCCCCGTTGGCAATGACTGGGATTTCCAGTTTTTGGCGAATTTCACCGATGTATTCCCAGTAGGCTGGGGGTTTATAGCCATCGACTTTGGAGCGAGCGTGTACTGCCAGTTCATTTGCGCCGCCAGCTGCTGCTGCCTGGGCGTTATCCATATAGCTAGAGCGATCATTAAAGCCCAGTCGGATTTTTGCGGTGACAGGGATGTTTTCCGGGACAGCGCGGCGAACCGCTCCTACAATAGCTTCCACTCTGTGAGGGCTTTGCAATAGGCAGGCGCCACCGTCGCTATTATTTACTGATTTTGCAGGGCAGCCGAAGTTGAGATCAATTGCTGTAGCACCGAACTCAACTGCTTTTACTGCATTAATTGCCATTGCATTGGGGTTGCCGCCTAACAGCTGTAACCGAACTGGAATCCCGCTTGGGGTCTTGGCACCTTTGTCGACCTCTGGGCACAAGCGGGTGAATACTCTGCGAGGCAAGCGAGTATTAGTGACACGAACAAACTCTGTAACACAGATATCGACCCCTCCGATGGCGGAGAGCAGGGCACGCACGTGATGGTCGATTACCCCCTCCATTGGTGCCTGGTAAATCGTAGGTTCTGGGGTAGGTGTCTTGTCGGTCATAAGTTAGTTGAGAGGTAAATCATAAATCTAAAGGAGCATATTCTATCAGCAAGTTATTGTAATGGCGCAAAAACGATCATTCTTCAGTATATAAAAGTAGGAGAAATAAACTCAGCCTATTGATGTTTCGCACCAAAATTGGGCGTGGTAATTTAGACCCCTCCGTTGCCCCTGAAACCAATAAGTGTTTGATTTTAAAAGCAACTTGTATTGATAATAGAAAAATATCAGCATTTTGGAACTAACGAATTTTTTCCTGTGTGCCCGCTCTTTTTGGGGGAGGATCAGGTGCAGCGGCGGTTGAAATTACCAGTCTAGGGAATAAGATTCCGATGTGCAGAAATTTGGGACGGCTGGGCTAAGTGAGATTTTCCCGGGCAAGTTTATTGGTTGTACGACATAAATTTGTTTAATTGTGAGCGAAGATTTTACATACGCGCAAAATATCAATTGGGGTGTTTCAGCTGTCCTGAATAAATAGATACGTAAATTCATAGTGTTACGGGCACAGATGAAACCGTCCAGGATGGATGGTTTTATTGCCTGGTGCCAGGGGGAATAAACAGTGCAAGAAACACTTTTGCAACAGGGGCTAGATATCACCCTGTTTGGTATGGGAATTGTTTTTACTTTTCTGCTATTGCTGGTGATCGGTACCGGTATTATGTCGAGAGTCATCTCCCGCTATTTCCCCGAAGCGGAGCCCGTATCCCACGCGCCTTCCCCAACCGCTGGGAATGATAAGGCCCATTTACATGCGGTGATTAAAGCGGCGATCGAACAGCATCGCAAAAGACGCTAACCACTAATCGCTTCCAAACAATTTCCAATAATTTCTGCCGAGAGAGATAACCCATGACTGAGGTTAAAAAGCCATTGGGGATTACCGATGTAGTCCTGCGCGATGCCCACCAGTCACTGTTCGCTACCCGACTGCGACTGGACGATATGCTGCCGATTGCTGAGAAGCTCGATAAAGTTGGCTTCTGGTCTCTGGAGTCCTGGGGGGTGCCACTTTCGACTCCTGCATTCGCTATCTCGGCGAAGATCCCTGGGAGCGTATTCGCGAACTGAAGAAAGCTATGCCGAACACGCCCCAACAGATGCTGTTCAGGGGACAGAATATTCTCGGCTACCGCCACTATGCGGATGACGTGGTTGAGAAGTTTGTAGAGCGCGCTGCAGTCAATGGGGTAGACGTGTTCCGCGTGTTCGACGCGATGAACGATATGCGCAACCTGAAAACCGCACTGGCTGCGGTGAAGAAACAAGAGAAGCACGCTCAGGGCACCATCTCCTATACCGTGAGCCCAGTACACACCATGGACTTGTGGGTGGATCTGGGGCGCCAGATCGAGGATATGGGAGCGGATTCCATCGCGATCAAGGACATGGCCGGTCTGCTGCGCCCCTATGAGGGCTACGAGCTGGTGAAACGTTTGAAGGCCGCCGTGGACATCCCCATCCATATGCAGTGCCACGCTACTACCGGTTTATCTACGGCTACCGCTCTCAAGTGTATCGAGGCGGGTATCGACAACGTGGACACCGCGATCAGCTCTATGTCCATGACCTATGGTCACAGCCCAACCGAAGCGTTGGTGGCCATTTTGGAAGGCACAGAGCGAGACACCGGGCTGGATATTAACCTGCTGGAAGAAATTGCGGCCTACTTCCGTAACGTTCGCAAGAAATACGCGAAGTTTGAGGGTTCCCTGAAGGGGGTGGATTCCCGCATCCTGGTGGCCCAGGTACCCGGCGGCATGCTCACCAATATGGAAAACCAGCTGCGCGAACAAGGCGCTGGAGATCGCCTGGATGATGTACTTGAGGAAATCCCCCGGGTGCGCGAAGACCTGGGCTGTATCCCGCTGGTTACTCCCACGTCCCAGATTGTGGGTACCCAGGCGGTACTCAATGTCCTGACTGGAGAGCGTTACAAATCGATCTCTAAAGAGACAGCCGCCGTCTTGAAAGGCGAATACGGTGCGACACCTGCTGAAGTTAACCAGGAGCTGCAGGTCCGGGTCCTGGATGGAGCGAATCCGGTTACCTGCCGCCCTGCAGACCTGTTGGCACCAGAGTTGGACAAGTTAACCTTGGAGCTTCAAGAGAAAGCGGGTGAACAAGATGTGGCCCTGACCGATGGTGAGGGGGAGATCGACGATGTGCTTACCTATGCACTCTTCCCGCAGATTGGCCTGAAGTTCCTGAAGAACCGTGGTAATCCAGAAGCTTTTGAGCCAGTACCTACCGGTAATGAAGGTGCTGCAGTCAAGAACGACAAAGGTGAAGAAGTTTACACCGTGACTGTAGAGGGACAGAGCTACACCGTCACTGTGGCCGATGGTGGTGACTTAACCAATATTGCCCCTGTGTCCGGTGGTGCTCCCGCATCTGCAGCTAGTGCACCTTCCGTGCCTGCTACCGGAGGTGAGCCGGTTAATGCGCCTCTCGCTGGAAACATCTTCAAAGTAATGGTGAAGCCTGGGGATCAGGTGAGTGAAGGCCAGGCGGTGTTAGTACTGGAAGCGATGAAGATGGAAACTGTGGTGAGTGCCCCTCGTGCCGGTAACGTCGCCAGTGTGGCAGTAAAAGAAGGCGATTCAGTGGCGGTGGGTGATGCCCTGCTGTCTATTGCATAGCCAAAGGTAGGAGTCACACGTGGATAATCTGATTACTCTTTGGCATTCCTCCGGTGTCGCGCAGATGGCATCGGGCCAGTTCATTATGATTTTGGTGGGCCTGGGCCTGCTGTTTTTGGCCATTCGCAAAAACTTTGAGCCCCTGCTTTTGGTGCCTATCGGTTTCGGCGGAATCCTGGCCAATATTCCCGGTGCCGATTTGGCACTCTCAGCCGCAGAGACAGCCCTTACCCAGGGAGATGGGGCTGTTTTGGCGCAAATGGCCCAGATCCTGGGCCTTGATAGCACTTCAGCTTTACCCGCGCTTAAGGAAGCTCTGGCCAGTGCGCCGGCAGCCGTGCAGGTACAAGCAGCTGAGTTTGCCCGGGATGCCGGTTTCAACAACGGTATGTTGTATAACTTCTATTCCGTAGCTATTGCTTCCGGCATTGCGCCGTTGGTTATTTTTATGGGCGTAGGGGCTATGACCGACTTTGGTCCGCTACTCGCCAATCCGCGCACCTTGTTCCTCGGTGCAGCGGCCCAGTTTGGGATCTTTGCCACGGTGCTCGGTGCTGTGGGTCTCTCAGTAGCGGGAATCATGGACTTCTCAATCGCCGATGCCGCTGCGATCGGTATTATCGGTGGAGCAGATGGTCCCACAGCTATCTATGTTTCCAGCCTATTGGCCCCGGACCTGTTGGGGGCTATTGCTGTAGCAGCTTATTCGTATATGGCGCTAGTGCCTATGATTCAGCCGCCAATTATGCGAGCCCTGACCACTGAGCAGGAACGCAAAATTGAAATGGTGCAATTGCGCCATGTGAGCAAGCGGGAAAAAATTGCCTTCCCGATGTTGCTGCTTATTTTGGTGGCTTTGTTTTTACCTGCTGCTGCACCGCTGTTGGGTATGTTCTGCTTTGGTAACCTGATGCGTGAGTGCGGAGTCGTTTCCCGATTGTCGGACACCGCTCAGAACGCGCTGATCAATATCACCACTATTTTCCTGGGCCTTTCCGTTGGTTCGAAATTGGCGGCAGACAAATTCCTCGATCCTAAAACCCTGGGTATTTTGGCTTTGGGTATTGTGGCGTTTGCGATCGGCACTGCGGCTGGCGTGTTGATGGCCAAGTTGATCAATGTATTCAGCAAGCACAAGATTAACCCATTGATTGGTTCTGCCGGTGTTTCTGCCGTACCTATGGCCGCGCGGGTGTCCAACAAAGTAGGACTCGAATCCAATCCTCACAACTTCCTGTTGATGCACGCAATGGGCCCCAACGTAGCCGGTGTTATCGGTTCTGCGGTGGCTGCGGGTGTGATGATCAGTATGGTGCGGAGCCTTACTGGCGGGTAACTAAAATCCATTGCTTTGGAAGAGAGGGCGAACAGTGTTCGCCCTTTTTTGTTGACCTAAAACAATTGCATTTTGTCCGCTTTTGCTGGTTAAAACAGATCCTTCTGATTTAAATAATGTGAAGAGGCAGTCATAGCTGGAGTAGGTATGTTTATCCGGTCAACAGAGCATCTCCATCGATAGAATTCATTTTGAGTTAAGGTTAGTTGCGCTATATTCCTCCCAAAATTTTTACTGGAATAAAAATTCATTAGGAAGTAACCCCAATGCGTAGTTTGCCATTCTTAATTGCCTTTGCTCTTTTCTCCACTAGTGTATTTGCACATGATAATCATCAAACTGCGGAAGAAGTCCGCCAGTTAAAGAAAGAGGTGGTTAAGCTCCGTAAAGAAGTACACTCTGACCACAAACAGGGTGTTGGAGCTGAAAATGTTCGTGACTTAGAAAAAGAAGTGGTTAAGTTACGAAAAAATGTCCATCGGCTTCAGGACTTGATTTTGGAGTTGCAGGCGAGTATTGACGCTCAGCCCGAACTGGTACCGCCAGCTCTAGTAGAGGAGCGTCCAAAGTGGGCCTGTTATATGAAGGATCCAGTGGCGGGAGGCATGCATTCAAATGGCTTTAGCCGTATTGAGGCGAAGGGGAAATTACTTGAACTCTGCACCCAACGCAGTGGTTTTTGCTCTGAGTCAAGGATCAAGTGCTCTGAATAGATGAGCTGTTGAATTGGTTTGTGAGTGTTAGGGGAAATTCAGTTTATGAAGCCTGCTGAATTCCCCAATTCCGCCCACCCAATCAATAGTATCAAAAACTCACATTTAACTGTGTGAAGTGCGCATCAAGCAGCTGAAATAATAAATTACGCCCTTTGCGATGAAGCGCCTCTGGGGAGCCGTGGATTTTAAAGTGTTCGGGAAATAACTTGGCAACATCCGTTTGTGACCACTCTAGATGAAATTGTAATCCCAACACATTTTTGCCGAATATAAACGCCTGATGAGGGCACAAGTCAGATTCTGCCAAGCAAATTGCCCCCTCCGGAATTTCAAAGAAATAGCTATGTGCCTGGAATACATTCTCTAAATTGAAATTCAGTGCTGTTGTAGACCTTATAGGTAGCCAGCCCATTTCCTCTTGAGGAAGTTGGCGGACCTCTGCTTCCAATGCATATGCAAGAATCTGTGCCCCAAGGCAGATGCCCAATATTGGGATCGGAAGTTCAATGCAGTTTTTTACCCATGCAATCTCATTGGCAAGCCAGGGGAGCCTTTCACGCTCACAAACGTTCATCATCCCACCAAGGATAATAACTCCGCTAAAGTCGCTTTGAGGTAGTGGTGATTTCTGAGGGTTAATGATAGAAAGCGGTATTCGCTTCTCTGTAGCCCAGTCATAAATATACCCCGGGCCCTCAGTTTCCTCATGTTGGATAATCAGTATTGGTTTGGTCATTTACTGGAAATCCTGATTTTCAAAATACAGTTCTTCCTTATAGTGGATGCCAGCTTTAGTTAGGCTTTTTGGCCAGCTATCTTTCGAAAGCGGTTTTAAACTGCCGCTATAAATGTCGCTGAAAAAATCATGGTCGGTGCTGACCAGCAGTATTTGGTCGAAGCTGGGGGTGGATGCAATTTCATGCACAAGCAAAGTGTAATTTTTAAGAAGTATTAATTGGTAGTGCCCATTTTCTGTTCGGGTAAGGGGGCTAACCATTAGTCGAGAGGTTACCCTGAAAGTAACAGCTTGCAGCGCAAGTTTTCCTCCTCGTTCAAAATGCCCTGTAAACATTTGGGCGTTAAAGGCATTGAGTTTTCCCTCGCGTAGTTCGCGTAAAGAAAATTCCTCTGGAAGCAATGTAACTAACTCGTTTCGCTTGAGGAGGTTTTGAACCTCCTCCTGGTCATCAGTCTCCAATTCCAAAATAACTTGATGACTGTGTTTTCCGCCATGTAGTGGCATGTGTGTGGCAATAATTTGCCCGCCGACGGTAAACAGGGCCATGCCATGAATTCCGACTGAATCGTCACTTTGTGCTAATGAAGATTGTGTGAAGCATACGCTTGAGCTGATTGTCAGCGCCAAAAAGAGAAGAATATTTTTCATCGGTTTTGTGTAGCTATGACCTTGGATGCAGGGGATTCTAAGAGTACTCTAGTGAATAATCGATTCAAAAATAGAGACATTTGATTCCACAATGGAAATAGAAGCACTTGAGAAGTTTCTAGTGATTGCTGCGACGGAGAACCTGCAGCGCTCCGCAGACAGGCTGGATACGAGCCCGGGTGGATTGAGTAAAACATTAAAGCGGCTGGAAGGAGAGCTGGGTACTCGCCTGTTTGATCGAGTTGGCAAGCAACTGAAAATCAATGACGCAGGCCGCAGACTGCAAAGTCGGGCGGTTGAGATGGTGGCGATTGCCAGAAGAATTCGCTCTGAAGTTGGCGAGCTAAAGGTAAATCAGGAGTGCCGAATTGCTGCTCCGACCATGCTGCAACTAGCCTGGGGTACATTTATCCACCGCAAATTTACTACTGAGGAAGTAGGGGGGCGGTTGTCATTCACATCGGCCTATGAAGCCTTGGCATTGAAGATGTTATCCAGGGGGAGGTAGACCTGGCCCTGATAACCGGAGCGGTTTTGGGGCAGTTGTCATCCACAATGGATGTTCGGCCACTTGGCTCAGTATCAATGTGTATTGCTGCGGGGCCTAATCACTCTTTGATAGTGGAGGAGGGGGCTGAGGTGAAGGCTTCACTGTCAGATATCTTGCAATATCCATTTGCCGCACCGAGGATATCACCCTTCTGTGGTGAAGAGCGGGGGATAGGTAGCGATGGCTGGCCGGAAATTAATTATCCTCGCAAGGTGCAGGTCGTTGTAAATGATTATGGGGTTCTTTGCCAGCTAGTAAAAAATAATAGGCTGCTCGCTTTTCTGCCTGAGCCTCTGATAACTGAAATAGGTGGGGTAATCGTTAGGGTGGAGGATGGCGATATAAAATCTAGTGAAGAGCTTTTTGTAGTAGGAAGGAAAACGAATGCCTCCTGGCTAAGTAAATTCGCCGAGTGGGCTTAGTGTTTGGATTGGAGCCAATTAAGCCAGCTTCCATAGAGGGTATTGTAGCAACTAAACGGCCGAAATATTCGGTTGGTAACTGCCATATTTCCACCTGGATGGCTTGCCCATTTCCTGATTCATCGCGAACCAGAGCGGGGCGCACCTCCTCGGGGAGAACATAGAGTCGGTATTGGTGACTGGTTGTTGTTTTCTGATATAACTGTTCTCCCGCTCAGTGAGTTGCCAGTTGAGAGGTTACTCTTTGAGATGTGCACCACAGATTACAATTTTTACCAGCTTGTCCGGTGTAGCTAATGGCGAGAGCCGCTGTCTTGATTGGATGTTTCTCCCGGGCGTTCTCCTGTAGCAGCCAATGGGAGATTACAGGCCTGGTGTAAACTATTAGAAAAACTTAGCAGAGACATATCGCAATGTTTCTGGCTAAACAAAGTGACTCCCCAGCTAATTCCGGAGCTAAGAAAGCCAACGGGTACTGCGGTCGCAGAATAGTCCAATAAGTTCATAAAATTTGTGTAGGTTCCGAGAATAGAATTTCTTTGAATGGGTTGCTCGGATATTTGCTGGCGGGTGTAAGCAGTCGGTATAGTGGGAATAATGATAAAATCGATATTCTCCAGTGTTTTATCACAGATTCTCTTTAGTGCTTGTAAGCGGTATTGTCCCAAGAAAGCATCAGCTGCAGTTTTTGTTTCCGCGGAGTTAATAACCTTCCGGATTACCTCAAGCATGGATTTCGGTTTTACACCTTGAGTTGCAATCCAGCGCTCGGCTACCCAGGGACCTTCGTATAGTAGCTTTGCCGCTTCTATAAAAGGATTAAAGTCTACAGTTACAGCCTGTCCGCCCAGCACTTTTAATTTTTTGATAGATTGATTAAAGAGTGCCTGGGTTTCTTTGTTCCCTTGAAAATCAAGTTGTTCAGGTATACCAAAAGAAAAACTGATCTTATTGTTAGGGAAGCTTTCCTGGAAGTACCGCAGCCTATTTGAAGATGGGGTGGTACGGCTATAGATATTGGCTGAATCAAACTTCGCCGTAATATCAAGTAGCTTGGCAGCATCTCGACAATTTAGGGCGAATATTGACACACAGTCGAGACTTTTACAGGCGGGGACAACCCCTGTAGTGCTCAGCAGTCCCCGAGTGGGTTTGTGGCCTATTAGATTATTGAGTGCGGCAGGTACCCGACCAGAGCCAGCAGTATCTGTTCCCAAAGCGAAACTGACTTGCCCAAGTGCTGTGGCAATAGCTGACCCCGCACTGCTCCCGCCAGAAATATACTCCTGGTTAAAAGAGTTTTTACCTTCTCCGTAAGGGGAGCGAACACCTACTAGACCGGTGGCGAATTGATCGAGATTGGTTTTGCCGAGCGGCACGGCTCCTGCTTCAATCAATAGCTTTACAACAAATGCGCTTTCGCGAGGGATATAGCTAAAGTCTGGGCAGGCTGCTGTTGTAGGTACTCCAGCAAGATCAATATTATCCTTGATAGCAAAGGGCACTCCGTATAATGGCAGATCGCTGGGCCTTATTCGGTCCAATGCTTCTAGATAGGGCTCTAGCTCTTCTCGCGTTAATAGAGTTATCCAGGCGTTATAATTGGCTTGCTGCAGTGCTTGCTTTAATAGACTGGCAATGAGTTTACGCGGTGTTGTAATACCTTGGGAGTAGGTGTTTCTTAGATGGTCTAGCGTTAAATCATGGGCCATAAAAGGGTTCCGAGAATAACTTCAACTAGATACCGAACTGTTATTTATTTCGATGTTTGTATTACTGAGATTATATTTTTTCAAGAATTTTCATCTCAATGTAAACCGCATAATATTAGATTTAGCAAATACATAATTAGTTTGATGTCCTCTCCGGTGGACAGGGTGTCCCTGCTGCAATCCAACCTTTCATTGCCTCAATGAACTTATCGTGGGGGATATTTACCGGTTGGCGGCTGTCACCGGGGTGCCATCCCCACAATACCAGTGGGCTGGTACTGACAAACTCCAGTTGACTGGTTGGTGCTCGCCCGCCGTTGTCCTGGGGAGTAGTTAGCAGCTTGCAGATTTGAGCCGAGGATTTTTGTGACCAGTTCAACTCAATGGGTGCCATAACCCACCCTGGAGCTCCAGGCGCACCGGTAACAGGGTTGTTTTTATTTGAATGGCAGTTATTGCAACGCATGGTACCTGCCCCCATATTATCTGGACCGCGCTCCACTCTAGGAACATGGGGAGACCCTTCATTTATAAGTGGCATCTCCAACTGGTGGCAATTGAGGCAGCGGGGGTGCAGAAGGACCTCTACGATAGTTTCCCAGTCCTGGTGCCCTGGAGTACTAGTGGCCTCCTCTTGCTGGGATGAACCTCGATGTTGATCGCAACCGGTTAACGTGAGGAGTGCTATGGCACACAAAGCCAATAGGGGGCGAAAGAGAGCTGTGTCTGGCCGCATTTTCATTCGGCTTGCCTTTAAGTTCGATTTTCACTCTCAAACATAATTGGGCCTGAGGACTAGTGATAGTTTCGAGATTGATTGCCGCGTCAAAAGATAGACCTGGCGGGTTCAGCTCTATTGAGCTGTGACCAGCAATTCATGCTTGGGGGTTAAGGCGCCGTAGTACGTGGTATGATAGGCGCGTTTTACTTGTTTGATTCTTATATAGCGGGCGCGACTTTTAGCGTCTAGGAGAGTGTATGTCCTGGTTAGGGGCGGGATTAGGTGCAGGCTTTGGTTTTATGTTTGGCGGCCCAATTGGTGCGGCATTGGGAGCCTGGATCGGCAGTTCATTTGGTTCCAGTTTGCAGCAGCGCCTCGGGAAGGCTGCTTCGGCCCTGAGCAGGGATGGAGCCCAGACAATCTTCATCGTGACTCTATTTTCGATGTTGGCGAAAATGGCCAAGGCAGATGGCCTGGTTTCTAAAGCTGAAGTGGAGTTTATAGAGGGGTTTATTAGAAACAACCTCCGTCTGGGCACTGAAGAGCGCAAGCATGCAATCCGTATTTTTGAAAATGCCAAGACTGATAAGTACAGCATTTACGATTACGCAAAACAGTATCGCCAACTGGTTCGCGATCAAGCAATGCGGGAAATGGTGTATCGCCTATTATTTGCAGTTGCTTATGCCGATGGTGAATTACATAGCGCAGAAGAAGAGATTTTAAAACGCATCACTGTTGATCTAGGGTTGCATGAATCTTTATTTGCGGCAATGCAAAATGAGTTTGTGAACGGGGAGGAATACAGTTGCAAACCTGGAGCAGCATTACGCAGTGTTGGGTTGCACCCCGGAGACTAGCGATAAAGAACTTAAATTAGCTTATCGCCGAAAAGCAGCAGAGTATCATCCAGATAAAATTGCTTCCAAAGGGTTGCCTGAAGAGTTTATGCGTCACGCTGATGACCAGATGAAAAGTATTACTGTTGCCTATGAAGCGATTGTTGAGGCGAGAAAGCAACAGGCTAAGGTTGTCAGTTAGGTTCTGGAGAGCAGCCTTGCTGTATTGCAAATAAAGGAGTTGATAGATGAGTCTTGCTGAGACAATTAAAGATAAACTGACTGCGGAATTTTCACCTCAGCATATTGAAGTGCAATGTGAAAGTCATATGCACAATGTACCTGTTGGCTCTGAAATGCACTTTCGGGTCGTTTTGGTAAGTGAGGCGTTCAATTCTGCAAGGAAGGTACAGCGCCATCAAAAAGTCTATGCGGCTTTGTCTGAAGAAATGGCTGGCCCAATACATGCTCTGGCTCTGCACACTTACAGCCCGGAAGAGTGGGAGGGACAGGCCCCCCAGAGTCCTGAGTGCCAGGGTGGTGGAAAAAAGTCGTAATTTAGAGCTTTATTTAAAACAATTCAGACAGGTTCCAGTTCTGGGGCCTGTCGCGTTTTTCATGTAAATAGCCATCCAAAGATTTTCAGTTTCTTTTTGCGTCACGAAAGCCCTCATAAATTCTTACTGGTTGATAAGAATCAGTAGTGAATTGGCGTCTATTTTTTGTTTATAAATTTAGATCTCTTCATACCGCTCTTGCTCTGGTGGCCGCTAGAATTCCAAGAGGCGCCTATCCATTTTAAAAATCATACTTTGTTCGGGAAAACTAAACGCCAAAAAACGGTTTAAGTGCCAGAAAACAATAAATATTTTTTTACACGCCAACATTTGTTTGTTTTTTCTACACCTGTTACTTCGTGCGACTAGACTGACCATTGATTGGGCTGATTGCTGTTTGATCTGCTGAATATCAATGGAGTTACCACAAATGAAGATGACGCGTATTCTGATCCCCGTTATGACGCCCCTCGCCTTAGCAATCTCTAGTGTCGCTTCGGCAGGACCGGCTGGCTATGCCCCTCCCCCACCAAAGACCCAGGAGTTTAAGGTTCGAATTGGTGGGGCCTATATCTCGCCCAATTCGGACAATGTCACATTTGCTGACAGATGGCTCGAAGGGCCAGATGATTTTATTGACGATTGGGGTGCATTCCGCTCCAACGTTGATCCCAGTGATGAGTGGGGCTGGTTTATCAATGTAGAGTGGCGGGCTACCGACCATATGAGTGTATCCCTGAGTTACACCGAGGGTGACCGCCATACAGGAGGAGATAATAGGCCCTGGCTACGTCGCTTTAACCCGGACTTTGACGAGTTCCATCGCCGCCGCGATTTCGCTAGGTGGAAGCCTCAGATCACGGCCGCCTATCTGAATTATTATCCGTTAGACCCCAGCTGCATGGTTCAGCCTTATATGGGAGTAGGTATCAACTATACCGACTTTACCGATGAGCGTCTGAGACATTGGGGTTGGTGGGATTACGATGATGATAATGAAGTATTCCGTCCTTGGGATGGTCGTGTAAATCTGGGTGACAACTGGGGATACACTTGGCAAATTGGTGTCGACTTTAATTTCGGTCATGATAGTAGCTGGCTGATTAACCTTGCCGCTATTTACTATGATGTAGATACCGATATTGAGGTGGATGCCTTCTGGTTCGATACCAATGATGATAATGAGTTCTATCGTCACAGATTTGGTGGTGATTATCTCTTTGACCCCTGGTCATTCAATATTGGTGTAGGCTACAAGTTTGATTTCCATTGGTAATCAGGCGCGCAGCCAAAAAGGGCGCTTCGGCGCCCTTTTTATTTAATACTGGAGTGATCGCAATGGAGTCTACTAAATACTTTTTTGGGGTGGAGCTGAATTGTTGATTACAAGTGACGTTTATATTGATCGCAGTTGTAATCTTTGAATTTCTCTCTTAGCTTACGGATTTTGTCTTTCCACTTTTCCATTTGCTCCCCTGATCCACCATCTTTTCTTTCTTCCCGAAAGTGCTCAATTTTTTGTTGCCATTTTTTACATTTCTTAAAAGATGCATCTTGCTGTGCTGCTGCCGGGATGGCAGCTGTGAGTGCGGCAATAAGAGTGATAGTCAGACTAGTGGTTTTCATAATAATTATTCCAGGCATTGCTGGATAAATGATCTCACTCTGTTTGCACAAAGTAAATCTAACTGATCTTAAAAAACTAACTTATTTGATTTCTTGTGAGCTGTTTAAGACGTTTTAAGCACGGAAGTGATATTTGGAGTGGGAGAGGGTAAGGGCTCCTTGGGGAGTGTTTAGGGGCTAGCTCCAGTGGTCTGTGGCAGTTAGCGGCTGCAATTTAATGATAAAAAGGCCCGTCAAGTTACGGGCACTTCTTATAATGACTTACTTCGGTGATTACTGATTTGAAGGAAAACTAAACTGAATGCCTTCCCTTACGCCACTGGCAGGCCAGCGCTGGGTAATGGTTTTGCGCTTAGTGTAAAAACGCACTGAATCGGGGCCGTAGGCGTGGAGGTCGCCAAACAGTGAACGCTTCCAGCCACCGAAACTGTGATGTGCTACCGGTACCGGCAGAGGTACGTTGATACCGACCATTCCAACTTTAATATTGTCGCTGAAATAGCGTGCGGCCTCACCGTCGCGAGTAAATAGACAGGTGCCGTTACCGTATTCATGAGCATCGATAATATCCATGGCCTCCTGCATGGTTTCGACACGCATCACACAGAGTACCGGGCCAAATATCTCCCCACTATGAATCGACATTTCCGGAGTGACTCGATCGAACAGACAGGCGCCCAGGTAATTACCATTTTCAAAACCGGAAACGGTTTGGTTGCGCCCATCTACAGCCAACTCGGCACCCTCTTCGATACCAGCGGCAATATAACTCTCCACTTTTTGTAAGTGTTGCCGGGTTACCAATGGCCCCATATCGCTTTGGCTGTCCATACCATCGCCGATTTTCAGATCAGCAATTTGTACTTTGAGCTTCTCAACAAGGGCGTCGGCGGTTTCATTACCTACCGCTACAGCGACAGAGATGGCCATACAGCGTTCACCACAGGAACCATAGGCTGCGCCCATTAGAGCAGCGGCAGCGTTGTCCAGGTCGGCATCGGGCATGATGATCGCATGGTTCTTGGCACCGCCAAACGCCTGCACTCTTTTTCCATGAGCAGTGCCTGTGGTGTAGACATACTCTGCGATCGGAGTCGATCCCACAAAGCTCACCGCTTGGATACGTTTATCAGTGAGGAGTGTATCGACAGCCTCTTTACCGCCGTTAACCACATTCAGTACCCCTGTAGGGATGCCGGCTTCTATACCCAGCTCCGCGATAAACAGTGCGGAGGAGGGGGTGCGTTCGGAGGGTTTTAGTACAAAGGTATTGCCGCAGGCAATTGCCATGGGCCACATCCACAGGGGGACCATAGCGGGGAAGTTAAAGGGGGTTATGCCGGCACAAACACCCAGCGGTTGGAATTCGCTCCAGGAGTCTATTGCCGGCCCGACATTTTTACTGTGCTCGCCCTTTAGCATTTCCGGAGTAGAGCAAACGTACTCGATATTCTCGATGCCCCGCTGTAATTCCCCCATCGCATCGTCGAGGACCTTGCCGTGCTCCAGGGTAATCAGTTCACAGATCTTTGCGGCGTTCTCCTGCAGCAGGTCTCGCAGGCGGTACATAATTCGTACTCGCTTGGTCGTCGGAAGGTTTCGCCAAGCGGGGAAGGCTGCTTCAGCTGCGCTAATGGCCTCTTCAACAGTCGCTTTAGAGGCTAGCGAAACCTGGGCGATCACTTCGTTGGTGGAGGGGTTGGTGACCTCTTGGAGTTCGGAGTTACCTGCGGCACCGGTGTCATTAACCATGTTGCCATTAATCAGGTGGCCGATTACTTTCATAGTTCTCTCTCAGTCGGGTTTATCAATTATTGTTCTACTGCTTTGCCCCTTTGTAACACAGCTCTGTGTTTTGGGGAAAAGCTCCCGACTGTTCGGAGTTATTCGTGTCTGGGAAAATCCCTGAGAACCGCCAAAAATGCATCGCCGAAGCGTTCGAGCTTACTGTCTCCAACGCCGGAGACCGCTAATAGCTCGCTGCGTGTTTGTGGATGGGCTTGTACCATGCCGCGCAGGGTCGCATCGTGGAAGACGACATAAGGCGGCACGCCGCGCTCTTCTGCCAACTGTTTGCGACAGTTGCGCAGGGCTTCCCAAAGCACTTGGTTTTCTGGGCTGAGATCATCCAGGCTGCGACTGTCACGGCTCTGCGAGCGCGCTGCTTTCGGGGGAAGCTTGCGCAGGTTGAGAGTCTCTTCCCGTCGCAGCAGCGGGCGACAAATTTCAGTGAGCCTCAGCCCCTGGAATTCTCCCTCGACCTCCAGATAGCCGCGAACAATCAGCTGCCGCACGACTGCCCGCCATTCGGCCGCGCTCAGGTCTTTGCCGATGCCATGAGTGGAGAGCTGGTCGTGCTCGAATTTGCGGACTTTCTCGTTCTCGGAGCCGCGCAGTACATCGATCACGTGGCTGGCGCCAAAGCGCTGTCCGGTGCGATAGACACAGGAGAGTAGTTTTACCGCTGCCTCACTGGCATCCCAGGTGGCCGGTGGCTCCAGGCAGGTATCACAGTTGCCGCAGGGGTTGTCCAGTGGTTCCGCAAAATAGTCCAGCAGGGCCTGGCGGCGGCAGCTGGTGATTTCACACAGCCCGAGCATGGCATTCAAGCGGCTGCGTTCCTGCCGCTTGTGCTCTTCGCTGCCCTCTGAGGACTCCACCATCTGGCCGATCTTTACCACATCCTCGAGACCGTAGAGGAGTAAAGCAACTGAGGCCCCACCATCGCGGCCTGCACGGCCAGTTTCCTGGTAGTAGGCTTCGATACTCTTGGGCAGGTCCATGTGAACAACGAAACGCACATCCGGTTTATCGATCCCCATACCAAATGCAATGGTGGCGACAACAATGACGCCCTCTTCACGAAGGAAGCGGCGCTGGTGCTCGGCGCGGGTCTCGGCGGGTAGCCCGGCGTGATAGGGTAGGGCAGTGAAGCCCTGCTGGCTCAACCACTCCGCAGTGTTCTCCACTTTGGCTCGGGACAGGCAGTAAATAACCCCAGCGTTGCCCTGATGTCCGTTCTGTAAGAATTGCAGCAGCTGGCGGCGCTGGTTGTCCTTGGGCTCAATGCGGTACTGGATATTGGGGCGGTCGAAGCTGCTGACAAAGTGGCGGGCCTCTTCCAAGTCCAAGCGGTGAGCAATTTCTGCACGGGTGCGCTTGTCTGCTGTCGCTGTCAGGGCAATACGGGGCACCCGGGGGAATTGCTCGTGCAGGCAGTTGAGTTGCAGATAGTCGGCGCGAAAGTCGTGCCCCCACTGGGAAACACAGTGGGCTTCATCAATGGCAAACAGCGACAGTTCAACCCGTTGCAGTAATGACAGGGTTCGTGGCTGTAGCAACCGCTCCGGGGCTAGATAGAGGAGATCCAGCTCACCGTGTAATAGCTGGCTTTCGATTGCCTGGATTTCGTCGTAGGCCACTGATGAATTCAAGTAAGCGGCGCGGATGCCGGCTTCCTGAAGAGCTTCTACCTGGTCCTGCATCAGGGCAATCAGGGGAGAGATAACAACTCCACACCCGGGGCGCGCCAGGGCGGGAATCTGGTAGCACAGGGATTTACCACCGCCGGTGGGCATTAATACCAGGGCATCATTGCCGGCTACCAGTGTGTCGATAACCGCTTTTTGAGGATCGCGGAAATCGGTATAGCCAAAAACGTGTTCGAGAATATGCTGTGGGGAATTCATGGGCGGGGAGTATACCTTGTGGCTCGACCGTGCGCGGTATGTTTATTGATGAGTATGCCGCTGAAATTGAATGAAATTGACGGCTTTACGCCTGTGACATAATTCGCGGGTTATAATCCTACGCCATCACAGCGGCAAGCTAAGGATAGGGCTATGCGCACATTGATTTTGTCAACTGTGTTGTCGTTGACGGTTCCTGCCGGACTTCTGGGGTGCACCTCCACTTCCCCTCATAATTTGGTTCAATCTGTTGTTGCTGACACCCACCTGGGGTGGCAGTCAGCACCGGAAAACCAATTGGCATTTTCCCTGGCGACTGCATCGGGTGTTGCCCAGGTTGAGCTGCAGCCTTTACCGGAAGAGTTTACGGTGGTCACTCTTGAATTGCCCGGTATGCAAAAAGTTGAAAATGTTCAGTGGGAAAATGAAGAAGGGAAATTCACTACGCTGTATGACGGCGAGGCGAGTTTGGAGGGCGTCAGCCTACAGAGCAGGGGGCATGGCTATCGCTTGCAGCTGCAGTTGTCTGCGATGGACTATATCAGGGATGGGGGTGTGCTGACCGTTACAGATCAGCGTTAGAAACTCTAGTGGTGCTCTCAAAGCCCAGTCCCGCAGGGCGAATCAAATAGAGCTGTTTCCAGTACTTTCCAGTTACCCAGAGCCCATTTTTGGCTTTGTCCCAGGCGATCCCATTGGCTACAGTATCTGGATGGTTCTTGCCGGCGGGATTGAGGTCACTTAGATCGATAATGCCGCGCACTTGGCCACTTTCCGGATCTATGGCAATAATCCGTTTCTCTTGCCAGATATTTGCCCAAATCAGGCCCTGGGCAAATTCTAATTCATTAAGCCTGGACCAATTTTCACCTCCGCCTTGAACTTTGAGATGCCGGATCACCTCAAAAGTATCGGGATCGCGGAAAACCAGTTCGCCACTGCCATTACTCATGATTAGCTGCTGGCCGTTACTGGTGAGGCCCCAGCCTTCACCTTGATAGTGCATGACCTTCAGATGTTGGAGCTTGTCTGCGTGGTAAATATGGACTTCTCCTGCCTTATAGGTCAGCAGGTAGAGTTTATTGTTGAGAACTGTGAGCCCTTCGGCGAAACGGTTCCTAGCCAGCCATTTGCGTCTTACGGGATTGGCTCCAGGGTCGGTATACTCGGCGAGCCAGGAGCGGCGGTAGCGACCACTGCTCTCCCACCAGCGTTGACCATCGTAGAAAAGCCCCTGGGTGAAATGGTCCCCTCCACGCTGGCGCTCTTCCAGGATGGAAAAAGGGATTGTCTGGAGTTGTGTCTCTGCAGCTGCACTTTGCGGCCACAGGGCGTAAAGCAATAACAGTATCCAGCTGTTCACGAGAAGTCGGTTCATTAATAGCCTATGACCAGAATTAAAACTTTTATCACTTTGACGCTGCTGGGTGGACTTGCAGTAGTGCTGCCTATAGCTATCTTTGCCCTGCTGTTTCAGTGGCTGTTCGGTCAAGTTAGTGATCTTGTAGCCCCCGCTGTGGTGTGGCTTGAGGCGCATACAGAGTTTAAGGATACCCTTGCCAGGCTTGTGGTGATAGCCCTGATCCTTGGTGGTTGTTTCGCGATTGGTTTGTTGGTGAAAACCAGTATTGGCAGCTGGTTGCACCGCCATGTGGATCACTGGTTGGGGCGCCTGGCACCGGGTTATAGCACCATCAAAGATGTGGTGATCCAGTTTATTGGCGGCGGTGGTGAAGGTGTTCTGGCGGGGCCGGTAGCCAAGGTCCGTATTCACGGCATTAATAATCCACTCACAGTCACCGCAATTGTTACTTCTCAGCATCCCAATGGGGATATGACTGTCTATGTGCCCACAGCGCCGGTACCCACTTCCGGATTTGTGTTTCACGTACCGGCAGAGTGCGTAGAAATACTGCCCGGCGTGAGTGTTGAGGCGGCGATGAAGACGATCGTCTCCTGTGGTTCCGGTAGTGCCAACTTGCTGTCTTCAGAGAAGAAGGAGACTGGAGTCCCCTCTACTTGATATCCCGGTTTCTCCCCAGATCGCGAATGGCAAAGCGAGCCGGGTGCAGTGCTTTGGCCAGGGTTGCGCTGACCGGAAGGGGCTCGTTGAGCATCCAGGCAGTCAGTACCTCGGCTGTTAGTGGTGCGTAGGTAAAGCCACGGGAACCCAGGCCACCCATTACATAGAGACCTTGCTGGTAGTCAGCCCGCTCGGGGACGTACTGCTTGCGGTTCTTGCGCAGTGCGACAAAGGTAGCGTTGATAGAGTCCCAGATGGGTAGGGGGCCGGCTAAGGGTAGGTAGTCGGGGGTCGCTGCGCGCAAAGCCGCTCGGCCAGAGAGAGACTGTTGTGAGAACTCATCTGCTATTTGCGGCAGTAGCTCTGCCAGGGTTTGTAGATTCTCGCTGTGCTCGCTAACCCGGAGGTCAGTAGCGGTCTCCTTAAGCTTAAAAGTGGCCCCAAAGCTCTGACGCCCTTGGTAGGCAGGAGTGATATAACCCTCACCGCACAGAGCCATTTGTAACTGCGAAGAATTTTCAGTGGCGATAGCTCTGGATACCTGCCCGCGAATTGGCTTCAGGGGGAGGGCCGCCGCAGGGGCAAATTGGCGAATGTCATTGGCACCGCACAGAACTACCGCATCAAATTGAAAGTCACTGCGGTCTGTTTTTACTGACCAACCGCTCTCTTCTCGCTCTAATTCTTTTACCAAGCTGTTGCTGTGCAGGGTGATATTTGGATGCTGCAATAAAGTGGCGCAGACTTTGCGCGGTTCAATCCACCCGGCGTGAGGAAAGTGCAGTCCACCCACGGGTAGGTCGACGCCGGCCAGGGAGCTGGCCGCTCGAGCATCGACAGGTTCAGCCAATAGCTGCCCATCGCTCTCCGCCAGTGTGGCGGCAACCTGACTCTGTAATTGCTGTTCCCGCTCAGTTTGCGCCAATTGAAGCAGACCGCTGAAGTGGCTCACTTTAGAGCAGCGGCTGCGATAGTAGCGCTGGGCAAACATCAAAGCGTGGAGATTGAAGTCTCCGTTGGGGCCGGGCTTGGGAGATAACTTGGCGTATAGAATTCCCTGGTCATTCCCAGAGCCGCCAGAGCCGGGTTCCTCACCCTGTTCAAATACCTGAACATCGATGCCGCGCTCTGCCAGTGCCCGGGCAATAGTGGCACTGGCTATTCCCGCGCCGACAATAGCGACGGTTTTAGGAGGCTTGCTTTCCTGGTGAGGCAGGTGCCACGGAGTTTCTCTGGTTTCGCTCACTTGTGGGCTCTCCAGAGTGCCACACAGCATCTCTCTTTTGCGCCCGAAGCCGGGAACCTTGCGCAGGGAAAAACCGGCATCGCGGAGTCCGCGCTTAACCAGCCCGGCACAGGTAAAGGTGGCGAAAGTGGCGCTGGTACTGCTCAGAGCGGCCATGTTGTTAAACAACTCCGGTGCCCACATATCCGGGTTCTTGGCTGGGGCAAAACCGTCCAGGAACCAAGCGTCTACCTGGTGATCGCTGTCCCTTTGCAGGCGCAAGCTGTTCAGGGCCTTACTTGCCTCCCCGATAATCAGGGTCAGGCTGATTGGGCCAAAGTGCAGCCGGTGAATGCCGGCGGCCAGCAGGGGAGGGTAGCTATCAATCAAAGGCTGGGCGAACGGGGCCAGTTGTGGCCAGAGATCCAGTGCCCGGCGCAGGTCGTTGGGGCGCAGCGGGAACTTCTCTACTGAGATAAAGTGCAGGCGAGCACTTTTCGGGGCCGTTTTATGCCAAAGCTCTGCGGCGGCGAGAAAGTTCAGGCCGGTGCCGAAGCCTGTCTCGGCAATGGTAAAGGTGCCGTTCTCAGCGAGCTGTTGCCAGCGTTCAGCCAGGGCATTTTGCTGGAGGAAAACGTAGCGGGTTTCCTCCAGGCCGGAGGCGCTGGAAAAATAGATGTCGTCGTAGGCGCGAGACAGCGGTTGGCCGTCTTCACGCCATTCAATTTCTGCGTGCTTCTTGTCCGGTTCGCTCACAATAAGACTTCCGTCAGCCCTCATCCTGCAAGCCAAACTCGCGCATTACCTGGGCGCACCAGCGCTGGATACGCTCCTCGCTCAGATCGAATTCGTTCTCCTCATCCAGGGCCAGCCCGACAAACTGGCTGCCATCGGCGGTTAGCCCCTTAGACTCTTCAAACTCGTAACCTTCTGCGGACCAATAGCCCACTGCACGGGCACCGCAGGCGAGGAGCTGTGAATGCAAATAGCCCAAAGCGTCCTGGAACCACTGGGGGTAGCCTTCCTGATCGCCCAGACCAAACAGCGCGACCTTTTTCTCGTGCAGGTCCAGCGCGGCCAAGTCGTCCCAGATATTTTCCCAGTCCTCTTGCAGTTCGCCGTAGTCCCAGGTGGGAATGCCGAACAAAAGGAAGTCGTAGTCTTCGGCGAGGCCAATATCCGCCTCTGCGATATTGTGGATATCAATCCATTGAGGACCGATACACTGGCGGATCTTATCCGCAGCCATTTCGGTATAGCAAGTGCTGGAACCGTAAAAGAGTCCGATTGGGGCTTGGGAACTTTGCATAACAGGTGAACTTCTTACTGCTGGGACACGGCGCCACTAAAATCCAATTGCCGCCAGGCCTCGTAGATAACAATGGCGGCGGCATTGGACAGGTTGATACTGCGGCTCTCGGCACGCATGGGGATACGCAACGTGTTTTCGGCCCCTACTGCTTGCAGGAACTCTGCGGGTAGCCCCCGGGTCTCCGGGCCAAACACAATGGCGTCATCCGCCTGGAATTCGATCGCGGTATGGCTTTTGCTCCCCTTGGTGGAGAGCGCCAGCACCCTGGCGGGTTGCTCGCTATCGATAAAGGACTGCCAGTCCTTGTGGCGCACCACACGACTGTACTCGCTGTAGTCGAGGCCGGCGCGACGCAGGCGTTTGTCATCCATATCGAAACCTAAGGGCTCGATAAGGTGCAGCTCTGCCCCGGTATTGGCACAAAGTCGAATAATATTGCCGGTATTTGGCGCTATTTCAGGTTGGTATAGAACAATCTTGAACATGAGGTGGCGTTTGCGCTGGAGAGACTTCTAGCTAGACCGGACAGCAGTGCCCGGCCCTGTACGGCTGCGGATTATTCCACAATTAGATGGGGGTGGCGATCTCCTCGCAATCGATCTCGACCCCGAGTTCATTGGCAATCTGGTCCAGATCGTCACGCAGGCCGTCGAGATCTATGTCTTCGGCCACACTGATAGTGCACTCGGCATTAAACAGGGGCTCACCGCTCCAGGGGGTGCTGCCGTAAGTGGTTTCCAGATGCTCCATATTGATATGGTGAGCGGTAAGTGCGCGCGAGATCTCGCGGACTATGCCGGGACGGTCGTTGCCAACCAGTTTCAGCGTCAGCGTTTGCTGGGGTTTGGCGGATACTGCAATGGCATCTTCAATGACCAGGTTGTAGCCTGCGTTTGCCAGGGCTGATAACGCCTCTTTAAGTGTCTCGCTTTTATCTGCGGGCACCGCCACCCGCAGGATTCCGGCAAACTTCCCAGCGAAGTGGGCCATATGGCTGTCTTCCCAGTTGCCGCCGTTATCTGCGATAACTGCTGAAAGCTTTTCCACGACACCGGGCTTGTCATCAGAGATCATGGAGATAACGAGATGCTGTTGCATATAGGGTTCCTTTGCTTCACGAGAGACGTTGAGCTGACATTGTAATAGGATCTCGTCGAATAACTCTATCGGCCAATCTCAAAAGCGTTATTTTGAAACCAATATCCAAGTACTTTAACGAGGGACTGTTGATGAACGTGATTGCGGACTTATGTGTGATCCCTATCGGCGTTGGTGTTTCCGTCAGTAAATACGTTGCTGAGTGTGAACGGGTGCTGGAAGAGGCGGGGCTTTCCTATCGCCTGCACGCATACGGTACCAATATCGAGGGGGACTGGGATAAGGTGATGGCGGCAGTTAAAGAGTGCCACGAGCGAGTGCATCAAATGGGCGCCGACCGAATCAGTTCCAGTCTGAAATTGGGAACTCGTATTGACCGCGAGCAATCTATGCAGGATAAGATCGACAGTGTGCAAATGAAGTTGGACCAACGATAACAACACAGGAAAAACTATGACGAGCAATTTTAAGAAATCCCTGGTGGCCCTGGCCGGTGCCCTGGCTTTGGCGGGCACAGCCCAGGCCGCAGATTTCTCTGCTGCCATTAAGGGGGATCATCGCAACAAGGATTATGTCGCCCGCGATCAGTACCGCAACCCAGCGGAGACCCTGGAGTTTATGGGGATCGAGCCGGATATGACGGTAGTGGAAATTACCCCGGGCGGCGGTTGGTATACCGAAATTCTCGGGCCCTACCTGAGCAAGAAGGGGACCCTATACGCGGCGCACTTCCCTGAGAATAGTGAGTCCGACTACTTCAAGCGCTCCCTGAAGAACTTCAAAGCAAAGCTGGCTGCTAACGATAAGGCTTACAAGAAAGTAATTGTGACTGAGTTTGCCCCGCAAACCGGTCGCGAGATTGCTCCGGCAGGCAGTGCCGATGCCGTAGTAACTTTCCGCAACGTGCACAACTGGATGTATCGTGATTATGCCGATGAAGCTTTTGCCAGCTTTTTTGCCGCGCTGAAGCCCGGTGGTGTTCTGGGGATCGTTGAGCACCGTGCCAAGCCAGGTACCAGCCTGGAAGATATGGTGAAAAGTGGTTATGTCACCCAGGAGTATGTTATCGACCTGGCTAAAAAAGCGGGCTTTGAGTTCGAAGAGGCCAGCGAGGTAAATGCGAACCCCAAAGACACTGCTGACCACCCCAAAGGCGTATGGACCTTACCACCGGTAATGCGCTTGGGTGAAGAGGACCGTGAAAAGTATCTCGCTATCGGCGAGAGCGATCGTATGACCCTGCGCTTCCGCAAACCCAAGTCCTGATCGTTTTACAATATTCTGGGGGTGGCTATGGCTGCTCCCAGCCTACCTGAATTAGTCGCTGTATGATTATTCCCTTCGAACAACTAGATGCCGATACCCTGCAAAGTCTGCTGGAAGAGTACGCCACTCGCGAGGGCACCGAATACGGTGAGCGTGAAGTGGAACTGGTGGACAAAGTTGCCAGCCTGCGTCGCCAGCTGCAATCCGGCCAAGTGGTGATCTGGTTTGAGCCCGGTGAAGAAACTGTAAACCTGGTCCTGGCCGAGGACCTGCCCCCGATGTCTGAATGGTTAATCGATAGCCCGAGTGAGCCCCGTGCGCGCTTTCTATTTGCCCATGGCGCCGGGGCACCGATGGACAGTGAGTTTATGCAGTTCCTGGCGCAGGGGTTGTGTGAGCAGGGTGTGGAAGTAGTCCGTTTTGAGTTTCCCTATATGGCGCAGCGGCGCACCGGGGGAAGTAAGCGGCCACCCAATACCATGCCCCAGCTGCAAGAGTCTTTCCGCGAGCAAATCGTCCAGTTAGGCCCCGAATTACCCCTGTTTATCGGTGGTAAGTCCATGGGCGGGCGCGTGGCGAGTCTATTGGCGGATGAATACTGGGGGCAGAAGGCGATTGCCGGTGCCGTATGCCTGGGATATCCGTTTCACCCCCAGGGCAAGCCGGAAAAGCTGCGTACCGAGCACTTGGTAGATATTCGCTGCCAGACCTTGGTGATACAGGGAGATCGCGACCCATTAGGCAGCCGGGCTGAGGTAGAAGGCTACGGTTTGGCGAACACCATAGAGGTCGAGTGGCTGGAAGATGGCGATCACGACTTTAAACCCCGTCGCGCCAGCGGTTTTAACCAGCTTCAGCATTGGCAATCCGCAGTAGAATTGGCTGCCCAGTTTATGCTGCGATCTCCAGGACAGTAATGCGCTCTTCCCGCACCATCAGTGGGTTGAGTAGATTCATCTGTGCGCGGCGCTCCTGGCTGGTATACCAGTGTTGCCAATGGAGCTCAGATTGCCATTTGGAGAGTGTAAAGCGCCGCAAGGGGTTGCCCTTCTCGATATAGGTCTGCCCCTCGATAAAGCCTACGGTGCGGTAGGCGCAACTGAGGATTTTGCGGGCAGCCTCTTCATAGCTGCCCTGCATTTCTGCCGCAATTTCCCGTTCTATCAACACATAGATCATTGTCAGCCCGAATTGCGTAAGCCCTATGAGGATTTTAGTGCGGGCGCAGGGGAATTACCGCGCGGCCCTCATGCCTCTGGAGATGACGACGGCGGTAAAATTGCGCACAATAATACTTATGAAGTCAGATCACACCTTAGATGCCCGTGGCCTCCTGTGCCCGGAACCCGTCATGATGCTGCATTCAGCGGTGCGCAATGTCGCCGATGGTGAAGTGTTGAAAATGGTTGCTACCGACCCCTCCACTCAGCGGGATGTGCCCAAGTTCTGCCAATTTCTTGGATATGAGCTGGTACAGCACGCAGAGGAAAATGACGAATTTGTCTACTGGATTAAAAAAGCGGAATAGCGGGTCGCGGTTGCTCCAGCCCCCATGCCATTGGCGGGGGCTGGCACACTCCTGAATATTAAGACCCAACAGTCCCTAGGGAGCTGTCACCAGGGCAGCGATAGCGGCCAGGGCTTCGGGGTCCTCGGATTTAATTTTGTTAGCGATATGGTGTTGGAAAAAGTACCGGAATCCCTCGCTCTCCTGCGCGGGGTACAGGCAGTGATCCCCCGGTAAAACCGGAGTGGTTTCAACAATATCGTGGTCTATTAGCATGCCGTGAATCTCCCCGTCGGCGTGCAACCTCCAGCTGACGACCTCAATCAGTGTCAGGTTCTCGCGCTGTTCATCCATAAACACAGCGTGGGTGCCGATGGTGTCGGGGATCTCCTGGAGTACTTCCTCAGCTTTATTGCTCTCGTATTCAAAGTATTCCGCCGCAGTCTCCAGCTCGACGATCTTGTGAATGGGGGGCTGATGGAAGATTTCCTCAATGCCGGGGTCATAGTAGCCCTCAAAGCGTCCGTCGAGAGGGTCCTTGATGTCGGGACAGGCCACTATAGTGTTTAACCAGGGAACGAGGCCTACGACCTCGCCATTTGCTTTGAGACCCCAGCATAAAACTTTCAGGCTATATAGATCTGTGCCGCTGGAGTTGTTGGAGTAGAGCATTTCCAAGCCGTCTAGCTCCGGCGATAGGCGAATAAAGCGCCTGTCCGCAGAAGTTTCGATGGGCTCGCCGGTGAAGAGGTCAACCACATTGTTGATACTGTGGTCTGTCATGGAACACCTCCTTGCAGGGCCGGTTGTATACCGTCTCCACGTCAGATGAAGGTGCGACAGCGAAATGCCCTACCTCTGAAGGAAGACTGGGGCAGGAGGGTGTTTGATTGCTTTAATTCCCTCCTCGGGGAGACGCTAGAAGGACACGCCCTCTGCGGCATCCCTGTTCCTAAAGGTATATGTTGATTTGCCGAAATACAACCAGCGCCTTTTGCGCCCCGCAAGCGCCTGCGCTTTGATCGGGGCGCAGGCGTTGATATAGTCCCCGCCTTTGAGGTATCCCGGAGAACGCCTTGCCTGTTGCAACCGCAGAAATGGCTTCTGTTCCTACGAAACTGCCAATGGCTGATCGTATCGTCAGAGTCTTCGATCACTGTTTTTCAGACCCAAATGGGCTCAATACCCGACTTCGCGGGGGCTTTTGCGAGCCCTATTACCGACCCAGGGGGAAGGTCAAACCTACCACCAGGTAGAGTTCACCCTGGACTATGCCGCCAGCGCTTTGCATGAAGTGGCGCACTGGTGTGTCGCCGGAGAGGCCCGGCGGCAGTTGCCGGATTACGGTTACTGGTATGCACCGGATGGTCGCAGTGCCGACCAGCAGGCTGAGTTCGAGCAGGTAGAGGTCAAGCCACAGGCCCTTGAATGGATCTTTGCACGGGCTTGCGGACTCAAGTTCCGCGTGAGCGCCGACAATCTGGAGAATGAATTAGGCGCCAGCGACTCGTTTAAAAAGGCCATCTGGCAGCAAGTTCTGGACTATTGTGATACCCGGCCCAACCCTCGGGCCCGTGCATTCGCCGAAGCCCTGATGAAGGAATTCGGTTGTCCCAATCCTTTTGACCGGGGCAGCTACCAATTGGCGGATCTCTCTTGAATAGTTATCTCATAGACGCATCGGTATATATTTTTCGCTACTACTTTGCGCTGCCGCCCAATTGGGAGAGTAGCAGTGGCTACTCCACTGAAGCCGTTTACGGCTTTACTAACTTCCTGCTGGATATGTTGGCGCGACAACCGAGCTATATTGCCTGCGCCTTCGACGAATCATTGGGAAGCTGTTTTCGCAATGAGATTTACCCGGACTATAAGTGCAGTCGCGCACTGCCCGATGAAGCCCTGGCTTTCCAGCTGGCGGCGTGCCGGGAAATGGCTGAGGTACTGGGTATTGCCAGCTTTTCCAGTGAGCGCTACGAGGCCGATGACATACTGGCCACGTTAACCCGGAAGCTGCACCGGCATAACCCAGTGGTCGTGAGCCGGGACAAGGATCTGGGGCAGCTGCTGGCTCGGGGCGCTGTATCCCTATGGGATTTTGCCAACGACCGGCACCTGGATGGCGAAGGTGTACGGGAAAAGTTCGGTGTGCGCCCGGAGCAGATTCCCGACTATCTGGCCCTGGTGGGAGACACTAGCGATGATATTCCCGGGATACCCGGCGTTGGCCCAAAGACAGCGGCACGCCTGTTAGAGATATTCGACACAATAGAAATGTTGCTGGAGCAGCTCGATACCCTTGCCGCAATGCCCATTCGCGGAGCCAAGGGATTGGTGGCCCGGATAGAGGAATACGAAGAGCAGCTGCACCTCGCCAAGCGCCTGACCAGTCTTGAGGAGCGGGTTCCCCTGGATATAAAGCTGGCAGACTTGTGCCCACAGCCGGTGGATGTCTATCTGGCCCGAGCCCTGGCGGAGGAATTTGGTATCGGTGGCCTGAGCAAGAAGATTGAACGCACCTTAGCGGGTGTTGATGGAGAACTTACATGACGGATAGCGCTGCACAGAGTGCGGGATTAAAAATTGTCGCCGATGAGAATATTCCTGCGTTGGAGGCGTATTTCGGTGATCTGGGAACGCTGGAGCGCTACCACGGCCGCACCTTGAGCCGAGAACAATTGATTGATGCGGATATTTTGTTGGTGCGCTCGGTCACCCAGGTTGATCAAAGCCTGCTGGAGGGGACCCGGGTGCGCTTTGTTGGCAGCTGCACCATAGGCACTGATCACCTGGATACCCAGTGGTTGGAACGCAATGAGATCTTCTGGAGCGCCGCGCCTGGCTGCAATGCCAACTCCGTGGTGGAGTATGTTTTCTGCACCCTGGCCGCACTGGAAATTGACTGGCATGGGCGCAGCTTCGGCATAGTGGGCTGCGGCAATGTGGGCGGATTATTGCAACAGCGCTTGCATGCCCTCGGGGTTTCCTGCGCAGTTTACGATCCCTGGCTACCGGAAAACCCGGATGCGAGTGAGCTGGCAAAGGTGCTGAGCCAGGATATTGTTTGCCTTCACGCACCGCTGGTTAAGGGCGGCACCTACCCCAGTTTCCATATGATTGGAGCAGAGCAGTTGCGCCAGCTTCGCGATGGCAGCGTACTGATTAGCGCCGGCCGGGGTGGGGTGGTAGACAACCGGGCGCTGCTGGCGGAAATCCAGCGGGGCAAGCGTTTTACTTCCGTACTGGACGTATGGGAGAACGAACCGGATATCGATACTGAATTATTGCAGCATGTTGATCTGGGGACACCGCATATTGCCGGTTACAGCCTGGATGGGAAGCTGGCCGGCACCCGTATGATTCGCGAGGCCTTGTGCCGGGAATTGGGTATTGCACCTATGGCTGCGGAATATCAGCCGGCTGTTACCTCTAAAGAGATCACGGGAGACTCAGCAGAAGAATTACTGTTGCAGATGTACAACCCCCGCGCGGACGATCGCCGCCTGCGCGCGGCTGCAGCAGGTGATGTGCCGATGGAGAAGGCTTTTGATTTGCTGCGTAAAGAGTACCCCGAGCGCCTGGAGTTCAGTCACTACAGAACTTCAGCCCAGATTTTGGGTGACGAAGAGAAGCGGCAACTGGAAGTGTTGGGGTTGGCGTGCAGTTAAGTAAACAAGTAAAAAAGCTTGGTTTAATTATTAACCCCTGGGCTGGCATTGGTGGCCCGGCGGGTCTCAAGGGGAGCGATGGTGCCGAAACGGTGCAACGCGCGCTGGATGCAGGTATCGAACCCCAGGCAAATCAGCGTGCGGCGCTGGCCCTTGAGGAGTTAAAACCCTATAAGGATGAGCTGGAAATCCTGTGCTTTGCCGGCGATATGGGGGCCAGTACAGCGCGTAAACTCGGTTTTTCTGTCTGTGAAGTGGGAGTGGCCGAGTGCTCGCCATCCTCACCGGAAGATACAGAGCGTGCAGCAGCCACAATCCGCAACAATGGTGCAGACCTCATTGTTTTTATTGGCGGTGACGGCACTGCGAGAAATATCGTCAATGCCCTGGGAGATAATTTCCCGGTACTGGGTATTCCTGCCGGAGTGAAAATGCATTCCGCCTGTTTTGCGATTTCCCCTAAAGCGGGTGGCGAGGTTTTGCGCCGTCTGATGGCGGGGCAGCTGGTGGACCTCGCTGAGCGTGAAGTGCGGGATATTGATGAGCAGTCATTCCGCAGTGGGCGGGTAACTACGCGTTACTACGGCGAATTGCTGGTGCCCCAGGAAGGTCAGTTTTTACAGGCGGTAAAAAATGCCGGCCGCGAAGTGGAAGAGCTGGCAGTTGCGGATATCGCCGCAGAGATTACCGAAGACCTGGACCCGCAAACCCTGTATGTCGTTGGCCCAGGCTCTACTACATTGGCAATCCTCAGCGAGTTGGGCTGTGAGGGAACACTGTTGGGGGTGGATTTGTTACTGGATGGCCAGTTGTTGCAGTTGGATGTCAGTGCGCCGCAAATTGAACAGGCTATTGCCGATCACAGCGGGCCGGTAAAAATCATTCTCACCGCCATTGGTGGCCAGGGTCATTTAATTGGCCGGGGTAACCAACAATTGTCAGCCAATGTACTGCGGCGCGTTGGGCGAGATAATTTAATCGTGGTTGCGACTAAGACAAAAATTACGGAATTGCATGGGCGCCCGCTATTAATCGATAGCGGTAACCCCAAGCTTGATAAACGGTGGAGTGGTTTTATTCGAGTGGTTACCGGCTACCGGGATGCCATTCTTTATCCACTGAGTAACGGGGATATTGAATAAGCGATGAGTGCAGATTGGCAGTTACTGCTGGAGCAGGTAGAAAATAAATTAGGGCAAAATGTTGTCGACAGCCGCCGTTTTTTTCACGGCCGGGGTCGCAGCTATGAGGGCTTGGAGCAGGTCTGCGTTGACAGCTTTTTCCCCGCTTTGTTGGTGACTTTTTTGAAGAATATGAAGGTGAAGTAGAGCTGTGTGAAAAGCTCTGGCAAATGGCCGAGGCGCGAGGTTATCAGGGGGTCGCTGCGCAGCGACGCTATCTCCCTGGGGCACCTTTACAGTGGCACTTTGGCGAACCGGTAACAGACCCGGTCGCGCAGCGTGGAGACCTTAAATTCCCCCTCACGTTTGATCGACAAAATGTTGGTTTCTTCCTGGATATTGAGCCGGGCAGGGCCTGGCTTGAGGAGCAGGTGCGTGCAAGAGCTGGGCAGGCGTCGGCAAAAATGCTCAATCTTTTCGCTTTCACCTGTGCCTTTTCTGCGGTCGCGCGAGCGGCAGGTGATATCGATATTGTCAATGTGGATGTCAATCGCGGTGTTTTAAATCGCGGACGGGAAAATCACGAGGTTAATGGGCTGTCGCTCAAAGGGGTTCAGTTCCTGCAATTCGATGCACTGCGTCAATTCAAGCGCTTCGACCGTCGCGGCCCCTTTGACCTGGGCATTGTCGATCCGCCGACACGTCAAAAAGGTCGCTTCGATGTCAGCCAGAATTATGAAAAGTTGCTGAGGCAGCTGCCCGCTTGTCTCGCCGCTGAGGCGGATCTGCTGATGGTGATCAACTCGCCCCGGCACAGCGAAGCCCAATTTAGAGAGTTAATCCTCGGATCTGACAGCGGTTATGAAGTTGTAGCTCGCTTGGAGCAGAACCCGGATTTCCCTGATCGGGACCCGGATGCTGCCCTAAAAATGTTGCACGTTAAATATCGTCGCCAATCCCAGTAATGACGATTGCCAATGCCGCGCATTAAGGAGCCTCTTACAGCGCGGCAAACTCCCGCATCAAGCGCTCCATCAGCGCCTGCAACTGGCCTGATGATCCCTCGCGCACAGCACTGTTGAGCAACTGGGCGTTGCTCTGCCCGGACTCGGCTCCGGCATTAATCATTAGCAGGAATCCCTTGTGGGTTAATACCGCATCCTCCATCGCCTCCTGGCGCACCAGCTGGGAAAAATTGATGTAGCCGCTCTGCTTAAGCCAGGTCATGGATCCCAGGCAGGCTAAATGGCGGGGGGAGTGCAGCCCGTATTCGTCCGGTGAGTCGGGGCCGGAAATATCTTCCACGTAAACGGTTGCCGGTACCGGGAATTGATTAAACATTGCCAGCAGTATCCTGCCGGCATCCCGGTAAAAATCGTGAATATGTAAATCGTCCAGCATCAGCAGGAATATCGCTCCAAAAAGTCGCCCAAGCGTTCCATCGCATGCGATAAGTCGTCGGCACGGGGCAGGAAGACAATGCGCAGGTGGTCCGGTGCATCCCAGTGGAAGGCACTGCCTTGAGCCAGTAGTATTTTTTCCTGGCGCAGGAAATCCAGCACCAGCTGCTCGTCATTTTCGATCTTATGATGATCCAGATGCAGCTTGGGAAACAAGTAGATAGCACCGCTAGGTTTGACACAGCTCACACCGGGAATGTCATTGAGCATGCGGTGGGCCATATCTCGTTGTTGGCGCAGGCGCCCGCCGGGCAGGACCAAATCGTTAATACTCTGGTAGCCACCGAGAGCGGTTTGTACTGCGAACATGGCGGGTACATTGCCGCACAGGCGCATAGAAGCCAGTATTTCCATCCCCTGGATAAAACCTTTGGCCCTATGTTTGGTGCCGCTGATTACCATCCAACCAGAGCGGAAGCCGGCCAGGCGGTAGGACTTGGACAGGCCGTTAAAACTCAGGCAGAGCACGTCTGGGGCGAGCTTGGCCATCGGGGTAAATTCCGCATCGTCGTAGAGAATCTTGCTATAAATCTCATCGGCGAAGATCACCAGGTTGTGACTGCGGGCAACCTCGACAATATCCTCCAGTAGTTCCCGGGGATAAACGGCGCCAGTAGGGTTATTGGGATTGATAACCACTATGCCGCGGGTTTTTGAAGTGATTTTTGCTTTGATATCCTCAATATCAGGCAGCCATCCGGACTCCTCTTCGCAGCGATAGAGAACCGGTTTGGCACCGGTGAGGTTGGTGGCGGCCATCCACAGGGGGTAGTTGGGCATTGGCAACAGCATTTCGTCGCCATTGTTGAGAAGGGCCTGGGTGCTCATGGAGATCAGTTCGGAGACGCCATTGCCCAGGTAAATATCGTTAATCTCGACGCCCGGGATACCCAGGGTCTGGCACTCTTGCATAATGGCCTTACGCGCAGCGAAAAGCCCTTTGGACTCGACGTAGCCCTGTGCCTCAGAGAGATTGTGAATGACGTCTTGGATAATCTCGTCGGGGGCGTTAAAACCGAAAGGGGCAGGGTTGCCAATATTCAGCTTGAGGATGCGGTGGCCTTCCTCTTCCATGCGCTGGGCCTGCTCCATCACGGGGCCGCGAATTTCGTAGCAGACGCCGTGCAGTTTTTCTGATTTATTGATGTCCTTCATGGTGACCTGGAAGCTCTATTGCAGAGCAGGAGCGGCCCAGGGCCGCGAGTTCAGTGCGCGAAAACCGGGTAATGTCCACCAGCGGTAGGTACCACTCCTGCGGGAAACCGGGAACCGATACATATAGGCATTGCCACAAAGTGACGCCTGACCGGAAACCCCAATTGATTACGGAAACACTAGAGTATGTCAAAACAGATGGATGAGAACTACTGGCGGGATAAGCTTACAGATGAGGAGTTTGAGGTCTGCCGGGAAGGTGGGACAGAGGCGCCGTTTAGCGGCGAATATTGGGATGTTTTTGACGATGGCATCTATCGTTGTCGTTGCTGTGGCGAGGTTTTATTCGGCTCGCAGTCAAAATTTGAGAGCGGTTGTGGTTGGCCCAGCTTTGATGCAGAGCATTATGAAGGTGCGGTGAAGGAGCTGCCTGACAGCAGCTACGGTATGCAGCGAGTAGAGATTCGCTGTAGTAAGTGCGATGCCCATCTCGGCCATGTATTCGACGATGGCCCCACCGATACGGGACTTCGATACTGTGTGAACTCTCTATCGGTGAAGCTGGACCAGGGCTGCGATGAAACGGAGGATGACACTGAGTGACGGAATCACACTGGAGTAATTGGCTATTGCGGGTGCAGTGGATTTTGTTACTGCTGATCGTCCTTGCGGCTGCCGCCTTGCGTTACGGGTTACTGCACTTCTCTGTGGTTTTCAAAATATTTGTGTTTTCTGGCGGTGCAGCCTTGGCAATTGCGCTACTGAGCCTGTTTGTTTTTGTCTGGGGAGTGAGCAAGAGCAAGCCGTTGGTGCGCAGCAATGCTCTGTGGGCGGCGTTGCTCGGACTGCTGCCGGTGGCAATACCTCTGGTAACCGTAGGCAAGGGCAACTTCGATGTGCCAAGAATTCACGACATCAGTACCGATACCCGCAATCCCCCCCAGTATCAAGAGGTATTGAAGTTGCGCCAGAAAGGCGACAACAGTGCCGAATACGGTGGAGAGAAGGTGGCCGAATTGCAGCGGGAGGCAGATATATATGCCGATATAATGCCGTTGCACGTGGACTTCCCGATAGCCCGTACCACTGAGATCGCTGCTGAAGTGGCCGAAGACCTGGGCTGGAAAGTGGTTTCCTATGAGCCTCAGCGGGGCCACCTGGAGGCTGTAGCGAAAACACCGATCCTCGGTTTTACGGACGATATCGTTGTACGGGTCAGCGCTGACGTGGGTGGTGGCTCCAAAGTCGATGTGCGTTCCAGCTCCCGAGTCGGGGTCAGTGACTTGGGTACCAATGCGAAGCGTATCCGCCAATTTCTGGAAGAGTTACACCTGCACGCGCTGGTGCTCGAGGGAACTGGCACAGAGCGGTACTAGAATGCACTCCAGAAATGGCTGGGTTTTGTAAGTGCCTGACAACAAAAGAAAAAAAATCAAAAAGAGTGTTGACAGGTTTAGCGGTGGTCCATAGAATGCGCCCCACTTCTGACGCAGGGCTACACTCAAAGGTGGAGCGAAACGACAGAAGGTTTCTGGGTCCCCATCGTCTAGAGGCCTAGGACACCGCCCTTTCACGGCGGTAACAGGGGTTCGACTCCCCTTGGGGATGCCACGCGGGAATAGCTCAGTTGGTAGAGCGCAACCTTGCCAAGGTTGAGGTCGCCGGTTCGAACCCGGTTTCCCGCTCCAATTTTCTGCTTTGCGAGATGATCTCTAGTCAACTCGGAAAGTACGCCACCGAGAAATCAGTGGCATTGCCATGGACAGCATGGCAGCACCGGATCGAAAGGTCGAAGTGCAAAGTTTCTGTCCCCATCGTCTAGAGGCCTAGGACACCGCCCTTTCACGGCGGTAACAGGGGTTCGACTCCCCTTGGGGATGCCAATACGACCCGGTAGCAATGCTACCGGGTCAATTGCGGGAATAGCTCAGTTGGTAGAGCGCAACCTTGCCAAGGTTGAGGTCGCCGGTTCGAACCCGGTTTCCCGCTCCAATTTTCTGCTTTGCGAGATGATCTCTAGTCAACTCGGAGAGCACGCTACCGAGAAATCAGTGGCATTGCCATGGGCAGCATGGCAGCACCGGATCGAAAGGTCGAAGTGCAAGTTTCTGTCCCCATCGTCTAGAGGCCTAGGACACCGCCCTTTCACGGCGGTAACAGGGGTTCGACTCCCCTTGGGGATGCCAATACGACCCGGTAGCAATGCTACCGGGTCAATTGCGGGAATAGCTCAGTTGGTAGAGCGCAACCTTGCCAAGGTTGAGGTCGCCGGTTCGAACCCGGTTTCCCGCTCCAATTTTCTGCTTTGCGAGATGATCTCTAGTCAACTCGGAGAGCACGCCACCGAGAAATCAGTGGCATTGCCATGGGCAGCATGGCAGCACCGGATCGAAAGGTCGAAGTGCAAGTTTCTGTCCCCATCGTCTAGAGGCCTAGGACACCGCCCTTTCACGGCGGTAACAGGGGTTCGACTCCCCTTGGGGATGCCAATACGACCCGGTAGCAATGCTACCGGGTCAATTGCGGGAATAGCTCAGTTGGTAGAGCGCAACCTTGCCAAGGTTGAGGTCGCCGGTTCGAACCCGGTTTCCCGCTCCAAAAATAAAAAGCCGCTCAATCGAGCGGCTTTTTGTTTTTCCGATATAGTAATTCTTATCTTCTGCACGGTTACTTTTGCCCGGGACTCCTGCAAGCTCCGGTTCATCCCACCAAGTGACGTGTATGAAAAACCCTAGCTCCCCTCAGGTTGAAATTATTCGGGCAAGCGCGTTGAATAACGCTCCCCACTATAGGAGTGCAAGATGAGCGCCGCGCTATCGATCCATAACTTACAGAAAACCTACGACAATGGTTTCCAGGCCCTGAAAGGCATCAGTTTTGACGTGCAGCCGGGAGACTTCTTTGCGCTGCTGGGTCCCAATGGGGCGGGGAAGTCCACCACAATCGGTATCATCTGTTCCCTTGTGCGCAAAAGCGGTGGCTCAGTGTCGATTTTTGGTGAGGATATCGACGTCGATTTTGCTGCGGCCAAGCGCCTGTTAGGTGTTGTGCCACAAGAATTTAACTTCAGCCAGTTTGAGAAAGTGTTCGACATTGTCGTTACCCAGGGCGGTTTTTACGGTATGCCGCGCAAACTGGCTGAAGAACGCACTGAGAAATACCTGAAACAGTTGGGCCTGTGGGATAAACGCGCTACCCAGGCGCGCATGCTCTCCGGCGGTATGAAGCGCAGATTGATGATTGCCCGCGCGCTGATTCACGAACCGAAGTTGCTGATTCTGGATGAACCCACAGCCGGAGTGGATATAGAGCTGCGGCGTTCCATGTGGAGTTTCCTGGAAAAAATAAACCAGCAGGGCACCACAATTATCCTCACCACCCACTACCTGGAGGAAGCCGAGAGCCTCTGTCGCAATATAGCGATAATCGACAAGGGCACTATTGTCGAGAACACTTCGATAAAGTCACTACTGAAAACCCTGAACCGGGAAACCTTTATCCTGGATTGCGCGGAATTTTTCACTGAGTGCCCGGACTTGTCCGGTTATGAAGGGCGCTTGCGAGACAACCACTCACTGGAAGTCACTATTGAAAAGGGACAATCTCTGACCGAGGTATTTGCGTCATTGCAGCGGCAGGGCATCACAGTCACCAGTATGCGCAATCGCGCCAATCGCTTGGAGGAATTGTTCCTGTCCATGTTGTCGGAAGAAAAAATGTCGGGGCTAGAAGAGTGAAGGGCAGATTAATCTGGATATCATTCAGCACTATTTATCGTCGGGAAGTCCGGCGCTTTATGCGTATATGGCCACAGACCCTGGTACCGCCGGTAATCACTATGTCACTGTACTTTGTGATCTTTGGCTCCCTGATTGGTCGGCGAATCGGTGATATGGGGGGCTATCCGTATATCGAGTTTGTTGTGCCGGGTTTGATCATGATGTCGGTGATTACCAACTCCTACGCCAACGTAGTTTCGTCTTTTTACAGCGCTAAATTTCAGCGCAGTGTGGAGGAGCTTTTGGTCTCGCCAACGCCGAATTGGGTGATTATGGCGGGCTATGTTCTCGGTGGCGTGTCACGGGGATTAATGGTGGGGTTGATAGTGACTCTCGTAGCGATGTTTTTTACCTCGCTGACGGTAGAGCACATCTTTGTCACGGTAGCGATTGTATTTTTGACGGCGGTGCTGTTTTCCCTGGCCGGGTTTATCAATGCTATTTTTGCCAATAGTTTTGATGCTATCTCTATTATTCCGACCTTTGTATTAACTCCCCTCACATACTTGGGAGGCGTGTTTTACTCTATCGACCTGCTGTCGCCTTTTTGGCAGGGGTTGTCGAAATTGAACCCCATTCTTTATATGGTGAACTCCTTCCGTTACGGCATTTTGGGTGTTTCCGATATTAATGTTGTCGGGGCATTTTTTGGCGTCCTGGTATTTATTGCGCTTTTGGGATCCTGGGCCATTTATCTGATGAGCCACGGTAAGCGACTGAGACATTGAGCAAATTTATGACAAGAGAAGACTGGCAAAACCTCCCCCTGGGGCAGGAGACCACCTACGAATCCACTTACAACCCCGAGTTGCTCCATCCAATTCAGCGCTCTGTATCCCGAGCCCAGTTGGGGCTCTCTGCCGGCGCAATGCCTTTCTTTGGAGAGGATGAATGGTGGGGTTTTGAGCTTTCCTGGCTGAACCCCAGGGGCAAACCACAGGTGGCGGTGGCTCGTTTTAGTTTTCCTGCAGAAAGCCCCTGCATGGTGGAGTCAAAATCCTTCAAACTGTATTTAAACTCTTTCAACCAGAGCAAGTTTGAATCCTGGAGATTGGTACAGGATGCCCTGGTACGGGACCTCTCTGCAGCGGCGGGGGCAAATGTCGGCGTTACCCTGATGGATGTGGAAGATGCAGCGCTGGCAGTTGAGAAGCCAGAGGGCTACTGTCTGGATCATCTCGATATAGAAGTGAATAATTACGAGCCGGATCCTGCACTTCTCGCCCTCGAAGGCGGTGAGGAAGATGTGAGTGAGGTTCTTTATAGCCACTTGCTGCGCAGTAATTGTCCGGTAACGGGACAACCGGATTGGGCGACAGTGGTTGTGGACTATAAAGGGCCGGCACTGAAGCGAGAGGCACTGTTGGCTTATATTGTTTCCTTCCGCGAACACCAGGATTTTCACGAGCACTGTGTCGAGCGTATCTTTTGCGACTTGCAACAGCTGGCGGAATTTACCGAGTTAACTGTATGTGCCCGCTATACCCGTCGTGGCGGCTTGGATATTAATCCGCTGAGATCGACTCGCATTGAGAAACGTATGCCTCCGCGTTTTGCCCGCCAGTAATTTCCTTTCTTAAGTGCCACCGGAGTCCCCGGTGGTACGGTCCTTCAATTTCAATCTTTGCTTGGTGCCGGCCTGGGTTGGCGCTGCGGACTCTTAAGCTACGCTTTCCAGATAGGCCGGGGAAACCGACAGTGTAGTTGTGTTGGCCGCCCCACAGGAGGTGGAGTTGAGGCTGACAGATGGAGATTAATACGAAGTCCCCAGTAATCCCTGCCGTAGTAATCGGTTTTGCCCCACTTCTTTTTTCCCAACCTTCCACTGCAGAAGTTTATGTTAAAGCTGATGAACTGATACGGGTGATTGAGGCCCAGCAACAGCAGCTGGAAGAGCAGCAGGCCCAGATCCAGCAACAACAGGCAGACCTCGAAGCCCTGCGCCGGCAAATTGAGCAAATGCAGCGGGCATCACCACCCCGCCCCTCAATGGAAGTAATTCCTGTGCAACCCGCTGAAGCGCCAGCGAGTAAGGGAGAGCTAAATGATTTGCAGCGACAGATTGAGGAGATACGCCAAGTGGTCCCGCCCGGTTCGCTACCTCCGCCGCGGGCCCAGTCTGATCAGGCAGTACCTGACCCCAGTGATATCGAAGATGTGATTGCCAATGCGACAACGGAGTGGCCCGGCTCCATTCCCCTGTTGGGAAGCACCATGAAGGCGAAGCTCAGCGGCTTTGCAGACCTGGACGTTAATTATGATACCGACGCGATCATCAGCCCCGCACAATTTGTACCTGCCGATATTGTGACTTTCGACAAAACGGCTGCAGAGGGAGCGGACGGGCAGACAGAATTTACCGTGCAGACCTCCAGGTTGGTATTTGAGACCCTGCAGCACTGGGAGGGACGTGAATTTAAAACTCTGATTTCGATGGACTTCCTGCAGGACTCCAGTGTTACCACTCCCAACCCCCGTATGCGCAAAGCTTATGGAGAAGTGAGTAATGCGCTTTGGGGGGCAGTATTCTTGTGGGGCAGCAGTGGTCAACATTCGCGAACTTGGAAGCGGTCCCCAATACCCTGGATTTCCAGGGGCCTAATTCGGCATTTGGCTTGCGCCATTCAATGGTCCGATGGATTAAGAGGTACGGGCCACAGTATTACTTTAAGGTGGCTATTGAAGCGCCGGATTCACAAATATTCGAGGATGCAACCGAGGTTGCCCGCTGGCCCGATGCGGTATTTGCGCTGGAGTCGGACTTGCCTAGGTCCCAGGTACAAGCGGGTTTGGTATTAAGGGATTTGCGCGCGAGTGGCGATCCGGATTCAGCCGTATCGACTACCGGCTGGGGATTAAATTTAAGCGGCACTTTCAATATGCCCGGCGCACTTTCTAAAGACGTTCTTTATTACTCTTTGTCCCTCGGTGCGGGATATAGCGGTCTACTTAATGATGCGCCACCAGATGCAGCTTATGATTTTTTTGATAACTCCGTAGAGGCACTAAACACTACAGCCTGGTATCTGGGGTACCAGCACTGGTGGACTCCTTGCCTGTATACCGTGGCGACCTACGGCAGGGTGAGGCAGGATAATCTGGACTTCCAACCCGGTGAGTCCTACAAAGCAACCCAATACCGCAGTATCAATATTGTCTGGTTACCCTTTCCCCGTTGGCTGACTGGAATCGAGGTACTCTACGGCGCTCGCAAAGACAAAGATGGAGATAGGGGCTCTTTGGTTAGGACACAATTTACGACCCGAATGACGTTTTAAAAAAGTAAAGTGTTTAAACGAGGTGTTCAGGTTTATGCGAGTCAAACGAGAGAAGGTATTTCAAGCACGAGTTATTCGGTTATTATGCAGCCTTTCAGTGATTTCTCTTCTGCTCGGATGGACTTCAGCCAGTACCGTGGTTACGCGGGTATGGCAGTCCCCATATATTGGTATTCAAAGCTTAGGAAAAACCCTGGTACTCGCATATACCCTGGTACCGAGGCCGATAGTCGGTGGGCAGGTAGAAAGGGAGTGGGTCATGCAACTGCAGGATACGGGTATTGATGCGCATTCCTGGAGTGCTCTCGGGGCAATAACGGGTGTTCCCTCAATGGGGGAGATTGCACCCTTACTCCGGGAGAGGGGATTTGACACTTTATTGGTTACCCAATTGTTGGCATTAAAACGGATCAACCCGAACATCCGCAACTCCCAGGTTGCTGTTGTGGAGACACGTTTATATTCGGCGCCTAGTGACGAAGTTTATTGGTCGGTTCAGTCGGATACTTTTTTATACAAGTATTCAGGGGAGGAGCTGCGCCATCCCAATGAGAGAGATTTACGCGAGTTTGTAGAGGTGATGATTCGCACTATGTCTGGCAATGGCGTTTTATAGCCGCTAATTTATCGTGATTTTTATCGAACGTTTCTCCAGGCCAATAAAACTGTTGTATTCAGCTATTCTGGTGAGACAAACCGTTGATGGGCCTATCAAAGAGTGCGCGTTCAATGGTTCGAAAGGGAATTCAAAGCGTTAGCAGGAATAGATGCCGGCTAACTACTTTTGGCGGTAGGCTTTACCATGGATTGGAATCTAAAAGCCCCTGTGGTTTTTTGGCGTGCGTGTCTAAGGTACTGGAGATGTGTTGATGTGCACGCTCCACGATTATTATTTATTCTGCCCGTTTTTCTCTCAATTTTATTAATCCCCTATTCAGCCAGTGCTTCTGAAACCTTTCTGATGCCGTTGGGACCAGTGGCAGAGGAGCAGAAAGTACACTTCTTTTGGGCTATGGCACTCACCATGGTCGCTGTTCTCCCGGTATTTATCTTGGTGCCAGTAATCCTCTTTAAATACCGAAGAAAAAAAGGTCACGGATTCTATGCGCCAAAATGGGAAACCTATGGTCCGCTCGAAGTAATTATGTGGGGTGTGCCATTCCTGGTCATAATTGTGCTGTCAGTGATGCTCTGGCGTGCAACGGCGCGGCTTGATCCCTACAAGGAAATACAGGGCGTTGTCCCCCCGGTAAAAGTGCAGGTGGTAGGGCTCGACTGGAAGTGGTTATTTATCTATCCAGAGCTGGATATTGCAACGGTTGGTGAATTGGTTGTACCAGTACACACTCCAGTCTCAATGATATTGACCAGCGACACGGTAATGCAGTCGTTCTTTATTTCTGCGCTGGCTGGGCAGATTTATGTGATGCCGGGTATGACGACAAAGCTCAATTTTATCGGTACAAAAACCGGCGACACCAGAGGGGAGAATACCCAATATACCGGCAATGGTTTTGTCGACCAGAATTTTGCAGTCAAGGTTGTGACTGATGAGGACTTTGAAGCCTGGGTAAAGCAAGTACGGACGGGTGGGATTGTCCTGAGTCCAGAAAATTATAACCGCCTGGCACAGCGAAACACCAAAAAACAAGCATACAAAGTCCTGGGAAATAGCAAGATGCCAGAAAATACACTGTATTTTAACTTGCCGGGCACAGACCTTTTTCACGAAATAGTAATGCGTTATCACTCCGGTAAACCGCTGAGCATCGAAGAGCAGCCCGGCACCCGAAAATTCGGCCGGGGCGAGGATGATGCCGAGGGAGCGCAGCCATGAACAATTTGGATTACGGTTGGCTGGGTAAGCTCAATTGGGATTCTCTGGTATTTAGCGGGTTTCTTGAGCGGCCCTCTGTCAGTGAGGCCGTTGCCAGTGTGGCGGGCTCGATAGTAATACTGGCAACAGTGGGAATCCTGTTTTTATTGACCTGGTTTAAAGTCTGGGGAACACTCTGGCGGGATTGGTTGACCAGCACTGATCACAAAAGAATCGGCATTATGTATATTGTTTTTGCGATTGTGATGTTGGTTCGAGGGTTGCTGGAGGGAATGGTAATGCGTGCCCAGCAAGCCGCCGCACCGGAAGGCTTCCTCTATGCAGATCACTTTGCCCAGTTGTTCAGTACGCACGGCACCATAATGGTGTTTTTTGTGGCAGTTCCGTTTTTGGTGGGCCTTATTAATTTCGCTATGCCGCTGCAAATTGGTGCCCGTGATGTGGCCTTCCCGGTACTTAATCAAATCAGCCTGGCGGTGACAGTTTCCTCCGGTATTTTGTTGATGGTCTCTCTGGTAGTGGGGCAGTTTTCTACTGGGGGTTGGTCGGCTTATCCACCTTATACGGGGGCGGATTTTAGTCCCGGGGTTGGGCCTGACTACTGGATATGGGCGATCGTATTTTCTGGGGCAGGGACGACATTAACGGGAATTAATTTCACCGTCACCGTGTATAAATGCCGTGGTCCAGGAATGCACTTATTCCGTATGCCACTGTTTTGTTGGACCGTACTCTGCGCCTCCATTCTAATGATTTTCGCAATGCCGCCCCTCAGCGTTGCCGCACTAATGTTGGGCTTGGATCGCTACCTTGATTTCCACTTCTTCACCAATGACCTCGGTGGAAATATGATGAACTATGCCAATTTGTTTTGGCTCTTTGGACACCCTGAGGTCTATCTGTTGGTGCTGCCAGCCTATGGGATTTTTTCCGAGGTCTTTTCCACCTATTCGGCCAAAACCCTGTACGGCTATAAATCCCTGGTGATTGCCACCATGTGTATTGCGATTCTGTCGTTTACTGTGTGGTTACATCACTTTTTTACCATGGGGCAGAGTCCGACGATCAATATTGCCTTTGGTATAGCGACTATGCTGATCGCGGTGCCGACCGGGGTGAAAGTTTACGATTGGATGGCGACCATGTATCGGGGGCGAATACGCTTTACCACTCCAATGGTTTATGCCATCGGCTTTTTAATCCTGTTTGTGATTGGTGGCCTCTCCGGCGTTATCCTGGCTAACCCCACTGTCGATTTCCAAGTGCACAATACACTGTTCTTGGTGGCGCATTTCCACAATGTTCTGATTCCCGGCGTGCTGTTTGGAATTTTGGCAGGGTACAACTACTGGTTCCCCAAAGCATTTGGTTTCCGCCTTAATGATAAATGGGGTAAACGCTCAGCCTATCTCTGGTTTGCAGGATTTATGGTGACATTCTTCCCGCTCTATGGCGCCGGCTTATTGGGGATGCCAAGACGATCATTCAGCTATGCCGATCTCACATTCAAGCCTTATATGATCGTTGCTTTTATTGGCGCAATGATTGTTCTGGCGGCCTTAATCTCGCTGGTTATTCAATTTATCGTAAGCATCAGAGACCGAAAGAAAACCCAGGTTCCTGTGGGTGATCCTTGGGATGGACGCTCCCTGGAATGGAACTCTCCCGCTCCGGTACCGGCTTATAACTTCGTTGAAATACCCAAGGTTACTGATCGGGATGCATTTACTGAGGCTAAGGAGCATGGTGAAGCCTATAAGCGGCCTAAAGTCTATCGAGACATAGAGCTCCCTAAAAATAATCCTCTCGGATTTATTTTGTGCGTTGTCAGTGGAATTTTGATGTTTGCCCTGGTTTGGTACATCTGGTGGCTTGCACTGATCTCCGCATTAACCATTTTGGTTGCAGTTATCGCGGCCACCTTCCGCAAAGAAACGGAATATATTATTCCTGCCAGTCAGTTAGAGAAGGATACGGAAGCTTGGTTGGCCTTGGTCGAGAAGAGCGAGGCAGTGAGCCGGGACCTGGAAGATTCCCCGCGAAATGTCGGCCTTGCGAAGCTGGAGATCTAAATGAATCCCGTCTCTTCACCGAAAAGCCCGGGCAGCATCAATCCCCACGAAGCCATCCACAGAGATCCCGAAATGGTGATCTTTGGCTTCTGGGTCTTCATGATGAGCGACCTGATTTTCTTTGGGGTGGTATTTGCGATTTATATCACCATGGTGGGCGCTACCGCCGGAGGGCCGGGCCCGAAAGAGCTTTTTGATTTCGGCAGCTTGTTCGCCCAAACGATGCTTCTTCTAACCAGCAGCCTCACTGCAGGTATTGCGACAGTTATTGTTAAGCATGAACGCAGTCGCGCTGCCTTTCTATTTTGGGTGGTGATAACCCTGTTATTGGGTATGGGCTTCCTGGCGTTGGAACTTTACGACTTTGCCGGGATGGCCGAGAAGGGAGGGGTGCCACAGCGCAGTGGATACCTGTCAGCCTTTTTTGGCTTAGTGCCCTTGCACGGTCTCCATGTCACTTTCGGCTGTCTGTGGATGATAGTTTTGATCGTTCAGGTTTTCACTATGGGATTGGGGGATGTCGTAAAGCTGCGCTTTCTGCGCCTGGCATTATTCTGGCATTTCCTCGATTTGATTTGGATCGGAATTTTTTCCGTGGTTTATTTCGGTGGCTGGGTCTATGGCTAAAGAACCGACTTTTGCACAACACCTGCGTCTGTATATCACAGGTTATATCCTGTCTATTGTGCTCACTCTGGCGGCTTTTGCCGCAGTGCTGACGACCGGTAAGGAGAATAAAAGTGTCTTGATTCTCGTTGCATTACTAGGGGTTGCGCAACTGGTAGTGCAATTAAAATATTTCTTGAACGTAACAACCCAACGGGACCGTAGGGATAACCTGGCGTTAATTCTTTTCTCTAGCTTAATTCTTTTGATTATTGTGATGGGTACAGTCTGGATTATGGGGAATCTGGCGGTGCGTATGCATACTACTATGTAGAATTTTACGCTTACGCACCTTTTATAAAATTAGATAATGACTTTGCTCTTCAGGTTGGATGCTGCTTTTTGTAGGGACTGTAAGACCTTTTCCTTATCGTAATTTCGGATTTTATCCAGGTCTAAATGCATTGAGAATCCGGGGGCATGCTCCTCCAGGTAACTCTGCTGGCCGCCCAGGTTCTTACGCAGATCAGTAACCTGGTAAACCTTCACCGGGGTACTAATACCTTTTACGGTGATATGCCCTTTGTCCCGGCACATTACCGTGTGTTTGATCATGGCCCAGGTCTCGTGGCTAATCAGGATTTCTCCCGGCTGGGCGGCGCCTTCCAATCGCGAAGCGAGGTTAACGTGGGTACCCATCACCGTGTAAGACTGGTAGTTAGCGGTACCAAAAATGCCGACAGTACAGTAGCCGGTATTAATACCCATACGAACCTGCAGGGGGCGCGAGATACCTTTGTTATACCATTCCTGCTTCATTTCACGTACGCGTTTACGCATCGCCAGGGCCATAGCTACGCAGCGCAGAGCGTCTGACTTTGGTCCTTTACTCTCATCGTCCCCAAAAACAACCATTACCGCATCGCCGATAAACTTATCGATAGTGCCGCCGTATTGCCCAGCGATGCGTGCCATTTCAGAGAGGTAATTATTGAGCAGCTGGGTAAAGGTCTCTGCCTCTAACTCCTCGGTGAGCTGGCTGAAGTCTTTGATGTCAGAAAAGAAAACGGTGAGGAGCTTTCGCTGGGTCACCAGAGCTTCTTCATCCCCGGTAGTGACAGAGCGCCACAGCTTTTGTGGCAGATATTTGGAAAGCTTGTAGGAGCGAACCTTGCTAACGCGTTGCTCAACCATCAGGGAGTGATTGGCTTCCTTAAGCTGGCCAATCTGGCGGTGGGTAAAGAATGCATAGGCACATAAATAGGCCAGAATACAGATCAGGCTTACGGTGCTGATAGTGAGGTCAGCGCTCACCAGTAGGGATGGTTCGTGCATCAGGTACCCGATAACGACCCCAACCAATAAGCCGGTATTGTGCTCAAACCAAGCGCGACCACCGCCTCCCCCAGTGAGGGCATTCAGCTGGACCATGGTAACCAGCAGCAGCGAGGGCAGCATGCTGAAGTCTGCCAGGGATATGGTGATGCCGATCAGTACTGTATCCAGGAAAGAAAGGCAGCGGCGGGTTTTCAGTGCTTTCTTATCGCCAGTTTTGTAGAGGATAAATTGAGCGAGAGCGGTATAAGCAATGATAAAAAGAGCAGATCCGGTAATAACCAGCTTGTCTGATTGCCATGGCGCATCCCAATTCACCGCGTTTGCCAGGGTACCGGCAGCGGCAAATAAAATCAGGGTGCGAAAATAGGTGGAGTAGCGAGGGTTAACATTCCGCCCCGTGCTCTCCTCAAGCTGGTCCTGCATTTGTGTTGTTCTTTGTCCGTTTGAGCAGAAAGTGAACACCTTGCGCGTTGGCGACAGGTTGGCTCCGAATTACCTATCCACCGTATAGCCACGCCGTGACCCCAGCAGCCCAGTTTACTCCTCCGAGGAACAGAATGCGAAAAAACTGTGCATGCAAGTGATATTTTTCTCATTGTTGTTGCCAGAGATATTACCGCACCTCTAGCCTCAGAACCTCCCAATTTTCATGGCAGATTTGCATTTAGGCAGGCGGGGCACCGTCAAGGCTTTGCGTTACAGGGGGTATATAGATAGCGATCACTGACTCTACAGCGGATGGAGAATTATGACAGAGTGCCTTTCTGACATTATTAACCTAGATCAAACCGAATTCTGGAGTCCGGGTGTTTTGCGCCGTGATGAAGGGAGGTGTGTCGGCAAAAGATAAGTTGCGCTATAACTACTTACTTTAAGGGCCCAAGGAAAGAGAAGGCCCCGAAAGCTATGTTAGTCGGTACTAGTGTAGAGCCTGGGTTTAGGTGACTAATCGAGCCTTCCATCTAAACCTGCGACATCTCCTGAGCCCATTTGAAAGAGTACATAGCAATGGTACTTGCGGCGGCTGACACAAAACACCTTTATGAACCCCCGTTTTTACTGTCCGAGATACTTTTTTCGCATTAGTGCTTGCACAACCGGGTACATTTGGGTAAAGTGCGCGCTCTCTCGACGACACAGCAGCTATCTTCCTGATTTCCTTGAAGATTTCGCTGAAGAGAGAGGCCGCTACAACGCGGAGAGCCCTCGCGAAGGGTGACAATTTGGTGAGGTGTCCGAGTGGTCGAAGGAGCACGCCTGGAAAGTGTGTATGTCGCAAGGCATCGAGGGTTCGAATCCCTCCCTCACCGCCATCTTCTAAAAGCCCGGTTTATACCGGGCTTTTTTGTTTCTTTTCTCGCTTAATTCCATTCTGTCTTTTGGTAGTTCCAGCCGTTATTTGTGACACTTTTTTTGGTTCTTCAGGACGGGATGCCCCAAAGATTGGCCCAAATTCGAATGGGCTTAAAATCGATGAGTTATTTGATTTGAGGGAGCTGTAAAAGGCTATTTTCACCCAGGATGTTTAATTGATCGTTTTATATTTCCTCTCATTTTGGGGCAATTTTTTCGTCTGCCCAGGTTATTTTATTTAAGTTAGTTTCGTGAGAGTGTTCACTGGGAATGTAATTCTCTGCCGCTATTTTTAAATTGTAGCTACATTCTCTAATTCGCAGCTAATTCACGGTTATATATTAAATTTCCTGGCTAAATTATCTTCGTGATTATTGCCTGTTTGGTGGTGAATTCTTACTTACAATCCTTATATATTTTCACAGTATGCAGGGTTTGGCATGTAAAATTTACTTATGCTGTCAATGACGGCCACTGCTTCGGTATTATCGAGCGAGATACTATGAATCAAAAAATTGCTAAGGCTGTGAGCTGCTATTGCGACTGAGGTCAAAATGGTGTGTGAATTAATATGGCTGGAAGATCTACGCATATGGTTTATGTGATAACAAAGATATTAGCCAATGATGAAAGCCTTCCAGTGTATGTATCGATCAATATCAGCACTGGGGATTCCCGGTGCTTGATTGTTAGAGCTACTTATCAGGCTGACTCTATGTCAAGAGTCCGATTACTTTAATGGATTTTATTGAGCGGTTGATCAGCGATTTATCAGGGTTGGTTGTGTAGGTACTATCCTTGAGTTTTTCAATTGGGACGATTGTGGAGTGAAAATTTTTGTGGAGACAGGGAGAGTTGAAATACAATATATTGGACAGATTTAATTTAGTTGGTCTTTAGTGGATGAATGGTATTTACCATAAGGTGAATCTATACAAGATCGGCGATAAATATGGATTACTATGATGTGAACCATATTTTCTCAGGAAGTGGCTCTAAAATCTGTTCGAAGTTTTGTTGTATCTCATAATGTATTAAATGGAATTTGATTTTGAAAAACCTGGATGCAAGCTACCCTATGCACAGTGGTGTGCTGAAAAATTCTATCGCTGGTATTGCTTTAATCTGCGCACCGTCATTGATTCAGGCGGATACATTAAGTTCAAAAATAGACCTCGGTGAGGCATTTCCTTTCAGGTTGGAGGATGGGGTTGATCATGAGGTAGATTTAGATATTAGCTATCAATTCGATAATATCGAAAGAGTTTGTGTCAATACTGAAGTTAAAGATGGAGATGCGAATTCGGCAGTTTTTATAGTAGAAAAAGAATTTATAGATCCAGATATCCCTTGGATTTCTACCCAATATACTCTGGTGGACCTGTTATATAACCATGCTCTGCCAACTCCGGACAACTCCAATCCTTCTTCACAGTTACAAAATTTCAACTACTGTGTTGATGAAAATAGCTTATTGTCGAAAAACCTACTGGATGGGGAGGGTGAGATAAAGCTCAGAGTGCAAGGTGGTTATGTAGAGCTATGGGATCTTGAACTGGTTGTTGAGGGTGACGTCTCTGACACTCAGTTAGCGATTGTGCTTGATGAGCCTGCCGAGTTTTTAGTTCCTTCCTACGGGGGAAGAGTCAATTATGATGCGAGTATACGTAATTTAGACTCTTCACAATCGTTGGTTACACTTGAGCAATGGAGCCTACTCACTTTTCCCAATGGGGATAGTTATCCCATTCATAATTCACGAGATGTTGTGCTGAATTACTCTGAGACAAAGGACTACACTCGGAATTATCTAACTATACCAGAGTGGTTTGAGGCCGGAGATTACGGGTTAACTTGGTATGTAACTAATCCAAGCACTGGGGCTCGAGTAAAAGACAGCCTGTATTTCACAAAAAGTGCTGACTAAGTTTTAAATTGTCAGTGGGCTGGGGCACTTGTGCGCCCCAGCTTTCTATTGAACTGAAGTAGCGAGCACTGAGAAGTATCACCGACGAACCTTGGAGCGTTCTGGAAGAAACTTGCCCTGGTGGCCACGTTATAGTTCTCTTTTGTTGCCTTTAACAGGATGGGCAGGACACTTTCTTGAGGTAAGTTTTAGACACCGATAGGTTATGAAAAGGTACTAGCAGTCAATTTACACCCTGTACTCAGGCTGTATCGGGTTGGATATAGATTTGCTATGCAGTCTTGACTGGTTCCACTGGGCGTTCCCCCTTTCTTTCCCAGATCCTCCGCCATACCAGCCCCTTATTACTTGGTCGGTGTGCGGTGTTCAAATTCTAAACGGTATTGGTCGTATGAGCGCACACAATTTGTATGAAATCTAACCAAGAGCATTGGATGTGCACCAAAGAGAATGTACGGAGCCCATTCATCTCAGATTTCACTGGAACTTTCTCTAACATTTGGGTAAAGTGCACTCTCTCTCAAGGCTAAAGTAGCTATCTTATTGATTTATTTGAAGATTTCATTAAGGCGAGAGGGCGTCGAAAGACGGACAGCCCCAACAGGGGGTGACAAGAGAACTTGGTGAGGTGTCCGAGTGGTCGAAGGAGCACGCCTGGAAAGTGTGTATGTCGAAAGGCATCGAGGGTTCGAATCCCTCCCTCACCGCCATCTTCTAAAAGCCCGGCTTATGCCGGGCTTTTTCATTTCTGAAGCTTTTGTTCTTTAGTCTTGAGTATCAAAGACCTTAGCTGCCACCGTTTTCTCCTATAGACGGAGGAGGCTGCTAGGCAGAGACCCTATTTATTACCGCAATACTCATCAAAATTGCTGGGAGTGTTAGCAAAGCCAGCCTTCTCTGCAAGCTCCCATGGTCGTTCGCATTCTTTAGTTTTACTACACCAAAGGTAGCCGGCTGAGTTTATACACCCGTGGGCATCCTTGTCTGAACCGACCGGTGTGGTGGGCTTGGGATCCTCTGGAGTATCTGAGGAGCACCCCATCAGGGACGCGAATAGAATAAAAGCGGCGGCTTCTTTGATTTTGAGCATTACAATCACCAGAAAGTTAAGGTTATTGTTAAGTATACGATTTAGTGCAGTACCCTTCACAAGCCGTGCCTAATTGTTACTTCAAGGCCAGTTCAAGTGGGCCTTTTAATATTATTATTAAGTTGGAAAGGGTATGGGGTTGATAAGCCCCCTCAGTCTAGTAGCTTATCTGCAAATCTGGCTATACTTAAAAATCACCCTCTCGATAACTCTCAAAAGTCCTGGTTACTTTAATATCCTGTCTTAGGGCCGTGATATCTCTATCGCAGGAAAAAATAAGTCCGTAAGTAGTAGCGGATTGCCTAAATCTACAGTATTTCATACTGACTTCACCATACTGGCAAGCAGCTTTTCACATGCTCTATAGAGAATAGGTTCTAGCTCTTTTGCTCCAAAAACAGGCCTATGTCTGAGCATCCCTCTTAGGCTGAATACTCCTGAAAAATATTCTCTCCATGGCATTTTCTCTCGAGCCCTATAAGAGGAGTGTGTTTTATTGGAGTCGGCGTAATAGAGTCGAGCTGCGACTTCAATCTTTGGCCGCCAGAATACAGGCATTGCGCCAAATTCTCCAAAGTATGCGGTGTCAAACTCACCCCCTCTTACTTTTAAGACTACAACCTCTAGTGCTAAATCATTGGATTTAAGTTCTATTCGACTCGATATATGTGGTAAGGAGAAAATTTCTACCAGCCTATGACGAATGCCCGCCTCTAAATCTTCGCCCTTAAAAGCCCCCCAAGCACCAATCTTGCTAAATTCATTCTGTGAGACGACAATCATTTTATCCAGATAGACTCGTGGTTTACTCTTTTTAAATAACTTTGAGAACATTCTTACTGTAGCCAGATATAGGTTTTGTGAGGATGGGTACAAGGGTTAGTGCTGAAGGTGTCGTGTGAAACCGACATCCTATTAGACATGGAATGATAGGTTTTCTGTTTATATTTTGCACTACTGTTAATGGCTAAATTGTACCTCCCATGGGCAAAGAGCCAAATAGATATTGCTTGTCGGGAACCATCTTTTCTCTGCCGCCCATGATGACCGGTTGTAGCATGAGCTTGAATGAATGATGTTAATAAACTAAAGGTATAGTGTTCTTGGGGGATTAGTTACCTATTAGTTTTGGTAACTCTCTCATCGCTAGAAAGGACACTACGCCAACGGTATTAGATTCTTCATTAAAACGATTAAAAAAGTAAGTTTTCATGCCTGCTTCTTTACCAGCCTTAACTCCCACTGGCCCATCATCTATAACGGAGCAGTTCTCAGGATGGTGGCCCATACTTTTGGCGGCATGTAGGTATATGCCTGGGTCAGGCTTCCATATACCTACTTCATATGAACTGAATAAATTATTTCCGAAATACTTAGATAGCCCACATATATCTAATGCATGCTTGATTTTTTGCAGGGGGCCGCTAGATACTACCGCTTTCTCACCATCAAGTGCCTCAAGAGCGTCTGCTACACCTTCAACAGGTTTTAACTCTCTGATAAAGAGTTTTGTGACTATATCGCGATAAGCTGCAACAAAATTGCTTTTCAGTTTGATATTATTCTCTTCTTCTAATAGGGATAGAATGCTTGCCAGTTTCCAACCCCGAAATCTTATGACCAGTTCATCAGCATCTAGTTTTATTCTGTAATTTTCGAACATCATAGCTAAGCCAATACTGGAGAGATGCTCGCTATCAACTAAGGTGCCGTCGTTATCAAAAAGTAGGCATTTACTCACGGACGAAGCTCCTATTGACTTCTTTTATGTTACGCTATTTTTCCCATAGTGAGTTTATATAAATGATATATAAAGCCGCCGCCGCAATAGGCATGAAGTGCCACCAATAAGAGGAGGCGTCCCCTCCATGGTTGTATTGGTATATAACAATACCGGCGGCAAGTATGCTAATTGAGGGTAGTAAGTATAGGGAAGCCGCAAGTATCACTGATGATAGTTTTGATAAATTTCCTCTATTAGCTACGCCACCTCCAGCGAATGCGGCCATCATAAAAAGGAATCCGCAAAAAGACAATTGAAGAAATGAGCCTACAATAACCCAAGTTAAAGACATGTTGATCCGTTTCCTTTGTATAATTTACTCTAAAATCCTGCCGTGATAACTGACCCTGGTGAGGGTATTGCTGCTTTTTCTTTTTTGTGGCTTATTATTCTAATTATATGATTTATTGCGGGGTCTTCTCCTGCGAAATACTCTTCAGATGAGAGTGTTACGGGAACATGTGGTGCAATCCAGATACGATGATCTTCGGCCTTTGAGGCCTGATGATATTGAGATGAAATAATTCCCCAGACACCGCTGTAAGGAAGTTTAAACCATCCTGCTTCACCTAAATGGTTGGGTCTGCTTCCACTTGGTTCACCGACAATAATGATGTCAGTCAAGCGATCGAGGTCTGCAAGTAACAAATGTGCAGCGGAGAAAGTATTTCGTCCAATAATCACAAATAGATTATTCTCTTCGCTATTTTCTGAAAAATGAATTAACGATCTTGTTAAGGGAGGGATAATAGAACCATTGCCGCCGCTGTTGTGACGCAAATCTAGAATAAGATTTTTGACTTTTCTACCCTTGGTGAATGCTGTGATCTTTTTGCTGAATACGTCCAGTGGGTGTGACTTATCTTGTGCGACCCTATTAAATTGTAAATATAGGAGATCATTGCCAGAATTGTATTCAAGCCAATAGTTTTCTTTCTTGTTCCTTAGGTAAAGTAAGTTGTCCCTATTATTAGGTGCGGGTAAGGTTGGAAAACCTGTAAAGTTGAAAGGTTTTCCTGATAGAACTACTTGCTCTTTGGCTCCTGATTTTTCTTCCAAAGTTAGTGGGATCTTCGATGCACTTTCTACTATGCCTAAACCCTCGAGAACCTCCGGTAAAGCCAGATAGTAAGGCCCCAGCCAGTATTGTTGCATTTCGTTATCGCGGGCATTTACAGTGGCAATCTTTTTCATTACTGCATCTATCGGCTGGTTGGCTACAGAAAGGAGTTTTTTCCCTACAAGATGCTTATATTCGGTATCGGCACCTACAATGAATATCCCATCATTAAACCAATAGAGCTGGATTGGTAACTTGCTGAATGAGCCATTCCTAGAGTGGGTTGGGACAATAAAGTTGTGTCCATTCCCTAAGCTGGCAAGTAGCGCCATCATTCTAAATACGATTTGTTGGTCGGTTAAGTGGGGGATTTCTGTTTTAATTTCGTTTATGTGTAATGCTAGATCTTTCTTTGATGAGTGATGGTAGGGGTTAACATGTAGGCGTAATATTTCATCAGCTAGGAATTTTAAATCTGTCATCCAGCGTTCATCTCTCGATAAATTTTCCAGCTGGCTTTCCCCTGAAAGCTCCTTATACATGTCGTCTTGAGATATGTGTTGAAAATCGCTGCTGCCAATGAGACTCTTCCGGTCATCCCATCTGGAATCGAGTGCTTTTTGAATCCAGCCCAGCGCTTGGTCCTTCTCTTCCATTTTGGAATGACATTGTGCAATTTTAATCATTATATCGTTAGAGGGGGATGAAGCTGATCTTATCCCCGACATGATTGTCCCTAGTTCTAGGGTTCGTTTGAGTGAGGGGATTGCTTTGTTACATTGGTTCGTCTCAATGTATCCATGCCCGAGTAAAAACCAAGTGTCTCCATCATCTTTATATTGGGCGGTTAGTTTTTCGAGCAAGGGAATAGCTTTTTCCCAGTCATCGGTTTTTGCGAAACTTACTGCTTGTTCTCGCTCTATCCAATATTCGGAGCCGCTAGAGGGAAAGGACTGGGAGGGCATTTGACCAATAGCGCTGTTGGTCATAAGGTCTGCCTTTGAAGCGACTACTTCAGGTGATGGAGTTAAGAAAAATCCGAGTACCGAAAAGGTCAAAAAAATTTTCATGCTTGTTTGTGCTTATTCTTTTACGATTGAGATTCTTAGGGGTAAGCTTGAATCGGGTATGCCTGAAGCAACATTAAACTTAATGTTAGTAATCGCTTTACTGTTTTTGTTAATGGGGGGCTCATTCCCTGCTCGTAAAGGCGAGTTTGAGTCCTAAAGCTGCGAAGCTACCAGCAAAGGCTCGTTGAATGATAACGCTAATTTTTTCTGAGTGAATAACATAATTTCGAATGACTGTTGCTAGTAAGCCATAAACAATGAAAACCAGAAAGGTCATAACCATGAAGGCAAGCCCAAGTATCAGCATACTATCTACGGGGTTCTGTATTTGAGAGGGAATAAACTGGGGTAAGAATGCCAGGAAGAAGATGGTTAGCTTTGGGTTTAAGATATTAATCATAAATCCCTTGAAAGCAATTGAAGTTAAACTCTGTTTCTTTTGATTTTCTTCTAGAGTCAGAGAGTTGCTGGATTTAAGCATTGACCAAGCTAAGTACAGTAAGTACGCGACCCCTGCATATTTTACAAGCTGGAATGATAATGCACTGGTATGAATGATTACGGACAGCCCCATGATGCAAGCAAGGATAGAGGGGATGATGCCTAGCGTACAACCTAACGCTGCAGAAATACTTGCCCTTTTACCCTTGAATAGCCCCGCAGCAACTGTATATAGAACTCCCGTTCCCGGTATCAACACAACGATAAAAGAGGTAATCAAAAACTCAATGCTTATCATAAGGACAAGTCCTGACATAAATTATAGATTTAAATGCTGGATTCAGGGATAACCCTTTTGAATGGTGGCCTCTCAATCTTCTTCAATTTTTAAGCTTATACTAGCTATTGGTGTTCCTGGGGGAAGGCCGCTGAGTTGCTCATGTATCTGTCCTAACAGATCTAGATGGACTTCCCAAGATATAGATTGATAATTTTCTGTAATGTACTCCCCGCCCATTATCGGTGGTTGGATTGGTGAATAGCAACAACCTTGAGTTAATGGTTGCTCCACTAACTCAAGTAATAATCTATATTTAAACCAGTGGCCCGGAATATCTTTCATTGCTGCCATCATCTCTCGGAATACAATCCAGGATTTAGCGGCAAGTTCCATTTCTCCTGTGCCAGTATCTAGGAAATAGACACGTTCCTTGTTCAGTAGGCCTTCCTTCCTTTTGAAGAATAAATCTCCCATGGAGGTCAGAAGGCACATGGAGGCCTGTTTGCCAACTAGCCATCTCCAGCATTCAAGGGCATCTCTTTTTCCTAGATCAGTAACTGGAGCAAAAATATCTACTTCATTATCCATAATGTATTTCTATATGCCTGCGGTAAAATTGCCAAAAACTCATGATTGTTCTTAATCAAAGCCCCTGTCATACATCCATGGCGCTACGTCAAGAGTTTTTTGGAGACAACAGTTCGCTTGCTGGTTGAGCGGAGCCGAACTCTTGTTGGCCCTTTCTCCAGAAATAAATGCTGATACAAAAAATAACTACAGGTAAAACCATACCAAACTCATTGAGATACCAGCCTGAATCTGTGCTTTGTAGGGTCAAAGGATTAAAGAATTTTTGAATAAATGCATTGTGACTCATGTGGAAAATAACGGCAGGCCAAACACTGTTAGTCTTTAATCTTACGTAAGTCATGATGACTGACATTGACATTAAGCCTAGCGTAAAGAAAAACAACTGATAGCTGAGAGGGGCTGTTTCATTCCCGTAGACACCTGCTACCATCATGGGCCAATGCCAGGCGGCCCATGTAAACCCAGAGGTTAATGCGATCCCTGAGAAGGACATAAGCTTTGAGAGCTCAAGTACAAGCAATCCACGCCATCCAATCTCCTCTCCTAAAACTCCAGGCAGTATCAATATAAAGCTGATACTCGCAGTAATTAAGAACCTAAAGAGGATTACACTGGTATCACTCCAGCCATCTACTTTATACCCTTCTCTTAGTGCCGTAACGTATTCTGAGTTATACCACTCCCCGAAACCTAAGATCCACATAATGAGGTAGGCAGCTGCTACATAGCCCAAGGGTACCAAATAGCTTAACCACTGATATTTCCAGCTTCCCCAAGACCATCCTAAGGAGCCCAGGCTCTTCTTGAATATCAAGCATGTTGTGACCGTGGCAAGCCCAACAGAAAGCATTAAGGGTACTGCGCTTTCCATGTGAAAAATTAGCCAGTATCCGATAGGGTAGAGGCTCGCTGTGAGAATTAAAAAAACAACGGTAATTTTGAGCGAACTCAGCGATTCTTTCATCTAGATCGTTAACTCCGTGTTATCTTGAAAATGGCTAATCTGCAGTATGTCTATGTGCGAAATAGGATATCTCTTGTACTGTTAATGAGTGGGGATTACAAGAGGCGTAAAGTGTTGAAGGTTGACCTGCAGAGTACTGTTATTGAGGTAAGGTTAAATTTACATTTTCTGAATCATATTTTCTAAATGCGGGAGGAATTGCCTATCAACTGTCTCTCGAATTAATGTTCCTTGGATTTTTTACTGAGCTATTCGATTATAGTGAATTCGATCAGTTTTTCCTTACTTTTACCTAAGCGGTTTTGATCTTACCAGACGGGTCATTGTATTTTCTTGTAGATTCGTTCAATGACATTCTGTATGGGATGTTTAGAGTTGTTAAAACAAGTGTATTAGCCTCAGGTAAGTATTTTGTATTTGATAGAAGTTAGGCCATGACTGTAGCCGCTAGGTTAATAACTGCTAACCGAAGTAGTTGAGGTGCTATATGTGGTTGAATGCCTGTACACTTGTACAATGAAGGGGCTACGTCCTCCTTTCTATAGCTTAATGCTGTTAAGTAACCTAGAGGGTAAGACATCGCTCGGAAAGTGACGTATAGGTAGTGTCCGGCGATTTAGTTATTGAGCCGTTTAATGTGAAGCGCTGTGCTGCTCCTGAGTTATAAAAGGGCATTGGTTAATGTTGTTTCCACTCTATGGTATCGCCTAAATTTTGTTTTATGTTTTCAAACATTGCGACTCTGCTAGAGTTGGGGAATTTTTGGATAAAGAAGTCGATTTGCTGTTTTGCTTTGGGGATGTCTTGGCGATAGATATGCAAGAATACATAACCAGATTCGACCTCACTGTTAAGATTGGGGCTAAAATGTTCTTTTAGTATGGATAAGCTTAGCTCTGCTTTGTCTAAGTATGCGGGGCCAATTGACAGGTAGAAATAGGATGCTGAAAAGTTGCACATCACGGACTTTTTAAAAGTGTGAAGACACGCACTTAGGTTATTGAATGCTTTTTCCGCGCTACCCTCTACATCCATGTTGTGGCCCTGTCGGTAAAGTTCTGATAGCAGGTAAAGCGACTCTTCTGAGCCATTATGTACTGTGTAAAATGCTTCTGCTTCGGAAACTAATACAAGCCATTTTCGATAGATCAACTCTCTTTCTTTCTCATTTGTAAAACTGGGTGGGTATCCACCAATAAACTGATTGAGTTTTAATATACTCTGTCTAATCTCCGAAAAGGACATCGTGGGTGAATCTATTACTGGGGGATTTAGTTCAAATATCCGTTCTTGGAGTGTGGTGCCAGGGATGTTGACTTGAGATGAAGCGTTGGCAGAAAGAAGTGTGATGAAAGTTAGTGCTAAAGATAACTTCATTATTCTGTCTCTTATATCCTTGCTGTAATGGTTCTCGACCTTTAAGTAGTATAGGGGATAGCTATTGTTACTACATACCGATTTCTTAACCATCTAAATTTTTTCAGTCGTATATTAGCTTAATGATATTCATTCGTTGGAGTGGGTGGATAAAGTACACTTGTACCGATTTTTGCTCATGTCAAACTGGATTGGCTTCTTGACGGAGCTCAAAGCTATAATCAAAATGCTCCCCCAGCAGTAATTAGCCGCAGTTTAGCTTTATGCGACTCAAGTCTTTATTAATAGTGTCCATGCTGACCCTCAGCGGGTGTTATGAAGTAACCCCTCAATCTTATGATCGCAGTGAGTGGTTGCCACGGTGGTCTGATGTCGATGGTGATTGCCAGAATACTCGCCAGGAGCTATTGATCCGTCTCTCTTTGGCTCCTGTTGCCTTCAGCAATGAAAAGAGCTGTACAGTGGTTTCAGGCCTGTGGATGGATCCCTATACGGGACGGTTTTTTGAAAAAGCTTCGGATCTGGATGTGGAGCATATAGTACCGCTATCTTGGGCTCATAAGTACGGTGGTGCTAGCTGGAGCCGGGAGCAGCGTAGAGCTTTTGCAGAAGATCCTGCAAATTTGTGGCTGGTTGATGATGGCCACAATCGCAGTAAGGGAGATAAAGGGCCCGATCAGTGGCTGCCGCCCTATAAGCCAGCTCAAGCCATTTATATTCGTCAGTTTGAGGTTGTGGCCCGTAAGTATCGGCTTGGAGACTGAATACGACACTCTACCGTTAGAGCTGACATTGAGCTGATTTTTAAGTAAATCGGCTCCTGATGGAAATCACTGATCTCCGGATTATTTAGATCCTTCACTCCTTGCTCCCCATCCTATTATCTCCTTCGGGTTAATTGGCAATAGTGATATTTAGCTATCCACCTAACCTACAGGTCCTGGCATGAACGCTAGTCAGAAATGGCATTAATGTACACTTCGGTTAAAGCACTGTGACTTTCTTCTCTTGCTGAATATTCATTTCTGCGATTACTTGCTGCTTAGATAGGGTGGGGTGTTACGAATTTGGCTTCCTTGGGTTACATAATTAAAGTGATATTTACAGGCATTGAATTGAGTTCAAAGATGATAGGGGAGAGCTATGGATAGAGTTGCTGGTATCTCGGCGTTTGGCATGGGGTTAATTTATATTAGTGCGTTTGTATTCTTTGGTGCTTTTTGGCCTTTTCCATCGGATGGGAGCCCCATAGAAAAAATGACGTTCTTGGCAGAAAATCAACTGATTTTTAATATTGCCTATACCCTAATGTACTTGGTCTTTGCGATCTTACTGGGCTGTGTGGTAGTTAACTTATATGAAAAGCTAAAAAGCAAGAGGAGAGAGATTGCTGCATTGGCATCCTTGTTTGGAGCAGTCTGGGTGGGCCTTGTAATAGCGAGCGGTATGATCGCAAATATAGGGCTCGCCTATGCTTTGGGGCTTATGGAGGTCAGTGTTCAGAAAGCTTTCGATACCTGGGGAATAATATACTTGATGGTTGAGAGTCTTGGTGGTGGCAATGAGTTGGTGGGTGGACTTTGGGTTCTGCTAATTAGCATTGCTGCATTGCAAATTGGACTTTTTTCCCGGCCATTAAACTTTATCGGAGTGTTAGTGGGAGTGGCGGGAATTGCGACTATCTATCCGGACGATATCTTTACAGAAATATTCGGAATTTCCCAAATAGTCTGGTTTATTTGGTTAGGTTTCTCTTTGCTAAGGCTGGGTAGGCACAGTCAAAAATGGGAGGCAGCAAACTCTATTCCGAGCGCTAATAGCTAAAGGTGTACATAGGTAAAGCCTGCTTCTTCACATGGAATGCGTCTGGACAATAAAGTTTGTATGCAAGTGGGTAAGGATGTGTTTTTGATTTTCCCCAAAAAATGAAAAATGCGTCTATCCTTTCAATGGGCCAAGCATTCGTTGATTCAGTGTCTTGGCTTGCGTTTCCGCTGTCGTAAGGCTGGTGAATCCGGGGCTATTCCTTGCCTCGCTGTTTGTCGCAGTCATTTTAGTGACTTGCCGGCCAGTCCTCCCCGGCCCGTGGGTAGCGAGCGGATTGCACATTACCTGCAATTGATTTACGGGGTGATAACCCTGGATATTTTGGAGATCTAATTGTGAAAAGTAAGCAGTTCATTCTTCCTTTGGTAATTGCCAGTCTTGCTGCTTCTGCTGCCTTCGCGGATAACCATCCCAAGAAGCCGGCGAAAGACTGGACCTGTGCGGATTTCCTGGCTATCGACGATGAGTTTAAACCTAAAGCAGTTTATTGGGCTGCCGCCTACGCCAAGAAAGGCACGGAAGAGGGGGATATGCTGGATATTGAAGGCACAGAAAAAGTGACGCCGATGGTGATTACCGCCTGCACCAAAGCGCCAAAAGAATCTTTCTGGGCTAAGTTCAAAGATGAGTGGCACAAGGTGGGGATGCACCACAAGAAGGACAAAGCTGAAAAGCAGATGATGAAGATGCAGAAAAAAATGCAGGATGGCACTCAGATGAACAATAGTAATGGTGGCAGTGGCACAAACGGGACTAACCAGTAGGCGCTGTTCGTCAATACTTGCATTGCTATTGTTCTGGGCCCGGCTTGTGCCGGGCTTTGTCTATCCTGAGATGGAGATTCACCAGCGAAATGGTTTCGGTTAGTATTTATGGTGAATGGACGAAAAGTAGGCAAATGGATTTGTGATATGGGAAAGACTGTAAGAAACGAAGCCAGGCGCGGGAGAACAATTAGCCGTTCTACCAGGCTCTTCTGGGGTGGGGTGCTGTTGGCTGGGTTGTTCCTGGCGCTGTTTATGCATTCGGCAAAGGCAGTCGTTTGCTAATTTGCCTTGATATGTATGGCGCCCCCGGGTGGACTCGAACCACCAGTCCGGACTTAGGAGGTCCGTGGTTTATCCTGTTAACCGACGGGGGCGGGTATCAGCACTGCTGAAGAGCGGCGCTATTCTAGCCTGTGGAAAGCCCTGTGTCATGTCATGCTTTTCACTATTAACTCACCTTCCATCAAATCGTACCAATTTGTTGTGTCACTGAGGGTAACATTGGCGCCACCCGGTTACTGCTATTCCCGTCGTTCCCTTTTCTTAAAATTTTCGAAAAACTTTCATAAATCTGTCTTTTTTCTTCGCTACTTTGACTTCGAAATGGCGGTTTTTGCGGATAGCTTTGTTCAGGGATCAGTTGGAAAGTTTTGAAGTGAAAGCGGCATTTCCACTTGATAAATTATTGCTTGACCACGATTGATTGAGCTGGATAACCTGCAATTGCACCCTTGGTGCGATAAGGATATTTCTGCTTTCTCTAATCAAGATTATGGAGTTTCGTATGAGCGGCCACGTTAACGAAAGACGCCTAGATTTTGATAATGTGGGTATTCCACAAATTGCAACTGAAGTGCTGAAGGAAGCTACCTCTCAGCCACCACGCGACGCACGTCGAATGGTAGAAGACAAATTGGAGGAAAAGCGTTTAAGGCGTGAATTAATGGACTATGATTTCGACTAACGAAATATGCTGAAACTTTAACGGCTACAGCCAGCTATGCAGGGTGCAGATAATAAATAAAAGTAATCTAAAAATAGGGTTGCTTAAACTGTACTCTGCGTAGTTAATAGATTTTATTGAAAATTTGCCTTTCCTGCCCAAGTCACTGCTGTTTTTCCCTAGCTCTTCTCTGTGTTTTTAAATCGTTGGGCTCTGTTTCCCCGTATTGTATTTCCCATTAATTAAAGTTGTTAGGTTTATTGCTTTTACAATGGTTGCCTTGAAAAGAGGGAGGAAGATGTGTATGTACAGAGCCCGTAAGGGATGCGGGCTCTATCGTAGGTATTGAGTTGACTGTAGCTACATATTTTGTGTGGCCGCAGAGTTGCCTCCAAACCAGCCCAGCAGACGCTTGAGTTTTGAAGTTAATTTGCCGCGCTTGGCCTTTCTGTTCTTGTCAGCATCGCTGACTAACCAGGCTACCTGGATAACCAATCTTTTACCCTCAAAAGGCAAGTGCCCATGGAACGAGTTATCGGCTCGCTTAAATGCGGCCAGGGTACCGTACGAAGGTTTTACTTCCGGGGCTGCGGTATCTTCAAAGTTATCGCCGCTTTTTAAGAAGCGCAGGCAGCCTGTGCCGTCCAAGGACCACTCCGGGTTTAGGTAGAGCAGGGCGGTAGCAATTTTTGACTGTCCGTCGGTATGGATGCGGCCGTGGCGTTTCTTGAGTGTACGGCTAATGGAAACATAGGTTGGGTATTGAGAAAGATTCTCAATACCCAGGTTGTTGCCAATAGCATCGGCAAATTCCGGAGCCCTAAACTGTTCAATCAGTTCATTTATTGTGGTGCCACAACTGCTTCTATCGTAGGGAAGGTAGCCTGCCCCTTTAAGCTTTGGGAAGTCTTTGACAAAGGATGCCATCAGGTTCTCGGCCAGCAAGTTCTTGGCAACGAAGAAAGGAAATGGCTGTTGGTGAATCTGGCTTTCTTGGCCAATTAAAGTAGTAGCGTCGAGCCACGGACCGATATGGGTGGCGAGATTATTCATAGACACGCATCCTTACGAGCAGAGGGATAGGCCCTTCTTGGGGGCCAGCTTTATGTCGACCTCTGAGATTACCCACTTCCTTGAGGGTACAGCGAGAAACAGGTACACCGTCTCACGACGGTGTGAAAATACCAAAACTACAATTCAGTGCCAATTTAAATAGCGCTTTTCAGTGTGAATCAGTGGGCATTCTTGCGAAAGATCAAGGGTTGCTAAAATGTTGCTCGCTGAGACAATGCAATTAGCGCTGGTGCCGGTATAATGCCGTTCAGATTTGTCAGAGCGGTTTTATCCTGGAATGTCTGTGACCCCTAAGTCCCAAGTTGTGCTGCAAGTGAGAGATCTCGCCTGCGAAAGGGATGGTCGGCGCTTGTTTGAGGGCCTTCAGTTTTCCCTTCAAGCCGGCGCTGCAATTCAAATCAAAGGCAGTAATGGCGCGGGTAAAACGACCTTGCTGCGCACTTTGATTGGCAGTAGCAGTGATTTCACTGGAGAGATCCTTTGGTGTGATAGCGCCTATCCGCAATCGCTCTCGGCGATGCGTGAGTCCTTACTATATATCGGGCATAGGGGCGGAGTGCGCAGTGGCCTGACTCCGCTGGAAAACCTCACCTGGTATGGTGCTGACCATGAGGACGCGCTCAATGCGCTCGACAAAGTCGACCTGACCGGCTTTGAGGATAGCTTGTGCCACTCCCTTTCCGCCGGCCAGAATCGCCGTGTTGCCTTGGCGCGATTATTTCTACCTGATTCCCCTCGATTATGGATACTCGATGAGCCTTTGACTGCCCTCGATGTTGTGGGTGTTGCTGCTTTGGAAGAGCAAATGGCGGTTCATCTTTATAGCGGTGGTTCAATTCTGCTGACCTCACACCAACCTCTGTCATTAGCCGGACTCAGTGAGGTTAATTTGTCTGACTATTCAGTCTCTGAGCCTTTTGAGGATTTTGGGGGAGAGCATGTCGACAGTTGATGTCCAAACGCCGGTGAGCGAAGTGCGCAGTGGCCCCGGTTTTATGGCGCTGTTCCGGATTGAAATGCTCTTGGCGTTGAGAAAAAGAGCAGATATTGCCAACCCCTTATTATTTTTCGTGACGGTTTTAGCACTTTTGCCGTTAGGGGTAGGACCTGAGCCCGAACTTCTGGCAAAGATGGCTCCAGGCATGATCTGGGTAATGGCCCTACTGTCCACAATGCTATCCCAGGAAAGCCTTTTTAAAGGTGATTTTGAAGATGGCACCCTGGAGCAGCTCACCCTGTTACCACAACCGCTTTACTTTGCGGTTCTTGCAAAATCCCTGGTGCACTGGATTGCCACAGGCTTGCCGCTGGCATTGCTATCGCCGCTGCTCGCCTTAATGCTGAATCTGCCGGTGGATGGTTATGTTTGTTTGCTGGTTTCCCTATTGCTGGGAACCGCGAGTTTGAGTTTGATCGGAGCTATTGGCGCAGCACTCACTGTTGCCTTGCGCCGCCCCGGTTTGCTCTTGGCACTAATTGTTATGCCGCTGTATGTGCCCGTGCTAATCTTCGGCACCGGCGCAGTTCAGGCGGCAATTGATGGCTATGCCTACAGCGCCCAACTGGCGATATTGGCAGCACTCCTAGCGGCTGCTGCGGCACTGGCGCCACTCGCTGCTGCGGGTGCAATACGTATTAGCCTGGATAATTGATTTGGAGGTCTTTCTTGGCTTGGCAATGGTTTCACCGCCTGGGTTCGCCCCGCTGGTTCTATCAAAAAACTGAAGCCTGGCTGCCATGGCTGGCGCTGGCTAGTGTTGTATTGCTCGCTGTAGGCAGTGTTTGGGGCCTGGGTTTTGCCCCAGAAGATGCCAAGCAGGGCAATAGTTACCGCATTATCTTTATCCATGTACCCGCCGCCTTCCTGGCACTGGCCGGTTACTACATTATGGCGATCAGCGGTGCTATCGGCTTGATCTGGAAGATGAAGCTCTCCTTTGCCGTGATGCGCGCTGCCGCGCCGATCGGTGCGGTATTGACCTTTGTCTCGCTATTTACCGGTGCTGTGTGGGGTAAACCTACATGGGGTGCTTACTGGGTATGGGACGCCCGCATTACTTCAATGCTGATACTCCTGTTTCTCTATGTCGGCGTTATGGCACTTACCCACGCAGTGAACCGGGAGCAAGTCGCCGACAAAGCTTCTGCGTTGCTGGCCCTGGTGGGCACCGTGAATATCCCGATTATTTACAAGTCCGTAGACTGGTGGTTTACCTTGCACCAGCCCGCGACCATTCGCCTGACCGAATCCAGCAGTATTGATCCGAGCATGTTCTACCCGTTGCTGACCATGATTATCGGTTTCTACTGTATGTATGCCTGGACCCTGCTGACTCACACCCGCACTCTGCTGCTCAAGCGCGAGATGCGCACCAAGTGGGTACAGGAAGAACTGGCGGGAGGTCGATAAAGTGGGGTTTCAATTTGCCAACCTGGCTGATTTCCTGACGATGGACGGCCACGGTGTATTTGTGTGGGTGTCCTACGCGGTGACTTTCCTGAGTCTCGCGGGGATGGCTCTCTACCCTTACATTGCCCGCCGCGGCCTGAAGGCAGAGCTGGTGCGACAGCAGAAAATTGCCCAGCGCCGCCGCCAGGCAGTGAGTGAGCGCACAGTAACCACAAAGAAAGAAACAGCAGAGGAACCGGCTTAATTTCAATTTGCCGGGTTCCAGCGGATAGGGCGATGGAGAACCTATCAGCGCAATAGAATTAAATAGTTATGGAGTAGGACTTAGACAATGCACCCTGTACGCAAGCAACGCCTGATACTCGTACTTGTCCTGGTGGTATTGTCCAGTGCAGCAGTAGGTTTTGTAGCCTATGCGATGCGCGGCAATATCGATTATTTCTATGCCCCCAAGGCCTTTGCAGCGGGTGAAGTCCCGGTGGAAAAGCGGATTCGCGCGGGAGGCTGTGTTGTCCCGGGCAGTGTGCAGCGAACTACTGATAGCCTGGAAGTCCAGTTTGTGATTACTGATGGCGAGGCTCAACTCTCCGTAGTCTTTGACAAAATCCTGCCGGATCTATTTGCCGAAGGCGAAGCAGCAGTGATTACCGGCCAGTTGATGCCAAGCGGTGTTCTGCGTGCGGACCAGGTTCTGGCCAAGCACGATGAAACTTATACGCCACCTGAAGTAGCCGACACCATGGTTTCCCATGAAGGTTGTTCCGATGGAGCGAAAATATGATCCCTGAGCTGGGCCATTTTGCGTTAATTGTCGGCTTGCTGCTTTCGGTTGCTCTCGCAACAGTGCCGATGGCCGGTAGCTATTCATCGCGCCCTGTGTGGATGGATGCGGGGCGTCCGCTGGCTCTGGGTATTTTTGCGTTCGTTCTGATCGCTTTTGCCTGCCTGACCACTTCTTTTGTGCAAAGTGATTTCACGGTTAATTACGTAGCACAGAACTCCAACAGTATCCTGCCGGTTTATTACAAAGTTACCGCTGTATGGGGTGGGCATGAGGGCTCCATTCTGTTGTGGCTTTTGATTCAGGCTGGTTGGGCTGCGGCAGTAGCGCTGTTTGGTAAGCAGCTGCCCCCAGAGCTTTCCGCGCGGGTTTTATCCGTACTCGGTTTTGTACTGATCGGGTTTTTCCTGTTTATTCTATTTACCTCCAACCCATTTGATCGCACCCTGCCATTCCCGCCGATGGAAGGTTCTGACCTGAACCCGCTGTTGCAGGACCCGGGTATGATTTTCCATCCGCCCTTGCTTTATATGGGGTATGTGGGTTTCTCGGTAGCCTTTGCTTTTGCTATTGCGGCACTGCTCGGTGGCCAGCTGGACGCGGTGTGGGCCCGTTGGGCAAGACCCTGGACGGCTGTGGCTTGGGGCTTCCTGACACTGGGTATTGCCTTGGGTAGCTGGTGGGCTTATTACGAGCTGGGCTGGGGTGGTTGGTGGTTCTGGGATCCGGTTGAGAATGCATCCCTGATGCCTTGGTTGGTGGGGACTGCCTTGATGCACTCCTTGGCGGTAACTGAGAAGCGTGGGCTGTTTAAGAGCTGGACTATCCTGCTGGCGATTTTCGCTTTCAGTCTCAGCCTACTCGGCACCTTCCTGGTGCGCTCAGGGGTGATTACCTCGGTGCATGCATTTGCTACTGACCCACTGCGAGGCAGCTTTATTCTGGGCTTCCTGGCTGTAATTGTCGGCACTTCGCTGCTGTTGTTTGCCCTGCGCGCACCGACAGTGAGCGCTCGCAGTGTTTTCTCTTTCCGCTCTTTGGAAACCTTCCTGCTTGGCAATAACATCCTGTTGATGCTGATTATGGGCATGGTTTTGACCGGTACTCTTTACCCGCTGCTGGCCGACGCCATGAACTGGGGCAAGGTGAGTGTGGGTCCGCCCTTCTTTAATCTTTTCTTCGTGCCACTGATGGTTGTTCTCTGCCTGTTGGTGGGTATGGGCGTGCGCGCCAACTGGAAAGACAGCCGCTGGGACAAACTGCTGAGCGCATGGCGTTTGCCATTTGTCGCTTCGTTGGTAGTTGCGTTGCTGTGGACCCTGGCCCTGGGAGATTTCCACTGGGGAGCGGCGCTGGGAATCTTTATTGGTATCTGGGTCTTTGCTTCCAGCATCGCTGATATCGTGGCTAAAACCCGCAACTCCAGCTCATTCTTTGCCGGCCTTAAGCGTCAGAGAGCCAGTTACTACGGGATGCATATCGCACATATCGGCCTGGCAGTTTCTGTGTTGGGGGTAGTACTGACCACCGTTTACAGCATTGAGGAAGATGTGCGTATGGGTGCTGGGGACAGTTTCCAGGTTTCCGGTTACGACTTCAAATTTGACGGTGTTCGTATGGTTCAGGGGCCTAATTACCGGGCCTTTGAAGGTGTATTGCATGTCAGCAAGGACGGGAAGCCGGTTGCAGAGCTGCATCCCCAGAAACGCAATTACCTGTCTGGTGGCAACACCATGACAGAGGCGGCGATCGATACCGGACTCTTCCGCGATATTTATGTGGCCCTCGGTGAGCCGATGGACAGGTCTAACCCAAGCGGTGATTGGGCTGTGCGACTTCAGTACAAAGCCTTTGTGGTATGGATTTGGCTGGGCTCGCTTCTGATGGCGATCGGTGGAGCTATTACTGTAGCGGATAAGCGCTATCGCAAAGCGAAAGCCGCTAAACCTGTAGATGTAGAAGTTACAGGCAATGTTGCTACGGCGTAATAGTTGGAAAGGATAATGTCTAGACTCAAACTCTTTTTGCCCCTGGTAATATTTGTCGTGTTGGCCCTGTTATTTTGGCGGGGCCTCTACCTGAATCCACAGGAAATGCCATCGGCCCTGCTGAATAAACCGGTGCCGGAATTCTCTTTGCAAAAAGTGGCGGATAACAGCCAAATTGTAGAGAAGAAAGATCTTCCCAATGGCCCGCATTTGATGAATGTGTGGGCCACTTGGTGTGTAGCTTGCCGGGTAGAGCACCCCTATTTGAATACTCTGGCTGAGCAGGGTGTGCCGATCGTTGGCGTTAACCTCAAAGATGAGGATGAGGCAGCAATCAAGTGGTTGGAGAAATTCCACAATCCCTACTTGTATAGCCTCGCCGATAGAGATGGCCGTTTGGCTCTGGACCTCGGTGTTTTCGGTGCGCCGGAAACTTTCCTGGTGGATTCCGAAGGGACTATTCGGTGCAAACACGTTGGCGTTGTCGACAATAAAGTCTGGCAGACCAAGCTCCAGCCCTTGTACGAAAAATTAAAAAACCAGCGCTGGGACGATATTGTCGGTGAGTTATCAGATTCCCTCATCTCCCGTTGTCAGTGAGACAGAAGAAAAGAAGAGCCGTTTTATTTGTTGGCTGGGGCCAGTAGAGAATAAAGCGGCTTTTCAGCAGCAGCTGGAAACTGTCCGCGCTCAATATCCCGATGCAAGCCACCACTGTACCGCGTTGGTGATCGGCAATCCTTCCAACCCGGAAGTAATGCAGGCAGATGACGACGGCGAGCCCGGTGGTAGCGCGGGGCGGCCAATGCTGGAATTGCTGCTGAAGCAGGGTGTCGGCAATGTGGGCGCTATAGTGACCCGCTATTTTGGTGGCACCAAGCTTGGTGTGGGTGGCTTGATGCGTGCCTATCGCGGTGCGGTAGGTGCCGCGCTGCAAGATATTCCATTGCAGCCCTTTGTTCCCCTGATGCATGTTTTGGTTCGCTGTGATTTTGCCCAGGAAGCCCGCCTGCGCTTTTTAGTGGGGCGTCACCTGGGGAATTGCGGGCAGGTGGAATATGCCAGTAACGTCACTGTGCCAGTTTCACTTCCCGAGGATCAGTGGTCACAATTGCAGGCACAATTATTGGCAGAGAATTTTCAGGTTCTCGATGATCAATAGTTCTTTCAAATGATGCCGTATTTGGCGAGCTTGGCTATCTCAGCCCCGGAATAGCCAAGCTCAGCCAGGATATCCTTGGTGTCCTCTCCCAGGGTAGGAGCCCGCTTGAAATTAACCATCTCTCCATCGCAGCGAATTGACGGCGCCAGTATTTTAATATCCTTGCCGTGATCACTGGGCATTGTTTGGATGCGGTCAGTATCGGAAACAAAGGGGTTTGTTAGCGCTTGCTCAACGTCATATACCGGGGCTGCTGGCACCTGACCAGCTAAAATTTTTAGCCACTCTGCGGTATCTTTTTTTGACAATATCTCATCGAGTATTTCAGTTAACTCCGATTGGTTTTTCCTACGCTCCCTAAAATTTACAAACTTGGGTGCGTCAGCTAATTCCGGATATTCAATACATTGACACAGGGCTTTCCAGAACTTTTCCTTATTGCACATCAGGTAAATCCAGTCGTCCTTTGTTTTATAAAGTTGACAAGGGCTCAGGGAAAAGTGTGCTGATCGCGGCACCCGCTTTTGGTTGTGCCCTGCATTTAATTGCCACATGGCCACATAACTTAAATTATATAAAGCGTTGTCAAAAAGACTGACATCAATATCTCGACCCTTGCCAGTTTCCCTAGCACTAAGCACTCCGGAAACAACGGCCAGCGCGAGAGCTACTCCAGTGGATAAATCCACCAAGGACAAGCCACACCGGGTGGGCGGACCGTCAGGGTCACCTGTTAATTTGAAATATCCTGCTTCCGCCTGCACGGGGTAATCATACCCTGGCCATTTGGCCCTTTCGCCATTCCGGCCGTAGGCCGTCAAGTGGGCGCAAACAATTTTGGGGTTCAGCTTTCCCAGTTGTTTGTAAGTAATACCCAGCTTGCCCGGTACGTCTCCCCGTAAGTTATCGGTCAGGGCATCTGCGCTAAGAATTAATTTGTGCAAGATTTCCTGCCCTTGGGGTGAAGAAAGATTCAGGGATAAGCTGCGTTTGTTGTGATTGAAAGCCTGGAAAAAAAGGCTGCTATTATCCCCAGGCTCACTTTCCAGGAAGTAGGGGCCAACGGTACGGCCTACATCTCCTCCACGGGATATATCTTCGACCTTAATGATTTCCGCCCCCAAATTTGCCAGATACAAGGTGCCAAAAGGGCCTGCACCATATTGTTCCACTGCCACAATCCGCAAGCCTGAGAGAGGTAACATGTCGGAATATTCCACTAAATACAGATACGCCGTACTCCTCAGCATAGAGTAGGAGCTGTAAATTCGCGGGGGGTAATTGGTAGATATTGGGAATAACTGGTCACTCGTATTTTGGCGACCTGGCTGCTAGGCAGGACTCACTGAAGGTGGATGTCGCGATTCAATACAGAGTTGCTAATCTTTTGGGTGAGCTACTGGATTGGTCTGGAATCCGGTTGTTGAGAAGTGCACCGGGAATGGATATTCGGCTATCTGTAAATTTGTTGAAAGGGTGCCACCAGATGGGCAGTGTCATTAACAAAAGCAAGTACTTCCGCAGCGTCCTGTTTGTCCCTGCGACCCGGCCGGATCGCTATGAAAAAGCAGTGGCCAGCGGGGCAGATGTTGCCTGTGTGGATTTGGAAAATGCCGTTTCCCTGGAAGATAAAGACACCGCAAGGGAGCAGGTGGTCAAATTCTTTACAGGAAAAGATATTGTTCCCACTCAGCGCGCGTTGAGAATCAACCAGCTTGACAGCGATTGCGGCATCAAGGATATGCTGATGCTGCTAGATCTGCCACGGCTGCCAGATGTTGTGATTCTTCCCAAGGTTCAATCCGCAGAGGAAGTGATTGGTTTTTGCCAGGTTATGGCCCCCTCCCATAAAACAATTCGAATAATAGCCCTGATTGAATCCCCTAAAGGTTTGGAAAATGCGTTGAGTATTGCTCAGGTAGAGGAGGTGGTCTGTTTGGCCTTTGGTGCAGCTGATTACAGTGCGGCTGTTGGGTCAGATATGAGTTGGGATGCTCTTCTATATGGTCGGGGGCGGCTGGTTCAGGCTGCTGCATTTGCCGGTATTGATGCTGTAGATGGCCCCTTTTTGGAATTGGATGATGAAAGACGTCTATTGGAGGAAACGCAGAGGGTCTCCGCTCTGGGGTTTTCTGGAAAAGTAGCCATCCATCCACGGCAAATTAAACCGATTCACCAAGGATTGGCACCATCCAGTGAAGCGCTATTGCATGCTCAGCGAGTACTGAAAGCCTATGAAAAGAACCACGGAGGAGTCCTTGTAGTTGATGGACAGATGGTGGATATGCCAGTGGTTGAGCGGGCATTGAAAACTGTGGCAGCTTCGAAGGGATTGTGACGTTGCTGTTGTAGAGCGCAACTCACCAGAGCCTTTTGGTTAAGTAAGAGGTTTCTATGCCCCGCTATTATTTCCCCGCGTATATTGAAACCGGCGATAATCGCTACAGAGAGCGTTATGGTCTTGATTTTGAGGACTTTAAAGTGGGGCAGGTTTTTCGGCATAGGCCTGGGGTCACCATAAGTCAGCATGACAACAAGGAAGAGTGTATCAATACATTAAACCAGGCAATGCTGCACTTTGATGAGTGTTATACCGCCCAAACTGAGTTTGGTAGACCACTGATAGATACTACCTTGGCTGTTCAGCAGTTAATGGGGCTGATCTGGAAAACATATAATCGGAGGAAAAAAATTATAGGGTGGGGGAAAATTGCCATGGTGGCACCAGCTTTTGGCGGTGATACTTTATACTCTGAAAGTGAAATTTTGGAAGTGCAGGCAGGTAGTGAACACTCCGATGCTGGGTTGGTACGAATTGTGATTTATGGTAAGAATCAAGATAAAAAGACTGTTTGTGAAATGCATTGCGATATGCTGATCTATAAGCGTGACCACCTACCGTTCTCAGCTAATGGCTACTGATGTAAAACCATATCGTCTCCGTTTAGGTAGTTTCGATGAAAGAATCATTTAACTTTTTGCGAGAAGTTGAAAAAAATGTTTACGTAGAAACTGTAGGCATCGATTTCGAAGATTTCGAAGTGGGGCAGGTATTTGAACATCGCCCTGGGAGAACATTTACTGAGGCTAGCTGCACTAACTATGCGCTTCATTCATTTGATCTTACACCATTTATTACAGATCAGGTTTATGCGCACCGAGTGTATGGTAGTAGAGCGCGTGTTTTAGAAATTTTTGTCCTTAGTGCTATGGCACACACAACAAAGACATTTGGCAAAGTTGTTGCAAATTTAGAGATGGTTGATTGTGAGTTCCAGCCTGTTTTTGTCGGAGATACGCTCTACTTTGAGTCTGAGATACTATCCAAGCGAGAGTCAAAATCGCGGCCAGACCAAGGGCTACTCAATATATGCTCGCGGGCTCAAAATCAGCACGGTGAACAGGTCTGTTCGTATAAGCGAACACTGTTAGTGTACCGAAAAAATTTTGGCCCTTATGAGGCGGCTGGATATTGAATGATGAATTCCATATGGGGAAAGGTGTCGTTTTTTGCTGTGTTTTTTGGAAAATCTATATTCTCATCGGTGTTGATCAGGCTGATTCTTGATATCTAAAGTAGAGAAGTTGTTTGTTAAATGCCTAGATTATAGAGTTGGCTGATATAGATAGCCTTAAGTTGGAAGTATTTTGGGGCTTTCATTTATTCTTCCAAATACATCTCTTTCGAGTTCAGTTTGTTGATCCTGTAAATTGTCAATAGCTGGGGTCAAGCTCAGCTTGGCGTATTTACTTGTATATTTTGTACCAATTATTAGTTGTTGGGCTTTTAACTGATTGCTGGTTTATCCTTCTTTGAGTGTTGTAACAAGTGATACAATAATGATTCGGTTTTAATATAATGATATGAATGTAAAAATTAATGAAGGAATGGTAAGTGGTGGATGATAAAAAATATGCAGGGTTTTGGTTGCGGTTTGCTGCAAACATGGTTGATTCTATGTGGCTGACAGTGGTCATGTTTACTCCAATTATAATTGTGATATGGGGTGAATATCTTGAGGCGGACAGCGCTGCCTACATAGCTCTATATCTTTTTTCCCAATTTATTCTGCCTGCCATACTTGTGCTCTGGTTTTGGCAAAAATGGCAGGCTACTCCAGGTAAAATGGTTTGTGGTATTAAGGTTGTAGATGCGGAATCGCACGAGCCTCCAGGGCTTCTTAAGTACTCTTTAAGGTACGTTGGCTACTTTATCTCAATGATTCCTTTATGCCTGGGCTATTTCTGGGTGGGGTGGGATAGCAAGAAGCGGGGGTTTCACGATTATCTATCCAAAACTGTGGTAATACATTCCTAACAAATCTAGGTGATCGGGGAAATTACGAATCTTTTGGATCTGTAATTTCCCACTGCTGAAGGTCTTAATTTTCAAGGGTAGAGATCTGCAATGAAGTCGAAAGAAAGATGGGAAAAGATTCGTACTAAAGGGTCGCTTTATTTTGTATTGACGAGAGGGATGCTGGCGGCAGGTTGTTTGTTTATTTTCCCGGGATTTTTATCAAGGCAGCTGGCTAATAATTAGCCTGTTTTCAGCATGGAGACATTGCCGGTATTATTAGGCTGCCTTGCTTCTGGTTATCTTTTGGCTGGCATAATCTGGACGATCAATGAAGCCAGGTACAATGGGCATAACCTTTAGCAAACAAAAGTTAACGACCGTTCGGATACTCTGATCTGAATTATTTTATAGGGAATTTTCATTAGACTTAAAAGAGTTGAATTTGAAGGCAACCTATCGATTTTAATTTTGTTCCTTTTAGGGTGCTTATACGTATTGTATCCAATCTGAATGATTGGTCGAAAGGATTTTTATTTTTTACTGGAAATTTCCGTATATATATCTTCTTGTTCTTTAGGAGTCGTAGATATGGGATGTGTTTGTGGAAGATCCTGTCTTTTACAAGCAGGGAAAGCACTGCTGGTGGTATCTCTTTGAGTAATAAGTTTTTAAATGCTGTGGAATTAAATAGACTGATGGACTTTAGTTGACTGATTGAACCAGTTCCAGCTATAAAAGCGATTTCCCGTCAGGCTGCCCGCGCTTAATTTCGTTTATTGCTTAAAAAAATATTAGGATAGCTAAGATGTGTGGTACAAAAGATACGGTTATAGGCATCCATTAAGTAGCGGCGGTATCTGCTATCTAGATGTATTCGTATAGGTTGTCGGCGGCTTTACGTCTGCATTTGTGGCATCGCTACTAAAGAAAAGTTCGTGCTTCTATGGTTTTATATTCCGTTTACTTTTCTCGGTTTCTGGATGGCGGAGGAAAGCTTTGCAAATGAAGGTGGGAGAATACGTAAGCGTCGATTTTAATTATATATTGAGCAAGCTAATAAATACCTAAGGGAGGGGGTGAGTAAGGTAGAATACTCAATCAGAGGGTGGAAATATATGGAGATATACCTGGGGGTCTGGAAAAGTATAAAAACTTTAATTGGTCATTTAATAGTTGCCCTAAGTTATGAGTAATATTAGTTTAAAGTGCGTTTTACTTTAATATCAATTTTCGTTAATTGAGAGGGTGTCCCTGTAAAAAGGTGGGGGTTATAGAAAATATAAAAAGGCCTGATCTTGGTGGGTTTAGATGGTTATCTTAAATGTCAATGTATTTAAAGTTCAAGCTCAAGGCGCTTAATAGGAAATGTGGCCGAATATTTTTCGATAACATAAAGTGATAGGTGGCTTACAATCGATTTGAGAGAAGGTAAATTGATGGTGTCTGAGGAGAAATTAGATTTGGGGTATATGATTGATGCTGTGTCTGATAAATAGTATTGAAAATTTGATGAGATATGGCAATATTTGTTGATTAACCATGTTGCAAGGATTTTGGGTGGATGAATCGATAGTCAAGTTATTTTAGTTTGACTGGTGGGAGGTTGATCTAATGTTTGGCTGGATGAATTCTGGTTGAACAAGAAGTATAGTAAAATTTTCTGCAGATTTATTTTCCCTGCTAGGGAGTATTATGTTAGACACAGAAGAAAATGACATTATTGATACAGCTAAGACATTAAATGTTGGGGCAGTAGTTCCAGAGCTTTATAAGGATGCTATTAGTCCTGCCGCAAAAGAAATTGGAAAAGGTCTTCAGACTATTGCTAAAGCCGCGAACCTTGCACTGCGGCCAGTGGCTGGGCTTGTTTGGGGGTATGAGAAAATTGAAGACTATATTGCCTCAGAACTCCCCAAAAAGATAAGATCTAAAGACCCTAAAAAAATTGTTACTCCAGAACTCCATTTGGCAGGACCGTTACTTGAGTCTTTAAAGTTTACAGGTTATCAAGATATATTAAGGGAGATGTATTTACACTTACTGGCTACTTCAATGGATAAGGATGCTGCTATTAGAGCTCACCCAACATTTGTTGAAATTATTCGGCAATTATCGCCAGATGAAGCTAAGTTATTGGCATTTATTGGCGCTCTTCCAGGTTATCCAGAAATAGATGCTAACTGGTTTGCCCGTAGTTGGTGGAAGTATGAAGTTTATGGTGATATGAAAAATCGATTCAAAGCCATATGCGAAAGGGCTGAGGTGAAATGTCCTGAGCTGTATTTAAGCTATCTTGATAATCTTCGGAGGTTACAGCTTATTGATTTTAAGCAAGAAGTCGGCGAAATTGAGATTTCAAATTCAGGCGGCAACTTGAAAGTTGAGCAAGAAAGCCGAGAATATATGTTTGTAACAAGCCTTGGTCAACAATTTATAGATGCGTGTTTAGGTGAAAATATGGAAGATGTTGGGGAGGGATAGGTATGTAGTTTGTTGGTAGCCAAGTGTGTACATTGGGAGTATTTGAGAAGGTATCCATTTCACTTTGGTTTTCTAGGCGTACTTTGAATATTTTTCTGGTGAAAATTAAAGCGTTTCGCAAATTTCAAAATTTGTATGTCCGGCTAAAAATGATTGGTAACTCTAAAGGTGGATGGGGCAGGCTTGGCCTATCAGGAAAATCTTGATGTTATTGATGGTGCTATTGATTAGATAAAAGGCTAAATTGTTTTGGGTGCTCTAATTATATTAGTTCTATGAGAGATCTAGGAAAAAAGAGAACTTATCTGATATGTCAGGATGATCTTATTGATTTATATACTAAATATGGGCTTATTCATCTTGGTAAATCCGATTCTAGTCATGGTGGGTTGAACTGCCATGAAATATCTCTTTTGCTATAGGGTAAGCAATACTAGTATGCCCATATTTCCTCAATTACTTTCTGGGTATATTTTGGATTTAATCTATATCTATTGGATTAAGTTATTTCAAATAAAGTTGCTTTAGGGATTGCAGAATTTGTTCATTGCTGCCTACCCCGCCTTCGGGGATAGCAGCTTAAATCTAACGTAGAATAGTTATATAGCACTTTGACTCAGCTCCACTTCCATGTTGTGCGATGCGGTGAATAGATGGCGGCGCCTGACAACTGCTTCAGATAGCAGCTCTAAAATATGGTAGGTATCCTTCCATCCGATACAAGCATCGGTAACGGATTGCCCATAGCGCATATTGGCTGGTTTGCTGATCTTTTGATTGCCCTCTTCGAGGAAACTCTCAATCATTACGGCTGAAATGTTTTGTTGTCCTGAACCCATTTGATCGCACAATGAATCCACAACAACCATTTGGTTACCATGTTTCTTTTGGCTATTACCATGACTGCAATCAACCATAATGCCGGTCGGTAGCGATACAGAGTCAAGTTGGGATATCGCCAGTTTGATGTCTTCGGGGTAGTAATTGGGTATTGTTCCTCCGCGAAGAATTAAGTGGCAATTAGAGTTGCCTGTAGACTGAACTGCTTCAAATTTTCCATTGCGAATCGTGGTGCAGAATATCTGTTGAAATTGGGCAGCTTGGATCGCATTCATTGCAACTTTGATATTTCCGTCGGTACTATTTTTAAATCCGATAGGGCAAGGAAGTGCTGAAGCTAATTCCCGGTGTGTTTGTGATTCTGTGGTGCGGGCACCAATGGCTCCCCAGGAAATCAGGTCTGCGATGTATAGTGCGTTCAAGGGACAAAGAAATTCGGTGGCTGCTCCCAGGCCCAGAGCATTGATATTAAGCAATAGTTCCCGAGCCAGAGTGAGCCCAGTATGCATATCGGCACTACCATCTAAATTGGGGTCGTAAATAAAACCTTTCCAGCCGATGGTGGTACGTGGCTTTTCAAAATAGGTACGCATTACCAGGCAGAGATTACTTTCAAACTGGGACTTAATCTCAGATAGCTTTTGCGCATAATCTAGTGCGGCGATGGGGTCATGAATTGAACACGGGCCTACCACAACCAAAAGTCGATCATCCTCCCCTCGTAATATTCGGGAAATCTCATTACGGGTTCGTTCAATAGTTAAAGCGATAGTAGATGGGCATGGCATTTTTCGGATTAGCTCATCATTACCCGGAAGTTGCATATGAGTCCGTGCGCTCAAAATAGCAGGAACGTCAGACATAAAATGGTCCTTTTCTTTTAACTGAGATAGCGCTGTTATTGTCGAGATTGACTAATACTCAACGATGCTCAATATGCCGTCTTGATGTGGTTGATATGTACCAGTGTAGGTATTTCCACTGAGAACTCTGGATGAGAGATCCCGCAAAATTTTCAGTTCTAATTTTTGTTGCAGGGGCAACAATGTTGTAATTTCAGCATCCAGAAAGTCAAAGTATTTTCCAACTAGAGGATATAGTGCCTTGAAAAGGCTTTCTTTAATGGAGAAAGCCATAGTCAGCCACTGTTCCTGGGGGAAACCGCTCTCTGAAAGTAGGGATTCTTCTGAATCACTGACTATATTACGCTTGATTTCTTCAGCAGTTTTACCTGCAATAGTTGTTTCATAATCAATCCCAAGTCCTTGAGAAGTAGTGCTGGCTGCACAGATTGCTCGGTTGCCTGCATGGGTAATCGAGGCTTGTACTCCCTCTGGCCATACTGGACTGCGGTTTATACCTATAGGGATTTCTCTCACTGGCACACCCAGCTCGTTGAGTGCAAGGTGAGCACAGCTTCGTCCAGCAAGAAATTCAGCTCGTCGTGATGGGACGGCTTTTACTAATGAACTTGGAAAAGGAATATTCAACTGGGAGAAGAACTGATCATCATACCTTTCCGGGCAAAAAGTAGTCTCTACCATATAGCCCGTAAAGTACTTGGACTTCACCACCTTGTATCGACCTAAAAAGCTGGGTATCGGGTTGTCAATTTTATAAGAGGATTCCCAATTCATGATGCTGTGGCTTCAGTATCCATTTTTTCTTTTTTCGGGGCGGGGCTTTTAGGAGGCGTTTGCGATTTATTTTTAATAAATACAGCGTCCTTCAAACTTCTGAATCCCAAGGACATAGCAACAGTAATGCCAATTGCTGTAGCAGCAAAGTAGAGAGTACCGGCCATTGGGGCAAACAGCTTGCCTAAGATGCCGAATCCCATTGCGCCAAAAGTATCGCCGGTTACATTTTGGGAAGCCCAGAGACTGTTAACTCTTCCTTGTAATTGGTTAGGAGTATGACTCTGAACCAAAGTAATCTGAATTAGTGAACTAATAGCCCCTAAATAGCCATAAGCGACTAGTGCAACTAAAGCGATATAGAGATGGTTGGCGAGAGTGAGGCCGCACAAGGCAACAAAAGAGAGGGTGCAAGTGAATAGTAAAACAGCACCGGGACGTTTTAATTGGGGCGCCCAGCCGCTGGTTAGGGCACCCAACATAGCCCCTAAGGGCACAGCAGAATACATCAGACCGATTTCGAATGCACCTCCACCAAAAATAACGGTAACCATTGCGGGGAATAGAACGCGGATGCCTTTGCCCAGGGAATCCAATGTCCCTACTGCAATCGCACTGCCAACAATTCTATGACTGAATAAAAATGAAAAACCCTCAGCTAGTGCTTTTAGAGGTTGCTTTTTCGGCTGCTTTCCTGGCGCCATGGAGGGCAATCGGGTCAGCGGGATCAGCGTGGCAAAAGTACCTAAGGAGGCCGCGGTATAGTTCCAGCTGATATCAGTGGCGGCAATAATCAATCCGCCAATTGCCGGCGAGATAACGGTACCGATACGTACGGTGAGCATGCCCAAAGCATTGGCAGAGGCAAGATTCTCTTTGCCTACAATTGAGGGAATTGAGGCCATTAATGCAGTGATACCAATTGCACCAAACAAACCACTCCAAATTGAAAGAGCATACAGGGCTATTAGTGAGGGTGATGTAAAGAAGCAATTTATAGCTAATGCAGCAAAACCCAAGCCGCAACCGAAGCGTCCGATCAAAATCAGTGTGCGGCGGTTATGGCGGTCGGCGAGCACACCTCCCCACAGCAAGCCAATAAACATGGCTATACCTTCCAGAGCCATAATGACTCCTACCTGGATAGTAGAGCCTGTCATTGCATGGACTTGTACCGGCACCGCGACTGTTAACATCCCCAGGGAGATAATCGAAATCATCCTGGCAACAAAGATCATGCGGAAGTTTGCATTGCTCTTGAGCAAGTCAAATCTCATAAATAGTGAACGGTTCATAGGGATGTTACAGCCTCTTGGGGATCTGCTTTTTCTGTCTGGTTAGTTAAAGTTGGAACCCTTGCCAATATACCGTTGAGTAGGGGCCCGAGCACTTCAAGAGATGTCGGCGATAGAATATCGTCATGGGCAAAAGGCAATCGGTGTTGTTGCATGTCATTCAGGAATGGAGTCCAGCACTTATCTACGTCCCAACCTTCAGGCAGTGTCTTTTCCGCAACAAATAATTGCACATTACCAGAATAGGGTTGGGTGTCTGCATCCGATAGCAGGCGTACAGTATCATCGTAATTCGCTACGATATCGTTAAACATTTTGGTCTGCTCTGCCAGTGTTGCTTCATCGGCAAATTCGCCTTCAGCTGCGCTGAGGAATTGCTGTTTCTCGCGCTCTACTTCTTCCCTGGCTTCATCTTCGGTGGGTCGTTTCCATTCCTGGCCTTCAGGTGGGTAAGTATCGAATAATCCGACAAAAGCTACCTGGTGGCCGAGTGCCGTCAGCTTGGATGCCAGGGCTACGGCAACAGTACCGCCAAACGAGTAACCCATTAAGTGATAGGGGCCTTTGGGCTGTGCACTTAAGAGGGTTTGTAAGTAGCGCTCAACGGCTTCGTCCATCGATTCACTGATAGCTACAGGACCGTTAGGTCGCGGTGATTGAAGGCCAATAATCGGCCAGTTTCCTTCAAGGTATTTGGGGAATCCGGTGTACTGCCATGAAAAACCTGAACCGGGGTTAATACAGAACAGCGGCGTACCTGTTCCAGCCCTAATCGGAAGAATATTGCCAAAGCCCGCTTTTTCAGGATCTTTGCGCAAATTCTCATCGGTCAATACCGCCGCAAGTCCCTCAACAGTAGGAGATACCATAATTTGTCCTACTGTTACTGGAAGGGACAAGCATTGGCGTAGTTCTGCAGCCAGCCGCATAGCCAGTAGTGAATGACCACCAAGCTCAAAAAAGCTCGCTTCTGCTGTTACGGATTCCAAGTCCAGCATCTTGCAGAAGGCATTGGCAATAATTTGCTCAGCCCCTTCACTGGGTGGACGGCCGGAATCAGTTTTATCGCCTTCTGGGTCTGGCAGTGCTTTTCTATCGAGCTTGCCATTGGCACTGAGTGGGAACGTTTCCACAGCAACCAATGCTGACGGCACCATATGTGCGGGTAAGGATTGGGCCAGCTGATCCAAAAGTGGGCTAAGAGTCTCCGGGAACTTTTCTGGGTTATCCAGTATTACGTAACCGACCAATTGACGGTTATCACCTGTCGCTTTGCTTTGGCTCAATACGCGCGCGTGAACGGCAGCCTGCCTCACTCCCTCAAGGGAAGATAGCGCTTTTTCAATCTCACCAATCTCAATTCGCAGTCCACGAATTTTAACCTGATCATCACTGCGCCCCAGATATTCAACGTTACCATCAGGCATCCAGCGAACGACATCACCGGTGCGATACATTCTCTCGCCTACTGCATAGGGGTCGGCTACAAACCGCTCGGCAGTCAGGCCGTGCCTGTTGAGATAACCGAGTGCGAGCTGCATACCGCTTAGGTAGAGTTCTCCGGGAACACCGATGCCTACCGGGCGTAAAAATTGATCGAGAATCCTCAGTTGGGTATTCCAAACCGGTTTGCCGATAGGTATGCCTGTACCTTCTCCAAGATTTAACCCTAAATCAGCGGGGCAGTATGTAACGTCAACAGCGGCCTCAGTGGGGCCGTATAAATTGTGCAAAGGCGCTTTAAAGTAACTTGCATAGGCAGAGGCAAGTTCTTTCGAAAGTGCTTCGCCACTACAAAATACCCGGCGCAGCGACTTGGTAAGAGGTACTGAAGATGGCTGGCTATCCAGGTAGTCCACCATGGCTGCAAGCATTGAGGGTACAAAGTGCATGGTTGTTACCTGGTATTTGGAGATAATCTGCAGTAGATGCTCGGGATCTCTGTGTGCTTCCGGTGGGGCCATGACCAGCTCTGCCCCCCGGATCAGTGGCCAGAAGAACTCCCATACTGAGACATCGAAGCTTGATGGTGTTTTCTGCAGCACTACATCATTTTCTGTGAGATTGTATTCCGCTTGCATCCAAAGCAGCCGGTTCACTATGGCTTCATGGGAAACCAGAACACCTTTGGGGCGACCTGTCGACCCTGACGTGTAAATCAGGTAAGCGGGATCTTCCGGTCGAATTTCCACAGCAATTAATTCAGTGGGTGACGACTGCTGGAGAAGATTTTCAATAGCTAGTACAGGTGCGGTGCAGGGCACCGCAGAATTTTCACCAAATCGGTGAAACTGATTTTCTCCAGCAATTATCAGTTTAGGGTTAGCATCCTCCAGCATGAGCGCCAAGCGTTCATCCGGGTAGCTAATGTCCAATGGTAAGTAAGCGGCTCCGGCTTCTATTACAGCTTGTAGGGAGATGCTGAGCTCAACACTGCGCTCAACAGCCACGGCGACAATATCGCCGCGACCCACGCGCTGAGCGTTGAGTTGTGCAGCAATACTGCGCACACTTTGACGCATACTTTGATAGTCAAAGGAGCTGATTTCGTCTGTGAGCGCTCTACCATCTGGGCTAACTTGAGCTTGCCTAATTAATAAATCGCGTAAAGTGACACGATCAAATGTCTGTTTGGTGTCATTGATACTTTCAAGAAGCTTGTGCTCAGTGTCCGTCTGCAGGGACATGGCAACCAACGGTTGTTCTGGATTTTCGGCAACCTGTGTAAGCAGGTCGATAAATCGATGAACAAGGTTTACAGCATTGACAACCGCATCCCGATATTCAAAAAGTATTCTCGGTTTTTCTCCAGGTAATACTAATAGTGTCAGTGGATAGTGAGTAAACCCGCGATTTTGAACTGCATTTAAATGAATCCCGGCGTGATTCTGCTGTGTCAGAGCTTCGTCGGCCGGGTAATTTTCCACAACCAGAAGTGTATCGAACAGGGTATCTGTGCCGGCAATACGTTGGATTTCACCCAGGCCAATCCCGTCATGATCAAACAGTGCGATTTGTTGCTTCTGCAATGATTGCAGCTGCTTGATCAGGGGTTGTTGAGGTTGCAACTGGACACGAACGGGTAGGGTGTTACTGAATAAACCAATCACCTCATCAATCCCATCTACCGCACTGGATCGTCCAGAAACTGGGCTGCCGAATACTACGTCATTGCGCCCGGTTAATGATCCCAACATTGCGCCCCAAACACCCTGGATCACTGTATTGAACGTGAGCCCTTCCTGTTGGCAGAGCTTATTCAGCTGTTTGTGTAAGTGCTCACAAAGTGGGACTTCTATTTCATGAACTGTTTCTTTATCGCGACTCTCTGCGAACGCGATAGTGGGGATGACACCTTTGAGAAGATCTCCCCAATGCTTGATGGTATTTTGTTTTTCCTTATTAGACAGTTCCATTACTACCGGACTGTAACGGTTAGGTTCTGATGTGACTTTCCCGGTATCCTCTCGATAAGCTTCAAGCAGGTCCTGCAATAGAATTGGAGTCGACCAGCCATCGATAACCAGATGGTGTGCAGTGATTAGCAGAGCGTAATTTTCTACTGATGTTTTTACAACATGAGCATGTAGCAGAGGTGTACGGGTTTCGGCATGCATACGAATATCAAAATGCAGCCCGGCCTGCTGCAGCTCCAGATTAAGTAGCATCTCCTGTTGCTGTGGTTCTGGTAGCTGGCTCAAGTCAATTTCTGTCAAAGGCCATTTTCCAGCAGTATCGGCATCGCTACTGATTTGGGGAATAAGCTGCAGAGGGGCATCCCAGGATTCGCAGTCGAATAGGGCTCCTAGTTGAGGGTGCTTAGCTAAAGTGGAGTTTAGGGCTCGGCCCAACCGGGAGATATCCAGTTCGCCTTCGAGAGTTAATTTTGTCGTAAAGCTATAGGAGTTTTCCTCGCTACCCAATTGGGTCTGGAACAGTAGACCTTCCTGCAGGGGAAGCACAGGGAGTACAGCGGTCAGAGGGCCATATTTGGTCTCTGCTTCAACCAGGGGTAATCCCAATCTCGCCGGTAAAATTTCTTTGGATTGCTTCTCTAAAGGTGTGAGATTGAGGGCAATCTGCTCAGCAGAGCGCAACTTGAAAATTTCTTTTGGGCGCAGGTCGTAGCCAGCTTTGCGCATTGCCGTGCAAAGGCGCATTGCTGAAATGCTGTCTCCTCCCAATTGGAAGAAATCATCTTCTGCTCCAATATTGTCGATCTCCAAAGTGCTCGCAATAGCGCTACACACAAGTCTCTCAGCGGTTCCTATTGCCGCTCTTGAACTTTTTTGAGGCGTCGCAGAAGGCATTGGCAAGGCTTTTTTATCGAGCTTGCCACTCACAGTTAGAGGAAACTCTTCGAGAATAATTAAGCTAACAGGCACCATATAATCTGGTAGCTGCTCGTTCAGTTGTTGTATAAGTCGGCTCTCAATCTCCTGCTTATTGCCGTTAGACGGTGTCTTCAGCGTACAGTAAGCAAGCAATTGATTTCCTGTAGCAATTGGTTTGGCAATTACAGCCACTTCTTTGGTTTCGTCGAGAGATGAAAACGCAGCTTCTACATCGCCGAGCTCAACCCTGAATCCGCGTACTTTTACCTGGTTGTCACAGCGCCCGATAAACTCCAATTCTCCATGGGTGCCCCAGCGAACCAAGTCCCCAGTTAAGTACATAACTTTACCGGGGCGGTAGGGGTTTGCTACAAAGCGGCTGGCAGTGGTTTCTGGGCGGCGCAGATATCCAATGGTCATATTGTCCCCTGCGAGATAGAGCTCGCCGGGGACACCAATGGGAACTGGACGCAGTCGTTTATCCAATACATAAACTTCGGTGTTGGCTAGCGGACTACCGATAACCGGGTCCACCAGATCTGTGGATACCTGTGCACTGGTCGCATAGACGGTGAATTCTGTGGGGCCGTAAATATTATGCGCTTGCAGTTTGGGGAACTGTTGTAATTGAGACCATAAGGCTGGAGATATGGCCTCCCCGCAAATATCCATCAAGATCGGGTGATGGTGGCCTTCATCCATAAGTCCGGCTTCCATTAGTTGAGTAGCCAATGATGGAGCGACGGCAAGAGTATCTATTTTTAATGTGCGGATAGAATCGATTAACCCATAAACATCTCGTTTGGCATAGTCACCAAACAAGTGCAGCTCATGGCCGAGCATCATAAGAAGAATTGGATCCCAGGATGTATCAAATGAAAATGAGCCAGTCAGTGCTACCTTTAAGCGGGTGTTGGCACAATGTTCAATGGCATTTTCAAAAATTTCCTTTTGCAGGGCTAGCGCCAGGTTAAGGAGCGCCCCGTGAGGTACCATTACACCTTTAGGCTTTCCGGTAGAACCTGAGGTATAAAATATATAGGCCCTCTGCTCCCCAGAATTAATCAATGCCTGGTCGCTATACGTTTTGGGGGTGGCAAGCGCTGCTGCATTCAGATGCACTTGGTCAACAAAGGATGGAAGCCTGTGGGCATGATTGGATAATGTAATAACCTGTGCCGGCTGCGCATCGTCACACATAATGGCAATACGCTCATCCGGGTGCGTAAGGTCGAGCGGTAGGTACGTGGCACCAGAGTAGAACACTGCCAGGATGGCGGCAATAGAGTCAACGGTTCTTGGCAGAGCGACGGCAACAATGTCCTGTGGTGTTATTCCCTTGTTCTGTAAGGAAGCACAAATCTGTAGCGCGCGCAGTGAAAGTTCACTGAATGAAATTTCCTGCCCCTCGAAAACCAGGGCAGTTTCATTGCTGCGAGTGTGCACTTGCTGTAAAAAAATATCCAAGGCACTGATATGACTTTCAGTATTGGTGATTTCTATGCCTTTAGCCCAGCTGTCGATAAGGCCTTTTTCACCGATAGGTATTAGAGAGAATTCACTGGATAAACAGTGGCTATTATGGTGAGCCTGAACAAAGAGATCGCTGATTCTATGTCTGTGGAGTTCTAGCTCCTTTTCACTGTATCGATGAGCGTTGGCTGCGAGTTCAATAGTTATTGTTTCTTTGCCGAAGTAAATTGAAAACTCTATGTCTTCAATGGGGCCTGTTGCTATTTGATAGGTTTTACCGGGGGCCCCATCAAAATTGAGTGTGTAGTCAAAGATCTTGCAATTGATAGTGGGGCCATACAGACGTCTGTGTGAGCCGACCAGCCCAAGATCTCTTTGTAGCTGCTCGGATTCGTAGCGCTGATGTTTACGGATTTTGCGTAATTCCCTGGATAGAGAGCGGGCAATATCAAAAATATTTTGCTCGGCGCTGATTTCAAGTTGTAATGGCAGTACATTAGCAACGGGACCTGTAGAGTTAAGCGCGGAGGAGCCCATACGCCGCATAAATGGGTAGCCTACGGTAACTTTATTGCTATCACATATTCTGGATAAATAAATAAAGATCATTGCTGTGGTAAGGTCGACCACCGACAGTTTCTTTGCGTCCGTCAGCTGGGTTAGATCTTCAATTAAACTTCGAGCTATCGAAATACTTTGACGATGCACAAGGCTGTTGGCGTTGTCGAGCGAGCTGGTAGTCTTACTCGACAACGTCAGTGGTGCTGTCAAGCCCTTGGCGTATTCTGTCCAAAAGGCTCGATCCTGTTTGAATTTTTCCGATTCGGCATACTCTAAGTACTCATCAACGACTGCGGGAAACCCCGTAAATGGAGAGCTGGCTATTGGTGCACCGTTAGTAAGTGCATTATAAATTTTCTCGATTCTTTTAGTGAGGGCGGTAAAGCTGAAGCCATCCAGCATTAAATGGTGATAGCGCTGGTACCAGAGAAAGTGTTGCCCATTTGAACTATCGGGTAACTGAAAAATAATATGATGATAGAGGCAAGTTTCGCTATCTGCTCTTAATTCACCTTGAATATCATTGAGCATCAAGGATTTTGCAGCAGCTACCGGATCAAGCGGATCTTCAATTTTTATGAGGTCTACAGCGTTTAAGGATTCAGGTTCGGGCGCTGACTGGAGCTGTTGGACCGGAACGTTCTCTTCCTGGTGATATTTTGCATGAATCGTGTCAGCTTCACTTAATCCAATATGAATAGCTTTTGTCAGCAGCTCCACATTAATTGCGCCGTGGATCTCTACATACTGGGCCACGGCGAAGGTATTGCTGCTTTCCGAAAGTTGATCAGCCAACCAGATTCCTACTTGAGGTCCCACCAAAGGGTACGTGTTATCGCTAAGCTTACTTGCAGAAATGGTTGCGCTTTCTTCTTGCACAGTAACAATCCTTTTTCAACATATTGAGTTGGCACAATGTCTAGGTGGGAAAAAAGTGGCCAAATAGTTCGTCCTGATCTACTTGGCCACGCCCCTGAAATATGAAAATAGTGTGGCACAGACCTTAGCCGTATTTTCAAGCGGGTGTTGCTGGCACTTTCCAGCTGCAGTTAGTCCCTTAACCGCCAATAAATAGAGTCTTAAACCTCTCAAGTCTCATTGGTTGTATTTACTCTTTACGAGAAGTAGCACAACCGCAGAAACTGACGGCTATCAATGATTGAGGCTTTTCCAGTTCTCTTCTACATATTCAACACATAGTCGACGATCCTGAGGTCCATATACTGTCTTCCAGCCCCTTGGGATTCCCGCAAATTCTGGCCACAGACTGTGTTGGCCAAGATCGTTAGTTAACACCAAAAATTGGTGGCTCTCATCATCAAATGGATTTTGGTATTCTGATTGCATAGCAACTTTAATCCTGATAACTGAAATTTTGTAATAAATATGAAAGACCCGTGATTAGTCCCTCACGCCAACACAGAGTATCGTGTCCGCCGACAAATTTCTGGTACTTAACATCAAAGCTTTTACTATTTAGGACTTTATTCAGCTGGTCATTTACTCTGATTAAGGAAAATTCCCGAGTGCCCACCTGCTGAAAAATCTTCAGTCTGGCTGGCTGGTAGGTTTCCGATAAGATCTGCTCTGTGAGCCAGCCTTTGTCAGCGCTGTTATTATCTTTACCCATGAGTTTATTGTTTGGCCACCAGAAGGAGCCTGATTGGCTTAATACACAGCCAAATCTTGCGGGCCACTTTAATCCTGCAAACATCGCAGCTAGTCCACCATAGCTTTGTCCAGTAACAATTGTATGCGCTGGATTTTCAGTATGAGGTAGCTCTTCTTTAATCTGGGGGATCAGTTCTTTCTGAATTGCCAGCCAAAAGTCCTCACTACAAGTAAGATCTTTCTCTCGCTGTTTCCCGCTGACTGAATCAATTAATAAATAGAGTGCCGCAGGTAAATGTCCGGATTGTGTCTGTTCCTTCAAAACTGAGAAAATAGGCATTTCTTTTGCCCATCGATCACCATCCAATAGAATTACAAGTGGGCGCTTCTCAGGATCAGATGCTTTGCCACATGCGTAGGTCCAGACCCTGCGGCTAATTCCCAGGATGGAACTTTGCCAGCACACTTCTCCCACGCCGGAAGAATTTTTATTTTCCGACTCTGAAGACTCAGGTTTTAGATCGAATTTTTGCCATAGACTTTGCTCCATAAGTCCTGGCAAATGAATTGCAGAAAACTTTTTGTTCCACGAACCGACACTCGGTGCTTGTCGATTCAGCGGGTCGGGTATGGCTGCTTTAAGCAGGTTGCGCCACCAATGTCTTTGCATTTTCCGGGAATCGTCGTTGGGTTGAAGTGCTTTTTCCCAGTTGGAGCCGATCCATTTTTCTGTAGTTGGAATTAAGCGATAGCTACCCCTCCAGGATTTTTCGATCTCTACTTGCCAATACCACACATCTGTATTTGGTAACCGTTCTAGGGAGGGCGGTGAAAATGTATGGTGGTTCGTTACACAATTTATATCGATATAAACTTGTTTGATCGGTGAGTGAGATTCGCTACCATCTGGATCTCTCCACAAAAATGTCAGAATTAAATTTTCTTTATTCGAGGGATTTTTATTAACAAGCGGTAGCCCCTGCCTTTCCATCTCCGACCACCAAAGCGCGCTGCCAATCTCAGAAACACTGGATTGAGTAATACGCAACAAATTTGAGAGCATGACAGCGGTCATGGCATTCCCGTTTTTAATGGTTGGACTTTCCATGAGTTTTATGAAAAGTCATGTGCTTAATTCTACTTTTCAAGAAGTAGTAATAACTTGCCAACAGGCTACCGCAAGAGGATGGCTGGTGTAAATAGAAATTATTATCATTCGCGTCTTGTGTGGGGCAATTCAAAAACTCAGCAAGGAAAATTTTATTTAGTTGCATGGTTTGACGGCAATTAAGTGTGACGGAAATTGCAAGAGGTTACTGAAAAACAGAGAAAATCTGCCTGGGTGGCTACAACTGAAATAAATAAAAATTTATTTTTTAGATCACTCTTGTTTTTTTGTCTCGCACATTTAAACGTTTGCCTAGCTTCTTAGCTCGTGTGACGCCTCCCTCGCTGCCTTTCTTGCAGATACTTCTCAAATATTGAGTACACCAATTGACAAATGCTTCTGGGTGTGAATTATAATGATAGTCATTCTCATTTGCATGTTCAATGGAGTGTCCGTTTATGCTCTTCCCGACTCAGGACATGGAATCTGGACGATCGCCTATTTCCAATTCCGCTGATTTTTTGTTTTCCTCCTCTTACAGAAGCTTGCGGGGCAAGGGAGTTTTTGCAGAGATCAACCAGCCGGTGATACCGGGAGCGAGTGGAGGTAGCCAGCTATTTCACGAGTCGGTGCAGGGGGCTCTTGCCAAAGCGAGAGAGGCGGGAATCTGCAACCCTGTTGTAATTGGTGCAGTTCCTTTCGACCTCAGCCAGCAGTCTCGCTTGTTTATTCCTGCCGACTGTGAGTTTTTTGATCGCAGAGAAATGGTTTCAGCCCTTGAAGGAAAGTGCACGTCTGTCCCCCGGGTAGAAAAGATGCAAAGCGTTCCCAGCGAGTGGCGCTTTAAGCAATCGGTGGAGCAGGCGATTGCTAATTTCCAACACAGCGAATTACGTAAAGCCGTACTGTCCAGGGTACTAAACGTAGAGTTGGCTGATAAAGTTTCTGTTGATGAAATTCTTTCAAGATTAATTGTGCAGAATCCCTCCGGTTATCATTTTCGGGTCCCCATTGAGGGAGATCAGGAGCTTATCGGTTCAAGTCCTGAGTTGTTAGTACGAAAAGTAGGAAGCGAACTGACTTCCAATCCCTTAGCCGGTTCAGCTAAACGGCAGAATGATCTGGAGAAAGATAAAGCTGTAAGTGAATCGCTACTTACTTCTGCAAAGGACAGCTACGAGCATAAATTGGTCATTGATGAAATTCGCCAGGTACTCACACCGTTTTGTAGCTCGCTCGATATCCCTGCTGCTCCTGCACTTATAAGCACCCCGGCTATGTGGCATTTATCGACTCTCATCCACGGTCAGCTGAAAGACCCTGAAATTTCTGCTTTGGAACTTGCTTGTCAACTGCATCCAACGCCTGCTGTTTGTGGCTTTCCCACAAAAGATGCTCGTAATTTAATCCGCTTAGTGGAGTCTTTTGAAAGAGGTGTTTTCACTGGAATGGTGGGGTGGTGTGATGCTGAAGGTAATGGTGAGTGGGTAGTTACTATTCGCTGTGGCACGGTTAACGGCAATCATGTTCAATTATTTGCTGGGGCGGGTATTGTTGAGGACTCCTGCCCTGAATCGGAGTGGCTGGAAACTGGTGCGAAGTTGGGCACAATGCTCAATGCTCTGGGAATTACACAGCAGGAAGCACTTTAATGAGTATTGAATTTACGCCCTGGCCAGAGTCGGAGACTCGCCGTTATCGGGATCTTGGCTATTGGGAGGATAAGCCGCTAACGGATATCTTGAGAGTGTCTTGTGAAAGAGATGCTAATGCCACAGCAATTATTTGTGGTGGTCGACATTTCTCATATGCCCAATTAGATCAGCTTTCTGATAACCTGGCTCGCTCCCTGAAATCAAAGGGGTTAAACCTTACGATACGGCCTTGGTCCAGCTACCGAATATTGCTGAATTTTATATTGTATTCTTTGGACTGTTAAAAGCAGGTGTCGTTCCGGTCAATGCGCTGTACAGTCATCAGCGCTTGGAGCTATTGGCTTATGCTGATCAGCTTCACCCTACTCTTATTATCGCCTCGGCCTCCCACACGTTATTTTCTGATGTTGCTTTTATAGAAGAGCTAAAGCAGAAAACTTCCTCTGTAAATCATGTATTGTTGTGGGGAAAGGATAACTCTGCCGATTCACTTGATGCTAGTATAAATATAACGGAACCTAATGGGGAATTAGAGCCAACTCCTCCTGGAGAAGTTGCTTTTTTTCAGCTTTCGGGTGGCAGTACCGGTACACCAAAGCTCATTCCCCGCACCCATAATGACTATTTATACAGCGTTCGTAGAAGTGCAGAGATATGCGATCTGAGTCCTCAGACCCGGTATTTATGCGCACTTCCCGCTGGACATAACTTTTCATTAAGCTCACCAGGTTCTCTTGGGGTGTTTGATAGCGGCGGCACCGTAATAACAGCTTCTGATCCAGAGCCATTAAATTGTTTTGCGCTGATAGCAAAGCACGAAGTTAATATGGTGGCACTGGTACCTCCGGCGGTTTCACTTTGGCTTAAAGCTGCCCCGCAGCACAGTGAAAAGTTGACCACGCTTTCTCTAATACAGGTGGGTGGAGCAAATTTTGCTGAAAGTGTCGCTCGCAGAGTGCCGGAAGAGCTAGGATGCCAACTGCAACAAGTATTTGGTATGGCTGAGGGTTTGGTTAACTATACCCGCTTGGATGATGATACTGCTTTGGCTTTTTGCACCCAGGGATGCCCCATGTGCCCTGATGATGAAGTCCGGGTCATTGACGAGAACGGAGATGCGGTTCCTGCCGGAGAGACCGGTATGCTGGTTACTCGAGGCCCATACACAATACGCGGTTACTACAACAGCCCGGAGCATAACAAAAAAGCTTTTGACAGTGAGGGTTTTTACCGCACCGGGGACCTGGTGCAGCGTGATGACCGTGGATACTTGAAAGTAGTGGGTCGGCAAAAGGATCAAATCAATCGCGGTGGAGAAAAGATAGCGGCTGAAGAGATAGAAAGTCTTTTGTTACGTCATGCATCCATTACTCAAGCGGCCTTGGTAGCAATGCCGGATGATTTACTGGGCGAGAAAAGTTGTGCTTTTTTAGTGTCAAGTGATGATAGCTTGCGCCCTGTAACTCTGAGAAAGTACTTGCGAGAGCTCGGGGTAGCTCAATTCAAGCTGCCAGATAAATTTAAATTTGTGCAGACTTTGCCGCTTACTCCGGTAGGAAAAATAGACAAGAAAATTTTGCGCAAAGAACTGCTTGAAAGTATAGCCGCTCCAAAGATTTAAGGTCTTAATATTTATGTCAATTCCATTACTGGATAACTATAGTCTACCCACGATTGATTCTCTCCCCCAAAATAAGGTGGGCTGGAAGATTGACCCCTCCAGAAGTGCTTTGCTTATTCATGATATGCAGGAGTATTTCGTCCGCTTTTTTGGTGAAGGAAGCGAGTTGGTCCGCAATATAGAAAACAATATTGTTGCGGTGCGGGCTTGGGCTAAAAAGCATCAGGTACCGGTAATTTATACGGCTCAACCCACTGAGCAAAGCGATAAAGATCGCGCATTGCTAAACGATATGTGGGGGCCAGGACTTACCAAAGCTGACCCCAGCTTGCAAAAAGTAGTGCCTGCTTTGACGCCAGATGAAGATGATATTGTATTGGTTAAGTGGCGATATAGTGCTTTTTACCGATCTGAGCTTCAGGAAATTCTTGCAGAGAAAGGAAGGGATCAACTCTTGATATGCGGTATATATGCGCATATCGGCTGTTTAACCACAGCATTGGATGCTTTTATGCGAGATGTTCAGCCATTCATGGTGGCTGATGCTGTTGGTGATTTCTCTGAAGAAGAGCATCTTATGGCACTTAAATATGTAGCTAATCGTTGCGGAAGTGTCATTGCAACAGATGATGTCGTATCTCTCGGGGTTTCATCAAAGGATAAGTTAACCTGGTCTTTTCTCAAGGAGCAATTGCTGGAGCTGATTGATGAAGAGCCTGACCAATTTGATGCAGATGAAAATCTCATTGATTATGGGCTGGACTCGGCCCAGCTAATGGGCTTGATTACTGATTGGCAAAAGCTCGGAGTCCAAATGATATTCGAAGAGCTGGCTGTTGCCCCCTCACTCAATGGGTGGTGGAAGCTGATTCAGGGTAAATACCCTGAATTAAAAGAGTAGTGGACATATGAATTTTTCAGGGAAGAGGGTTTGGGTTACCGGTGCCGGTAGGGGAATTGGAGCGACCATAGCGGATTTATTTTGTAAAAATGGTGCTGCTGTATTTGGTTTCGATATTAAATTTCCAGAGGCTGAGTATGGATATGAGACTGTCCCTTTGGATCTTTCAAATTCAGATCAGATTACTCAGGTTTGTAAGGGATTACTTACTGATAACCTGGGCCCGGATATTCTAGTTAATGCAGCGGGTATTCTACGGATTGGAGGTATATCCGAACTGACACTTTCCGATTGGCATGATTGCTTATCAGTAAATGTGACAGGCCCCTTTAGTTTGATAAAAGAGCTGGCGCTCCATTTCAAAAATCAGGGTAAAGGGGCTATTGTAAATGTAGCCTCTAATGCAGCCCATGTTCCAAGACTGGGAATGACGGCATACTGCGCATCAAAATCTGCCCTGGTTGGACTGAGCCATTGCGTAGCTCTTGAGCTAGCAGAATATGGCGTCCGTTGTAATTTAGTTTCGCCAGGATCTACAGATACTGAGATGCTGCGTGAACTGTGGGGAAGTGAAGGCAGTGAGGCTGCTACTGTTGCCGGTAATCCAGAAGGATATAAGCTGGGTATCCCCTTAAAAAAGATCGCGAGTACTTCTGATATAGCAAATACTGTTATGTTTCTAGCCTCGGATATGGCTGCGCATATCACCATGCAAGATATTGTTGTTGATGGTGGGGCAACTTTAGGAAGCTAAATAGCCTTTTATTGTTTTTTCCTCCAGGTTCTGATATTTGGGGCTTGGGGGGAACAAGTTTGACATTCAACGCCAAAAAGCAGCTTTATCTAATCAGGTTCACCCCACTTCTATTTCCTTTGCTCTGGTATATTTTTATCAGAAAGGCGTCTTTTTTTACTCCTTTTCTGTCTTTATTTGATTGAAAGCAATACTGTATCCTGCCAAATCTACCCCTTGAGTGAGTCATTTTACCTGATACCCGACAGTTGCCAGTAACCAATAGGTGTAAGAAGTGTAGTCGGTACAAGTATGCCAATTCAAAAGTGATGTTTTATATGAAGCTTAGACATTAGCTGTTGCGACTGTCTTCTAGTGTTGTCTCCTCCGTCTTTCGCTTTAACCTTTTATGGTTTTGCTTTTTGTTGAAGTTTGATAGGGTGCGCGCGAAAAAATTGTATCCTTGGGGAGGGATGTTGTGAGATTTATTAATATACCGGTCATTGTTGCATGCAGTTTATTTCTAAGTGCATGTGGGGGTGGTTCATCCGATGGGGGGGCAGATGATACTGTTGCCACACCAGCATTTTCAGAAGCGGCGATCCCCTATCTATATTTTGATTCCGCAAAAGTTTTCACTTTTGAATGGTCAGATATTGATGGTGCTACTTATTATCAGCTTCTTGAGAACAAGGATGGCCAGTCTGGCTATGAGGTGGTTAGTGACCCAATTTCTGTAGGCTCTGAAGTTGTGGAAATCAAGGTGCCTGTATTTGAGCGACTGAACGCTCGTTATATATTGCAAACCTGTGATGATATAGCCTGCCTGGATTCAAGAGAAATATCGATTGATGAAGAAGTGTTCGAAAGTATTGGTTATTTTAAGTCTGGTAATACTGATGCCGGCGATCAGTTTGGTTGGTCTGTTGCGGTTAGTGATGATGGCTCTGTCATAGCTGTTGGTGCTACAGGTGAAGATAGTAATGAGCTAAGTGAATTCAATAATGCAGCTAGCGGATCGGGAGCTGTATATATTTTTGACTATGGTGAGGATGGGTGGGTTTACCGAGATGTTTTAAAAGCTTCAGTAGTGGAAAGTGGAGCTGCATTTGGATCTGCAGTTAGTGTCAGTGGTGACGGGAATACTTTGGCTGTAGGTGCTTATAAAGAAAATGGTGAGGATGACAATTTTTCAGCTGGAGCAGTTCATATATTTACTCGTGAGAATTTGGAGTGGACTCACAGCGCTAAACTAAGAGCAGATAATCATGGCTACTATGATTTTTTTGGGCGGGCGTTGAGTCTAAGTGGTAATGGAACAACCTTGGCAGTAGCAGCCCCATCTGAAGATAGCAGTGTTACTGGTATCAGTGCCGGCTTTGATAATGATTATGCTCTCGATTCCGGTGCGGTGTATATATTCCAGTACTCCGGGGTTGAGTGGAATCAGGAAGCCTTCTTGAAGGCAAGTGATAGCAATGCAGGTATGGACTTTGGCTCATCCGTGAGCTTGAGTGATGATGGTTCCATTTTGGCAGTTGGCGCTATTGGTGGAAACGGAGCCAAAGGAGCTGCTTATATATTTTCCAATAGTGACGGTTGGGTTCAGGAGCAGTTACTTACTGCAGGTAATGCAAATATAGGGGATCGCTTTGGTTGGGATGTAAGCTTTAGTGGCGATGGTACCCTACTTGCGGTGAGCGCAACGCTCCAGGCAGGAGCCTCACAAGATCCCGATGACCTTAGCGGCTATAACAATGGTGCTGTCTATTTGTTTTCCCACGATGGAGATGCTTGGTTTCAGGATGAATATCTGAAAGCGAGTAACACTGATGAAGGTGATGTCTTTGGTTCGGCTATTAGTCTTAATACTGATGGCTCACTACTTGCGGTAGGGTCTCAGGAGAGCAGCGCTGGCAAAGGCTTCGATGCTGATGCCAGTGATAATTCGGCAGCGAATGCAGGTGCTGCTTATCTCTACAAGAAAATGGATGGACAATGGGTTGAGAGCGCTTACCTGAAAGCGAAAAATACTGATGCGGGAGATTACTTTGGGACTTCAATTGCTATAAGTGGTGATGGAAACACATTGGTAGTTGGTGCTTCTGAGGAGCAGGGTTCAGGAGCTGATCAGGACATAAATGATGCAGATGCTGCGGGTGCTGTCTATATTTATTAATTAAATCTCTCTTTTATTTTTTACCTGAAGGGGCTTCAATCCGAAAAGGCTATAATTTGGGTTGGAGTTCCTGTAAGCGGTTTGCGGAAGTGATTTTCTAGCTTTTTTACTCCCAGTGCTGCAAAGAAAGGCAGCAGTGTTCGACTTTCTATCTCTCTTTCGGAGTTTACGCAGGGTTATTTGAGCTTGTTAATCTTTACTGAGAGCCCAGCGTACGGTGGTTTTGGTAATATGGTTCCAACAGAGTACACTAAATACTAAACATCCAGAAATTACCTCGAACCCTTAACATCGCGGACATCCATAAAGGCCCCCATAATGTCTGCTTTTTCTTTAATTGATACAAAGGCGTAATGAGAAAATTAACAATTAGCCTTTGCATTTATTAAGGTAAAAACCAAGAGGAGTTAAGGTAGCTAAGGAGGGAATAATCAGTAGGGTGCTACAGAAAAGTAGCGCGGGCAATCGCGGATGCCGTACCCCCGGTGTTACTGAGCTGTTTGCAGACTTTTCGTACGGTCTCTGCTGATCCAGCTAAGCCTTTGAGGCGGTTTTTAAAGTTGTGACTGAGATAAAGCCAATGTTTTGATGGTATACCCAGTCGTTCGAGTATTGGGGGAGCGTTCTCAGAAATGGAATCGCGCTTTCTGGAATCTAAATTTTACCATTCCGGTCCACTGGCTCTAAATAGTGATCCAGCCGAATGGGAAGTCCTTTAGGCATGTTTAGTCGCTCATCGCCAACAAACGAGAGCAGCTCTTTGGGCTGCTCACCTCAGATTGCTGCATGAATACGTTGCTGAATGGAAGTATAGCTAGAATCTTTCGGGGTTTTTGCTATTTTGGCTCGGATAGGATTGAGATCGACATGGGCCATGCAGGCAGTGAGAGCTCTCTCATCTAGCAAGGCCTGGGATTTAAAGCATCCTTCCTAAAAGCGGCCTGTGCAGTTATCTTTCGCATTGGCCTGGCGAGCGACAGATTCATTTAAGCAGCGCATAAACCAGCTGATATCTATCAAGCTTTCTCTCCAGAGAGCAATAAGTTCCTTGAGCTTTTCCATCTCACCGTGATTAAGGGTGTACCTCTGAACATAGTGTTGAGCCAGTATGGGAGTATTAAAAAGCTCCCGCCAGAGATGAATGACTTCAGTGTCGGGCCAAGTTTTGGATGTATTTGAGTCAATATAGAGCACAATATGATAGTTATTACTCATTGCTGCATAGACTGCGATATCAAGGGCGAAACTGCCAGCCAGTTTTTGCATTCTGGCCTCAATCCACTGGGGCGATGCTCATAGTGTTCCCTGGCTGAGCATCTTTCCCGCAAAGGAATGCCCTGCGTACACAATGAGTGATGCAGTGATAGTAGGGTGTTGCATCAAGAGAGTTCTGTGAGCATCGGGGTATGGTTGTGGAAACAAATTTAATATATTTTCATATACAGTATATTGTCGTGATCCCTTTGTTGTGTCAATGTATGTGACGTTTAGACTTTTTTCTTTGTTGTTTTGATGAATTTCCGGAAGCAATATTTATACAACGTTCTACGGCCGTTGGGTTAACTTGCTCCATGAATACATCAGACGTTCTTAATAAGTCGAAAGTTTTCAATCGCCTAGATGGTCAGACTTGGCTTCCAGGAAATCTTTCGGAGAACTTTGAAGGTGCAACTGTTAAATGATCGAGCTTTTATAAGGCGAATCTTGTCAGTATTCGTAACCGCTAGCGTAGTATGGTTATGGCTAATCCCAACTTAAATTTAAGTATAGTGAGTCCTATTTATTGTTGCTTCAGTCATTGGGTGTTGTGTTGCTTGCTGCTCTTATAGTTAGACTTAAGTTAAACTTGGTTTGCGGAATTTGTTTGGCTGTTTTCGGCGGGTGGGGCGTAAGTTTTATAGCGAGTGTTATTTTAGAGGCTATATTTCTACCTGGTTTTATTGCGGCGATACTTAGTCAGTACCAAGCAGGTTTTCTTTGGGGGCAGGTTCTAGCGTGGGGCGCTTTTTCTTTTTTGTATGGTGGGGCAATTCAGTCTGCTATAACTTACTTGGAATTCCGGGAATAATTTTAAGGGGGGGATCCTGGGCGCCGAATGATTGTAGAGTTGAAATAAAATAGGGTCTTTTGTGCAGCTACGTTGCGAATTGAATAAAGGGTAGGCTTCTTCTTAACCACTAAACGACAAAGCTCAGCAGCGCCGGGCTTTGTCGTTTCTTAAAGTTCGCTTTATCCCTTAGTTGTCTTTCCCTTCTAGTTTTTTTCACAAAACTAGCAATCCCAAAATCTGTGTTTGCGAGTCGGTATCTGGTAGATTTTTGGCTAGCTAATTCTGGGTATCCAAAATTGTGAGCCTTTCGGCGGTATTAGTTCTATGGATTACGGCAATGGTATCAGCCAGAGCTATAGCTACGACCTGGATGGCGGACTGGAAACTGTAAGTGCCTCGGGGATCGGTAATGTTCGCTCTGAGTTTTATACCTATGACTTAGCCAACAATATCACCTGTATAGCGGATAACCTGGATAACGCCAAGGACCGGAGATTTATCTACGATAAGTTAAACCGGCTTACGGATGAAGGCTATGTCGAGGGCGAAAACAGCTATTACTGCAACTCGGTGGGCAATCGCACCCAGCAGGACGCTACCAGCACCGGTGATATTGAGAGCAGTACTGTTTATAGCTATGAAGCCAGCTCCAACCGACTGATCAGCAAAGGTAGTGAGACCTGGGTGACCGATGAGGTGGGCAGCACGATTAGCATGGCTGAGGGTGCCAAGCAGTATACCTGTAATCATGCCAATCGCCTTAAAACCTATAGCGAAGATCGCACCCTTAAGGGTACCTATTATTACAATGCCCTTGGCCAGCGAGTACACACAGATAAAACAGAAGATAACCTGCTGCACTATGATCTGAGTGGCCAATACCTGGCGGAGACCAATATCGCTGCTGATGGCAATGAGATCTAAAACCAGGTCGATTATATCTATCTCAACAATATGCCAGTGGCGCAGATTGAGATTAGCTATTCAAGGGCGTTGAAACTGCGCATTATTACAACTACTTCCGGGACTATGACCCCAATATTGGACGGCATATTCAAAGCGATCCCCGTGGCATCCTACTGGACTTTAGTGATCCGCAAAGGCGAATCGCCACGCAAATTGGCTTAGCTATCCCTGACTATGGGTACGTCAATGGTTTGAATCACCTGTACGGATGGGTAAGAACATACCGACCCAACAGGTGAGATACTTGCACATCCAGCAGTACGCGGTGCATATTGGTTTGGTGGTCGCATTGGTGCAGGGATAAATTACGGTATTCAAGCTGGCACTGGTGCCAGCCTTGGGTCACTATTATATGACGCCTTGAATGATGATGCGACTGATGGCTTCGGGGAGAAAGCCGCCCGCTGTCGTGCCAAATGTAGTAAAATTCTTGAAGAAAATCCGCACCGTCCCGGTGGTGGATACACTGGTGATAGTTATACAAGTCGTTTCCACAAATGTGTTCAAGGGTGCATGGAAGAAGACGATGACTGTGAATAGCATGGATAAATAAATGGCTTCTCAAATAGCTGATTTAATATCGAATTTGCGGCAGACTTGATCAGTCCGTTAGTCTGGTTCGGGAGATGCACTGACAAGGATTTTAAAAACTATCGAAGTTTAGTGGCATTATTGATGGGGGCATGCCACTGAACATAGTGAACCCAATATTCGATGAATACCCAGAACTGAAGTCTGGTTAATCAGAATAACAAAGTAGCAATAGGCTTAGTTGAATTCGAAATGACCATTGAAGACCTACCGTATTTGCGCGAAATCCAACTTAAAAGGGATGGTATCGATTCTTTCGATATCTATCCATATAGCATACCTGCCGTCCAGACCTTAACTTCACTAAGATTTCACCCTAATGTCACCTTCTTTATAGGTGAAAATGGTACTGGTAAGTCAACTTTGATCGAAGCCATTGCAGTTGCATTAGGGTTTAACGCTGAAGGAGGTACGAAGCATTCGACCTTTTCTACAAGGCGCTCGCATTCAAATCTTCATCAATGCCTTAAAACAATAAAGAGTTTCAAACATCCCCGAAATGGATATTTTCTAAGGGCAGAAAGTTTTTACAATTTAGCCACGCTGATGGATGAAACTGGATACTACACAACCTATTCAAACAAGTCGCTACACGAACAGTCCCATGGTGAATCATTTATGGCGACCTTGACTACGAAACTAAAAGGAAAAGGGTTGTATATAATGGATGAGCCGGAAGCTGCACTCTCACCAACAAGACAATTGGCAGCTTTAACGGCAATTCATGATTTGGTCAAAGATGACTCGCAATTCATAATCGCGACACATTCACCTATCTTACTGGCATATCCGAATGCGAAGATATATCACTTTTCAGAAAATGGAATTGACACTGTGAGCTATCAAGATACTGAACACTACAGTGTCACAAAGAATTTTTTGAATAGACACGAACAAATGTTGAATCATCTTTTATCAGAAAATTAGCCTGATATTAGCTGACCATACTTGTCTGTTCTGTTGTCAATGTTTTCTTCAATGTCAGGGTGTTCGCTGTAAATTTTCTTTTGAACTTTATAGGCTATATCGTTATCCATTTCTTAGTTACCTATTTACAGTCATCGTCTTCTTTCATGCATTCTTGAGCGCATTTGTGGAAATGATTTGTATAACTATCACCAGTGTATCCACTACCGGGTTGGAGCGGATTTTCTTCAAGAATTTTACTACATTTGGCATGGTGCCGGGCGGCTTTCTCCCCAAAGTCATCCGTCGCATCATCATTCAAAGCGTCATATAACAGTGACCCAAGGCTGGCACCAGTGGTAGCTTGAATACCATAATTTATTCCTGCATCAATGCGACGACCAAACCAATATGCGTGAATTTTATTCACATGAAATTTTAACCTGATTCTGCAAGCTCTCCCTAGCTATGATATTTAGAACTCTATCCTTCAAGCTTTTCTAAAAAACATAGTAGGAGTTCCAATCTAAATAGCAGTATCTGGTTGTTGTTTAAGATTTTCCAAGTCGGAAATATAAAAAATATAGGCACGAAAATGATCTTATTGGAATTTATTAAGTTTGTTTTAATGTCAAAGCTGCGTAAAATCGATAGATATTTCTAGTATTTTGACCGTAATTGAGTGAGCTGATTAAAGCGGCTTTACAGGCTTGAAAGCCTAGAGAGAGCTGAGAGTTTTCTAAAAGACCCATCCCCTAAAAGGAGAACGGTAGCGTGACATAAGAGTAAGTAAAAGGCGCTGACCCAAGGTGCTACCAACACCCGGGGTCAGCTAACCAAATTGATACAGACACTATCAAAAGTCGAGTAGACCAAAGGAACTTCCCCTTCGACCTCTCACAGAACCGTACGTGAACCTCTCAATTCATACGGCTCTTCGTATTCAGCACATTTTCAATCTTCCCATTCTCCAGTGTGCAAACAAGCCGCGCATTTGTTGACGAACTTTTCCAATAAAGGCCCAACTTTTGAAACAGCTTCGCTTCAGATGCTTAAACTTCTTCCTGGCCCAACGCATCAGCGTTTGGTCAAGATACTTCTGAAGTCGATAAACACCATATCTCCGCCCAAAGTGACCATAGTAGTTCAGCCAACCCTGTATTGCGGGATTAAGTACTTTTGCCATTTCAGATAGTGATCGATCCACCCAGTTTATTACTCGCCATTGCCTGACCTTATCCTTAATCCTCTTGAAGGCCTTAGGGCTCATTGAAGGACTAAATGCGGTGAAGATCTGTCCTTGGCGATTCCTTGCTTTTCTGGGACCAAATCGAAAGCCCAGAAAGTCAAAGTGGATCACTGGGTGGGAGTCTTTACGATTACTGTTCTTGCAATAGACCTTGCGCGTTTTCTCTGGATGAGCCTCAAGCCCGCAGGTAGTCAAGCGTGCTTTTAGAGCCGCCAGTAAGCGATCCGCCTCTCGAGGATTACGACAATGGTAAACAGCATCATCCGCGTAACGCTCAAAAGGAATATCTCTGTGCGTTCTCACCATCCAGGCGTCCAGCGCGTAGTGCAAAAACAAGTTTGCCAGTAGAGGGCTGATTACACCCCCTTGTGGAGTACCTTGTGTTCGCTCTTCAAGCTGTCCGTCCCGATGTTGTACTGGAGCCGTTAACCAGCGCTGTACATAGAGCCTGACCCACTGATGATTATTATGTTTATCTAATGCCTTCAGCAGGAGTTCGTGATTAATATTGTCAAAGAAACCCTTGATATCTAAATCAACTACCCAGATTCTATCCCAGCATCGTTGTCGAGCTCGGCGCACTGCGTCTATAGCAGATTTGCCTGGCCGATAGCCGTAGGAGTCAGGGTGAAATACCTTCTCCAATTCTGGCTCCAGCAGTTGCTTAGCCACCATTTGCGCAATGCGATCTTCGATTGTGGGGATACCCAGTGGTCGCAGGCTGCCATCGAGTTTCGGAATATCCACTCGTTTGACGGCTGATGGAAAATAGCTGCCAGATGACATCCGATTCCATAGCTTGTACAGGTTTTTGGCGAGATTCGATTCATATTGCTCTATCGTTATCTCATCAATCCCCGCTCCGCCGCCATTGGCCTTGATCTGCTTCCACGCTTCCCAAACCGCTCGCTTGGGAATATTGAATGGCTTTGCGCTAATCGTTAATTCCTCCCCATCTGGGTTGATTACACGGTTAGTCGCCGAATACGACAACCCCTTCGCTCCACGTCCATTACAGCCGCTTCTCCACTACTACGGGTTGTTCCGCCCCTGTGACCAGTCTTGGTACTCAACGTCTTGCAGGGCCTCTACTTGACGCTCTTCCTTAACACCTGGACGACAGGTTCTCCTGTTCCACCCAAAAGCCTGTTGTGTGTTCACGCCACCTCTATGCCGGATGCCACTCGGTCGGTAAACAGGTAACCTCCAAGCTTATCCCCGCACTTAGCCAGTGCACGGGTTTTGACATCATCTTGGTAATACGCTTTCGACACCTCATCAGTGGTTCATTTGCATTCGTCTCTACACAACATACCTGACGTATCTCGTACGCCTTTTCCTCAAGCGCTTCTAACCAAAGCTCTTTACTCCGATCACCTTGAGGGGGTTTGTTATCACTTCCTGCAAAGCGATAACGGAGGGCCGACCTCCATCTCCTGGATAGCACGTATTTTTTTTTATTTATAAAAAAAAATACTCAGGACGCACTGGCTATATGGATAATACGCTAGAAACCCACTCGTCTTCAATAAAGTGGAGTACATTCAGCAGTTTGGGATCAATTCCCGAGCTCTGGAAGTCTAGCGCCCGCCTTTTCCTCTTCCTTGTCTACTGTCCTCGCGCACCACCCCATATTTCCTCCAAACGTTGAATCACAAGTTCCCCCATCCCGGAAGTGCCCAAACTTTGATTATTGAAGGAAATGAGAATGTTGATTTTAAAGCGACGGACAGGTGAGCATCTAAGAATCGGAGCAAATGTCTCAGTCACAGTGCTGGAGGTAAAAGGTAATCAAGTTAAGATAGGTATAAGTGCACCCAAGTCACTGCCTATCCACCGTGAAGAAGTCTATGTGAGGATCAAAAAGAAACAGAAAGTGGAGGCTTGAATATGTCGTAAGGGGGACAATTCCGGGGGGCAGGCGATTAAGAAACTAGACTCCAAACATAAAGTTTTAGCCTTTGGCTGGCAGGCGATATACGCACTCTGGTTCGAGTGTCTCTTTGCTGCCAAAAGGCTCTTTTGAATATCAAAGCTAGTTAGGTGGCGGAAGGGCTAATTATTTTCTGTCAGGTGAGCTTTAGAATTCTCCATCTTTTTTATATTACAAGTTGAACTTGCAACCCTTGCTAAAAAGCCAGTTTTTATTTATGCCCCTTTGAAGATACATTCCACCTTATATCCATGCAGCGATACTTCCGAGCTTCTTTCGCAATTGCACTCAATAGGGCTTGGGTAATCTCTTCTTTTCGGTTTGTATCGCAATCCCCGATATATAGCTCACTGATAATAGCCCAGGCCGCCGAGCTTTCACTTTCTGGGATAATATTAAAGCTGATATACCCCTCAAGGTTGTGGTCTTGTTCCACAACCAGTACTTGATGCTCTTTCCTCTGAAACAACCTATTTTGCAATTCAATTTGGGTAATATGGAAAGAGTCCGTTGAATTATTATGCCTGGCTAAGCAGCGCATCATATTGTAAAGATAAAAACAGTCAGTGGGGTGGGCATGGCGAACAAACATATCAGTACCATTTAATCAGTATTTCTTTGAGCCGGCGGTTAATAGCTTGACACATCCTTATGCCAAGCTATGTCATCCTGCAAGAGGTCAACAATAGGAATTAAATTGATTTGGCTGTTTCTTGGATGAGGGTAAACCCTTCATCTAACCATCCGGTGATGCCGCCGATCATTTTCTTGACCGGCCTGTTAAGTGTGGCCAGCCTGATAGCTGCTTTTTCTGTCGCATTACAGTGAGGGCCTGCACAATAGACAACAAATAAAGTATCTGAAGGGTATTCGCTCAGCTTGTCTTTATTGATACGGCTGTATGGTAAGGACTCAGCCGTTTGTATATGTCCATTTTTATAGGCCTCTTCACCTCGCACATCTAAAAGTACGAAATCCTTGCGATTCTGGCTGACTGCGTGGTGTACATCCCAGCAGTCTGTTTCAAAAGATAGGAGGTTTTGAAAGTGGTTTAGCGCATCTTGGCTGTTGGCAGCGGGCACTCTACTTACGGCTGAGCTCATATATTACTCCCGGTGATTTCTCGGTGTTCGTCAGGTTTCCAAGTGGCGTTAGTGTCCCTTTTTGGTTGCTTCCGGGCGATCCGCCTCTGAGCCAGATAGCATTAATTTTGCGCCAATTCTGCGTACAAACTTGTGGGTCGGTTTTGGCTAGTGGGGTGCGGCTTTACTTATCTGAGGATGATGGTGGTTTACCGATTAAATAATGCTTCAAAGGTTGAGGGTTTTATTCCCGGCATTGCTTTCAATAACTGCTCAACTGGGTATGCTGGGTTGGATTTATTCGTTAACCTAATTTATGGGGGTTAGGAGTACCTATGTCGACGTTGGCACAAAAGCCTAATAAGAGCCAGAAAGTGGCTGTTCTCGCCCACCGGCAGGTCTCACTCTTCGAACTCGGTTGCGCTACCGAACTCTTTTGCCTACCCCGCCCTGAACTTAGCGAGCTCTATACGGGTGAAATTGTGACTTTCGCTGAGGAAAGCCCTCTGGCGACCGGCGGTCTGGCTCTGGCTTGTCGGCGGGTAGAGAGTTTGATGGATTATGATCTGCTGGTGATTCCCTGTTGGTCGACTAATGCACAACCACAAGATGCTTATTTAGAGCGGGTATATAGGGCGGTCGCTGAGTTTGCCGCTGCCGGCCGCCAGATTCTAACTTTTTGCTCCGGTGCTTTTCTGCCTGCGGAATTGGGACTGTTTGACGGCCGGCAGGCGACTACCCATTGGTTGTTTGCGGAGCGTTTTCGTGAGCGCTTCTCTGCGGTGGAGTATGTGGGAGATGTTCTCTACGTGTGGGAGGACGCACTGGCGTGTGCTGCGGGTAGTAGTGCGGCCATTGATCTGGGGATTGAGTTTTTACGGCGCAACCATGGTTATGAATTGGCCAATTCGGTGGCTCGCAGGCTGGTGATGGCACCCCATAGGCAGGGTGGCCAGGCCCAATATGTGGAGATGCCGGTTGCCAAACGGCCAGACCACTTCTCCGCCGCGCTGGATTGGGCGATTGGCAATTTGGATGGCGCTATCAAAATTGATGATATGGCGCAGCGCGCTCATTTATCCCGCCGTAGTTTTGACCGAAAGTTTCGCCAGTCGATGGGAATTGCTCCCAAGGAGTGGCTGATTCAGCAGCGCTTGCGGGCGGCGCAGAAGGCGCTGGAGTCCGGTAAGGAGTCTGTAGACAGAGCAGCCCAACTGGCTGGCTTTGAGAGTAGCGCGACCTTGCGACACCATTTCCGTCGGGCGTTTGGGATTTCACCCAGCGAATATCAGCGCCAATTCCAGGGTTCCGCCAAAGTGGCGGTTGAGGCTTAACGTTGGCCGCGTGTTGGTACAGCTATGGGGAGTCGGTACCTTTGGTTGATACACCCCTGGGCACTAAAGGGGTATGATTCGGTCTCTATTGCCTGATGACAGTACAGACTACGAAGGAATTATGACGAAACAGCGCGTATTAACCGGTATTACAACAACCGGTACTCCACACCTGGGGAACTATGTGGGTGCAATCCGCCCGGCGATCGCCGCGAGTCAGGATGAAAACAACCAATCGTTCTACTTTCTGGCCGATTACCACGCACTGATTAAGTGCCAGGACCCGGCACAGGTCCATCAGTCCACCCTGGAGATCGCTGCAACCTGGCTGGCCTTGGGCCTGAATACCGACAATGTGGTGTTTTACCGTCAGTCCGACGTCCATGAGATTCCTGAATTAACCTGGCTGCTCACCTGTATGACCGGCAAGGGCCTGATGAACCGTGCCCACGCTTATAAAGCAGCGGTAGATGCCAACCGCGCCGATGGCGAAGATTCCGATTTTGGCGTCACCATGGGGCTGTATAGCTACCCGATCCTGATGGCCGCGGACATCCTGATGTTCAACGCCAATAAGGTGCCGGTGGGTAAAGACCAGGTACAGCATATCGAAATGGCCCGGGATATTGCCCAGCGCTTCAACCACCACTACGGTGAGCACTTCGCTTTACCAGAAGCGGTAGTTGACGACCACGTAGCTGTGTTGCAAGGCCTGGATGGCCGCAAAATGAGTAAGAGTTACGGCAACACTATTCCGCTGTTCCTTCCTGAGAAGAAGCTGAAAAAGCACATTAATAAGATCAAAACCAACCTGCTGGAGCCGGGTGAGCCAAAAGATCCGGATACTTCCACTGTATTCCAGGTTTGGCAGGCATTTGCCAGCGAAGAACAGACAGCAGAAATGCGCAAAGCTTTTGAAGAGGGCATTGCCTGGGGTGAGGCCAAGAAGCAGTTGTTTGAGCTGGTGAACGGCCAGATCGGTGAGGCTCGCGAGCGCTACAATGAGCTGCTGGCTAACCCAGACCAAATTGAAACGGAGCTGGAGAAGGGGGCTATTAAGGCTCGCGCTTACTCTGCGCCCTTTATCGAGAAGTTGCGTCACGCGGTTGGTATCCGCAAGATAGGTTAGAGCTTTTCCTGAAAAAGCAGGAGGCCATGGAGTAGCGGCCTCCTTTTTAATAAAAAATAATAAATGTACAGGGTGCAAACATGGAAAACGTTCAGGCAAATCCTGATGCCGGCAATAGTGCCGATAATAAAAATGGCTGGATTAATCGAGCGCTCAATTTTATTGAGGTTGTCGGTAATAAATTACCCGATCCCGCTGTTCTGTTTTTGATCTTGATGGTGGGAATCTGGGTGCTCTCCTGGCTTCTCTCCGGTGTTAACTTCGAAGCCTTACACCCCGCTACCGGCGAGGCGATACAGGTAACCAACCTGCTCTCCAGTAGTGAATTGGCCCGCTTCCTATCTGGTATGGTAACTACCTTTACCAGTTTTGCGCCCTTGGGGGTGGTGTTGGTAGCCATGCTGGGGGTCGGTGTGGCTGAGCAGAGTGGCTTTATCAATGCGGTATTGAAAAAGCTGCTGGCGGTAACGCCGCAGATGCTGCTGACACCTATGTTGATTTTGGTGGCCATCGTCAGCCATACAGCCGTAGATGCGGGTTATGTATTGGTAATTCCTCTCGGAGGGGTGATCTTCTATGCGGCAGGGCGCCACCCTTTAGCGGGTATCGCTGCGGCATTTGCCGGAGTTTCAGGCGGCTTCTCTGCCAACTTTGTTCCTTCAGCGATTGATCCCTTACTGCAAGGCTTTACCCAGACAGCGGCACAAATCGCCAACCCGGAAATGCAGGTAAACCCCCTTAATAACTGGTTCTTCACTTCGGCATCCTGCCTGCTGGTGACCCTGTTGGGGTGGTGGTTGACGGATAAGGTCATCGAGCCCCGCCTCAAGAATGTAGAGGTGGATGGCGATGAAGCGGATATGCCAGTAATGCAGGAGCTGGGCGCCCGCGAGAAAAAAGCCATGTACCTGGCTGTAACTGTGATGGTGGCGGGTATCGTCGGGCTTGTGGCCTGGATGCTGCCGGAAACCTCAGCCTTGCGCGATGCAGAAGGGCAATTAGCCTCCTTCACAGCGCCGATTATGAAGTCGATTGTGCCGCTGATCTTCCTGCTGTTTGTGATTCCCGGTGTGGTGTTTGGCTATGCGGCCGGTACCTTCCGCCAGAGTAAGGATGTTATTGATGCGATGTCCAAAACCATGGGCTCCATGGCTTATTACATCGTGATGGCTTTTTTCTGTGCGTTGTTTATCTCTGAGTTTGCCCGCTCCGGTTTGGGTACGCTGCTTTCGGTAGAGGGAGGGAGCTTGCTCGCGGCGATGGAGCTGCCGGGCCCGATTACCCTGATGGGCATTATTGTACTGGTAGCCTTTATCAACTTATTTGTGGGATCTGCCTCTGCCAAGTGGGCGCTGCTGTCCCCCATCTTTGTGCCTATGTTGATGCAGATCGGTTTCTCCCCTGATCTCACCCAGGCCGCTTACCGGGTAGGTGATTCCTCCACCAATATCATTACCCCGTTGATGCCTTACTTCCCCTTGGTGGTTGTGTACTGCCAGCGCTATGTGAAGGGAACGGGTATTGGGACACTTGTATCCATTATGTTGCCGTACTCCATTGTGTTCCTGATTTGCTGGTCGCTGTTCCTGGTGGCTTACTGGACACTGGGAATGCCTTTGGGAGTGCAGGCTAGTTATACCTACCCTTGAGTGGCTGGAGCACCCCTAGGCGAATTGGTCGAATAAAATAAAATACTAAACTGGATGGCGGCTGCTGAGCGGTCATCCAGCTATCTTCTTGTGTTCAAGCCGAATCTAAACCTCCTGAGCCCCATTCTAGGTCTGAATTAACTGGTAAAAACGTGCAATTTAGCTGCTGTGAGATTGTCTTTCTCTGCTGGTATTTTTGTCATTAACTGCCGCGAGGACATTTTTAGTAAAAAAATGTTCCAATAATGTTGTAGATGATAACGATTCCTATTAGGATTCGCGACCAGTTATCAAGGTCACACCTAAAACGTGATCTATCTAAATTCAGTTGGCATTGAGAGATCTCTATGAGTACCGCTCGAACGAAAAGTATGCAAAAAGCTTCTCCTGTAATTTCTGGAATCAGCCGTTCCTTGTTGGCACTGGCTATTGCTGCGGGCGGTTCTTCTGTAGCGTTTGCTGCGGATAACACAGATGATCGTATTGAAGAGGTAAATGTAACCGGTGAATTGAACCTGTCTCGCCAAACCTCTATCGGTAAGCTGGATATTCCGGTTGATGAGACTCCTTTTTCCATCTCTTTACGGGATAAAGACTTCCTGGACTCTATCGGTGCCAAGTCCGTTCAAGATGCTTTGCAGTATGTCGCTGGCGTTAATGGTGGGACTTATGGTGTGGATGCGCGCGGTGACTGGTCGACAGTTCGCGGCGTAGATCCGGTTATGTTTATTGACGGCCTGCAGTCTATCTTTGGTAGTTACACCAGCTCTCGCGCTAATGCGTATGCTTTTGAGCGCGTTGAAATCCTAAAAGGACCATCTTCCGTGCTTTACGGTCAGGGTTCTACAGGCGGTATTGTGAACCTGGTCTCTAAGCGCCCTAAAAATGAGTTTGGTGGCGAAGTGATGGTTCAGGCTGGCGACTACGATCGTCTCGTTTTTGCTGGTGACGTTACTGGAGCGATAGATAGTTCCGAGCAATGGCTGTATCGTGTAGTTGGATATGACCGTGATGCGGATGCTCAAGTTGATCATGTAGATGATAACAGCACCCTGTTTATGCCTTCAGTGTCTTGGCGCCCGAGTGCTAATACTGAAGTTACTTTCCTGACCTCCTATCAAAAAGATGAATCTGGTACTACCACCGCATTTTTGCCTTGGGGCGGTACCCTGATTGATAACGCAAACGGTGATATTCCCACCGATACTTTCTTAAGTGAGCCGGGCTGGGATAAATATGATACAGAGCAAACCTCTTACAGTGTTTGGGTTGATCACCGCTTCAGTGATAGCTGGGCATTAAATGCCGGATTGCGTTACTCCGAAGGGGAAGTTGATTACAACTCTATGTGGACCAACTTTGATGCCACGCGCCTCAACCCGGATATCAGTGAAGCAACACGTACTATCTACATGAGTGATGCGACAAGCGACCTGCTCATCTTCGATTTGCGTATGTCTGGGGAGTTTGCCACAGGCGCATTGGAGCATCAGGTTTCTTTTGGTCTGGATAGCCAGGATGCAACAACAACCAATGATCGTCTGTATTTGTATGGCTACGGCGGGACCATTGATATCTTTAACCCGGTTTACGGTTACGTGCCTGCTGGTCTGAGTAGCTTGAATGACTTGGAAGGCTTAACTGATTACTGGTCTGAGAGCAGTACAGATACCGAGCAGCTTGGATTCTACTTCCAGGATCAAATGAGCATTCAAAACTGGATTATCACCACTGGAATTCGTCGCGATAATGCGAAGTCCGACTCTGGTGATTCTTCATTTGAGGATGATGCTACGACTATGCGCTTTGGTGTAATGTATGCCTTCGATAACGGTATCACACCTTACGTAAGCTATTCTGAATCTTTCGAACCTGTAAACGATTCTGATGCGAATGAGACTCCGTTCAAGCCAGTTGAGGGGGAGCAGGTAGAGGCAGGTATCAAATACCAACCTGAAGGTACCAATCTGTTGATTACAGCCTCTGCTTTTGAAATCAAGCAGAAGAATTTGCTAGTAGACGATTACGATAATGAGGGCTACCAAACCCAACTTGGCGAAGCCGAGCTCGATGGCTTTGAATTGGAGGCAGTAGGTAAGCTTGGTGATTTGAGTCTGGTTGCCAACTACAGTAGCCTCAACATTGATGAGGATATCGAAGCTGTCCCTGAAGAGCAGTTTTCCGTCTGGGGGAACTATGACTTTGGCAACCTGTTACCTGGTTTGAATGCCGGCATCGGTGTTCGTTATGTGGGTCAAAGTTATACCGGTGTCGAAGATTCAACCGGAACCTTCCCGTCCTATAACCCGTCATACACTCTGTATGATGCCGCTATCGGCTATACCCTGGAAAGCTGGAAGTTCCAGTTGAATGCAAAGAACTTGACCGATGAAGTTCACACTACCGCTTGTCTGAGCCGAGGTGACTGCTTCTACGGTGAGCGTCGCTACGTAACTGCGGAAGCACGCTACACCTTCTAAGTTAGTGTAGGCAGGGAGTTTGTCCGCAGGGGGAGTCTGTGGGCAGGCTCCCTTTTTTACGTTTTAGCAATCAGACGGGAATTGAATCCCGCTGTGATGGTAATACCAATGTCTTTTTATATGATTGCCGGTGCCTCCAGTGCTTTTGCTTTAGCTGGTATTTTGCTCCTTTATTCCGCCTGGAGCCGTAGTGGGGCAGAGCCAGTACGCAGGTGGGGTGGTTGGGCTGCCATGGTGTTATCGGCCATTGGCTGGAGCTCAATTGTTGGAGTGGAATTCGGAATTAGTATTGCCACTCTGATTGTGATGCTGGGGGCCTTTGCTCTGCTGGCTCTAAAGGCAGACTGGCCCAAGGGTCCCAGGCCGATTGAAAAACAGCGCTCGGGGACACCCGAATCTCAAGCCCTGCTTCTATTGTGGTTGCGGGGCTTCATGCGTTTTATGGCAGCCTTTCTGTTGCCCACTGCTAGTGGCCTAATCGCCGGTCTGCTTTTCTTCGGTTTTACCGGATTTTCTGAAGCTGCCCGATTAGTTGGTGGTGCCTTCATGTCAGTGACCATTTGGACCCTGGCGATGATTTGGTGCTGCGCTGATAAAAAATTATTACGCCCTTCGGCTGCCCTGTTGGCGTTCTCAGCGGTTAGCGGTTTGTTATTGGCATTTTCGCTTCCGGCTTCGGCAGCATAAATCAACGGACTTGAGCAGGAATTTAACGTGAAACTTTCCTTTAAACCGACCCCTGGCTTTGTCCGTAATATGACTGATGGGCATTCAGTTCTCGGTCTGGCGATATCCACCCTTTTATATATTGTTTGTGTCAGCGGAACACTGGCGGTTTTCTACAATGAGTTCGAACGCTGGGAGCAGGCCTCAGAGTTGGAAAACCTTAATGTTGAAGCCTCTGTGTACCGGACTGCGACAGAGAATGCTATCGCGCTGGCCAAGCAAGAAAAGGAAGATCTCGAGTCAATCAAATTCACCATCCCCAATCAGGATATGCCTAGATTGGTGGTTGAAGTTGGTGATATGGAGCGGTATGTCGCTGAAGATGGCTCCCTGCTTGGTAAAGTTGAACACGAATGGACCCACTTCCTAGCCTATTTGCATTTTGCGCTCAACCTCCCGGTTGGCTATGGAGTTATACTGGTTGGCCTAATCGGTGTGGTGATGTCAGCATTGATTGTCTCCGGTTTGTTGGCCCATCCAAAAATCATTAAAGATGCTTTTTCTTTTCGTCTTGCGGGCTCTAAGCGCTTGCAGCAAGTGGATTTACATAATCGGTTGGGTGTTTGGGCTTCACCTTTCCATCTTGCTATCGCTATTACGGGTGCTTTTATTGGGTTGTCCCAGGTAGCTGCTTTTGCAATTGCCGGCGTATTCTTTGATGGAGATACGGAAAAGGTCGAGCATATGCTCTATGCGGACCATCCAGTGATGGAGGAAAATGCTCCTGAAGTCGATTATCCAGACTACGCTGCGATCTTGGCAACGATGGATCGCATCGCACCAGAGGAGGAGCGCACCCGTATTGAGGTAGCATTCCCAGGGCGCGAGGGTCAGGTTGTTGAGGTGTGGACTCGGGTTCCTGAGCGGTTAGTCTGGGGTGAGCGATATCACTTTAATCCCGACGGCAGCCTGATTCAAAAAGAGGGCTGGTCTGAGGGCGATGGGGCCAAGCAGGTTTATCTTTCTACTTACCGCTTACACTTTGGCCACTTTTCAGGCTTTCCGGTGAAAATCGCCTACTTTCTGTTAGGGGTGGGGATGTGCCTGCTGGTGGTATCCGGTATTAATATCTGGTTCGTACGCAAGCGCCAACGTGGTAATCCTGCTGTGCGCCTTGAGCGAGTCTGGACTGCTCAGGTATGGGGTATACCATTTGCTATAGCGCTGAGTGCGGTTACCTACCTGGCCTTTAAGCTCAATGCGGCACAGGTATTCTGGTTGGTGACTTTGCTGCTAAGTGTTGTGGCGGCGTTTGTAGGGACTGTGGCTAAGTGGTCCATGTTTCTGCGGATTGCAACCATTCTCGCTTGTGTTGGAGCTGTAGCGGTGCATGTTGCGCAATTTGGTGGGGACTCCTTTGTGCGGGCGTCCCTGGTAGCTAATGCTGTTTGGCTGATAATTGCTGCAGGCATTGCAGCTTCATGCTTTTACAGCAAGGCTCGCCAGAGAGGTAGTGAGCCTGTGCCTGCCAGTGCCAGTCCTCTGGGTAGCAATTAATTTCCTGGGCTGCAGTAACCCTGCAGTCCCCTAGCGCCCCCTCAGTTATGTGCGGGGCGAAGCATCTCGATATGCGGGATGCCGTCTTCCTGGTACGGCTCAGACACCTGCTCAAAACCAAACTCCCCGTAAAATCTATCCAAATGTTGTTGAGCTGAAATGCGAATACCAGTGTTGGGGTATTCTTCGCATGTGTGCATTACGGCTCGGCGAATCAGCTCCTTGCCCAGGCCTGTTCCGCGACTGGCTTCTGCGGTTAACACTCTTCCTATCGAGGGTTCCCGGTATTTAAGGCCTGGGAAAACAACTCTCAGGTAGGCCATAACCTGCGGGTTATTTTCGTCTCCCTCCCAGCAGATCAGGTGCCAGGAGTGTTGGTCTTTGCCATCGGCATCCTGATAGGGGCAATCTTGTTCTACCGTAAAAACTTCCTGCCTTACTCGCAAAACTTCGTAAAGTTGACTGAGCGTAAGCTCTTTAAAGCTGCACCATTGCCACTGCATAAAGGTGAATTCCAAATTATTGTCACTAATTTTGTAATGTGATTGGAGTTAAAAGGTATAGATTATTTATAAGATCGATTAATTTTAATTGGATGCCTGATTGCCGGCTCTATGAAAGAATCCATGCTTGAGATAATGGATAACTTGAGAGATAACTTTTTTATCTTTCATCATAAACACATGGGTCACTGGCATTTGCAGATGATCATTCATGCCATCCAGTTTTGTGCTGGATACGGAGACTTTACCATCATCGGCTTCTGGGATAAGGCGGGATAGAATCAGGTTGATGCTGCGAGTACCGGCAATAATACCTACATCAAAATCTGCACTACCGAGCTTGTTGGGGACGCTCATCTCACCAGTACCCAGCTGTAGCCCAGCATCGCCAAACATAAATTTGAAGCCGGGGAATGTTCCCAGTTTATCAACTACTTCGCTGCCTTTATTGGGTGGGCCCAACATGACAACGCGATTCAGGTTTTTGATTTCAGCTGAATGTAGATATTGCCTTACCAGAATGCCGCCCATGGAGTGAGTGACAAAATTGATCTCTTGCGCGTTACCGCACTCCTCGACAGCAGGCGCTATGGCCATGCTGGCCAAGGTTTCAATGGAGTGCTTGGTCGAAGGGTAATCAATATTGACCGTTTGGAAATCTTCGGCATCTATGGCCTTTGCCAGTTTCTCCATTGAGCTATCTGATTTGGCTAGTCCATGCAATAAAATCACACAAGCGGAGTGAGCACTTGCTGATAGCAGCGTAAATGCGGCGGCAATTATAAAAGCGAACTTTTTCATCGGTTTGAACTTCCTGTCGACTTCTCGTGCCTATTCGTGTGGCGTTGTTGTCGGAGCAATTAATTTGGATTGGGTTGAAGTTGGCAGTGTTGGCGGAGAATGTCCGCTGCCCGCTCCGGTTTATCGGGGGTGATCACGATAGTTTGTGTAGCCAGACGCAGTACGACAGATTTTTGCTGATCGGTAGCAAATGCACGATAGCGCCCCAATTTTTGGTTTTGAAACAGGCCTATATAGCCAAATAAGCCGGAGTTGCCAAAGATGCGGACTGATCCTTGCATGGCGGTTGAGTCGGGGAATGCTTCAGATAGCCCCTCCAAGGAGATGGTGGTTTTCCAGCCCGGGCGCAATATCAAGAGGTTGCCATTTTTGATGGCGTAACCACGGATGGCAAAGAAGGCGCTGAGAGCCAGTATTGCAGGCGGAAGTGCTATGGCAATGCTATAGAGGGTAGATGGAGCAGCTGGTGCTCTCGATGCCAGAAAGAGCGGCAGTCCCAGTAGGAGTAATGTGCATATGGCACTGATAATTTGGAGCTGGCGGCTCCACGGCGCTTTAAACGCAATTGTTGGCATACTTGGTTTAACTCAACGGATTACCTGAATGCCTCAATCATAGTGCTATTGGAATCTGCTTGGCAAAGGTAGAGATGGTTTGGTTTTAACGGTTGCTCGCTATGGAAGACTGTATTTTGATTAACGAGAATTCCCAGTCAGCCCTTGTGGTCGAAGGGGGTGCTATGCGGGGGATTTTCGCTGCAGGCGTATTGGATGCATTTTTGGAGGCGGGCTATCGGCCATTTGATTTTGCGATCGGTGTATCCGCAGGCTCCACCAACTTGATTGGTTATCTGGCGGGAAACCATGGGCGAAGTCGGCAAATACTAATGGACCATGCCCGGCGGGCGGACTTCATTGACTGGCGCCGCTATCTCCGAGGCGGTCATTTTTGTGATATTGGCTGGTTGTGGCATGCGTCATATCAGGATATTCCGCTCAGTGTCGATAGTTATGTTGAGAATGGAATACCGCTTTATGCCGTGACTACCAGTATCAACACGGGGGAGGCTAGATACCTGAAAGTAACTCCGGAAAACATGCACCAGGTTTTCCCGGCTTCTTGTGCCATTCCGGTTGCTTACCGGGGGTTTCCTGAAGTGGATGGGGAGCCTATGACCGATGGTGGCCTGGCTGATTCGATACCGATTATTCAGGCCTATCAGCAGGGGGCCAGAAATATAACCGTTATTCTTTCGCGCCCTCTGGGGTATCGGAAAATTAAGGGGCCTGCTCCAAAGTTTATCAAACAGTTTTTCCGTGATCATGCCCGGCTATTTGAGGCCGTGCTGGAGAGGGGGAGAAATATAATCGGGCTCTGGAGTTTATCGAGGTGCCTCCAGAGGGGTGCCAGGTTTCGGTTATTGCGCCTCCAGACAATTTCCCGGTTAAGCGTTTTACCCAGGAAGCAGAGTTGCTCGAGGAAGGTTATGAGAGCGGCAGGACCCGGGGTTGGGAATTTCTTCGTGAGCTTCCCGGTCAGCGGGACTCTTTACCGTCAATTGAATAGTAGTGCCGGTATGAATGGGTTGATTGAGCTTAATCAGAATGTGAATGGTGAGGTAATCGACTGGTGGAAATACGTTTGCTCGGAGTGACAGATGCGCCCGCCATATCTGCTTTTTATTTATCTAATGAAGAGCACCTGAAGCGCTGGGAGCCCATTCGTGAGCCCGGTTTTCACAGTTCCGGGTCCTGGATTCGACGCATAAGCTCTGGAGGAATTTTAAAGTTTGCTGCATTAGAGTCCGGGTGTGATCAATTACTGGGTGTTTGCTCCTTGACGAATATCATCCGAGGCCCATTTCAGGCCTGTAATATGGGATATGCAGTTGACCAGTCCCACGAGGGGCGGGGCTTAATGGGGAGCTTGTGTCGTCATGTCGTTGATTATGCTTTTGACACCCTAAATTTGAATAGGGTGATGGCAAACTACATGCCTAGCAACGATAGGTCGGCTGCTCTACTGGAGGCACTGGGCTTCGTTGTCGAGGGTAGGGCGGCAAAATACCTGAAGATCAATGGATGTTGGGAGGATCATATCCTCACGGCGAAGCTAAACCCCAGATCCTTGGATATTTAATGATATTCGTTGAATGAGGCGCCAAATGGCATTTACTTCACTGTGTGTCTATAGGAGTCTTGGGTAGGACTGAGATATTGTTGCTAACCTATTGCGATTTCATGGACGACTTCGAATAACAGTTTTGCGGAAGGAGAAAGGGATGAATGGTAAGTGCCTATGCGGTGGGGTTGAGTTCCAGCTGGAAGAGCCAATTCCAAACCTTTACCAATGCCATTGCTCGCTCTGCCGCAAATTGAGTGGTTCCGCCTCGGATACTGCCATGTTTATTAGCCGGGATCAGTTTCGCTGGGTGCGGGGCTTAGACAGAATCTCTTCATTCCGGACTCCTACGGGCTATCGATCTGACTTTTGCGGTGGATGCGGAAGTACAGTTCCTCACTTAATGAGTAATACAACGCACTTCTGGGTGCCTGCTGGATTGCTGGAGGGGGATATCGATGGGAAGGTCGTGGCCCATCTTTGCACTGAATCCAAAGCATCCTGGGATGAAATTTCTGGTGAGGCGGAGTGCTTTAACGAAATGCCGGAGCTGGAGCGATTGATGCATCTATTGCATGGCGGCGAAGAAGCAGTGGATGGGGAATGGGAGGAGAGCCAGGCGGCTTCAGCTGAAGTTTAAAAAACCAAACTCTTTTCTAATTAGCGCATACAAAAAAGCCCCGCTCTTGCGAGCAGGGCTTTTTTGTATATGGCGGACCGGACGGGACTCGAACCCGCGACCTCCGGCGTGACAGGCCGGCATTCTAACCAACTGAACTACCGGTCCGCATTCCTGCTTCTCTTGGTTGCTCTTGCCGGGCAAGAGTAAGAGAAGTGGTGGGTGGTACAGGGGTCGAACCTGTGACCTACGGCTTGTAAGGCCGTCGCTCTCCCAACTGAGCTAACCACCCCGTGTCAGGAGCTGCGTATCTTAATGATTTTTTTACTTAGGTCAACAACTTAGGGAAGTTTTTCTAAAAAAGTTTGCGTCTGGCTTTAAGTGTGAGAAGTGGGTGTGTATTTGAAGAAATTGCTGCTCGTCTATTGGCAATATTTGGTAATAAAACAGGGTGCTACTTTCATTGCCCCGGTTTTCTATTAGTTTTGTTAGTCGGTCTGCACAGTTTGTGGTGGGGAGTGGGGAGGTGGTTGTGTATTGAAAAGTGGTTTTGAATTTTTCATATACAAAAAAGCCCCGCTCTTGCGAGCAGGGCTTTTTTGTATATGGCGGACCGGACGGGACTCGAACCCGCGACCTCCGGCGTGACAGGCCGGCATTCTAACCAACTGAACTACCGGTCCGCATTCCTGCTTCTCTTTGGTTGCTCTTGCCGGGCAAGAGTAAGAGAAGTGGTGGGTGGTACAGGGGTCGAACCTGTGACCTACGGCTTGTAAGGCCGTCGCTCTCCCAACTGAGCTAACCACCCCGTGTCAGGAGCTGCGTATCTTAATGATATTTTTTTTGCGGTCAACAATTTTGTTGGGAGATTTTTAAAAATTTTTTTTAAGAATAAAAAACATCCAAAAATTGTTTAAAAATTAATTAATTAGAGGATTTTTTGAGGGTTCTTTAAGCTGTTTTTATCGATCAAAATCAGCTGCGTAGAAATTCAGAAAATAAAAATTCAGGCTAGAGAAAATTGTTGCAGAAAAATTTTGCCAGCACGGGGCTCGCACTATTTTTTTACGCTGAGATTTGGTTATTTTTTTGTGGCTCTTTCAAGTTTCCAGCGTAAGCAACTGAAAATAAAATATGAGAAAAATGAAAAGATATGAGGCACAAACAAAAAAGCCCCGCTCTTGCAGCAGGGCTTTTTTGTATATGGCGGACCGGACGGGACTCGAACCCGCGACCTCCGGCGTGACAGGCCGGCATTCTAACCAACTGAACTACCGGTCCGCATTCCTGCTTCTCTTGCTGGGCAAGAGTAAGAGAAGTGGTGGGTGGTACAGGGGTCGAACCTGTGACCTACGGCTTGTAAGGCCGTCGCTCTCCCAACTGAGCTAACCACCCCGTGTCAGGAGCTGCGTATCTTAATGATATTCTTCGTGGCGTCAACGCCTTTTTTGAATTTTTTTTTGTCTTTCAATGAGTTAACGCGCTTTTGTGTGAATTCGTGGGCGTGTCCGCCGGGGGGTGACACTGTTATAATCGCCCCAATTCCCGTTAGTTAGAGCGTGAGAAAAGCTGTGACACAGAAGACCTGGCTGGCCCAACTTGTACTGGTATTCGGTATTTTTTGCCTGTCCATCGCTGCACATGCGGTAGTTGAGACACAAAAATTGTCCTCTCCCGAGCTGGATGCAAGGTATCGCGTGCTTATTGAAGAGATGCGCTGCCCCAAATGTCAAAACCAGAACCTGGCAGACTCCGATGCGTCTATTTCCTCGGACTTGCGCCGTGAAATTCGCCGTTTGCTGGAGGAGGGATTTACGGACCAGGAAATCGTTGACTACATGGTGGCCCGCTATGGGGATTTTGTGCTCTACCGCCCACCTGTTCAGAAAAATACTTTGATCCTGTGGTTGGCTCCGGGAGTCTTTGCCGTTTTCGGGCTTCTGGCCTTGATTGTGATCGTGATGCGCTCAAAAAGTGGTACCGGGGCTCGCCAAGATGACGGCAGTGGGGAACTCACTGATGATGAGCGGCGTCGATTAAAGCAGTTGTTGGGAGAAGGAGCTGTAGATGAAGGTGATAGCGGGAAGGAAGGTAAATGATTGATATCTGGTTTGGTGTAGCCCTACTGCTACTGTTGGTAGCTTTTGTATTTCTGATTCCTGCTTTGAGAGCTGCAGGCAGACGTCGCAGCGGTAGTAGCAAGCGAGAGGCTATGGCAGCGCTCTACCGGGAGCGCAGTAAAGAACTTCGCGCTGCGGTGCAGAGCGGTGCGATGGATGAAAAGCAGTTTGCCCAGCTGGAGGCAGATCTCGCGCGGGAACTGCTGGCGGCTCAGCAGGAAAGTCAATCTGGTGAAGCCAGGCAGGGTGGCGGCCGATTGCTAATCGGGCTGGCGGTTTTGGTGCCTGCAATTGCAGCAGCTGCCTACGGGTTTTCCGACCGACCGTCCGAAGTAGCTTTGTATCGCGATATGGTGGCGAGCCAAGGTGGGCACACCTCTTCGGAGGAAGAGGCAAAAATCACCCGTCAGTTGCAGGAGCGGGCTAAAACTCATCCAGATGATCTTAGCAGTCGCTATATATTGGCGCAGCGGCTACTGGTGAGTGGCGATTTGGCTGGGGCGGTAGATTCCTATCGCTATGTTGTGGCTCGCGAGCCCCAGGCGGCCAATGTTAAAGCTGAGCTGGCGCAAGCGCTGTTTTTTGAAGGCGGTTCCAAGATTACCGATGAAATCCGCTCCTTGATTGAGCAGGTGTTACAGGTGCAGCCATCCAATGGCACTGTGCTGGGCCTGGCGGGTATTGCCGCTTTTGAAGATGGGGACTACCGCAAGGCTCGCCAGCATTGGCAGCTAGCACTTAGCCAGCTTCCCCCAGGATCTGCAGCAGCAGAGGCGCTTCAGGCTGGCGTTGCCAGGGCCGAGAGCGCTTTGGCAGACAGCGGTGAGGCTGTAGCGGTGCAGGCAAAGGTAGAAACGAAAGAGAAAGGCCCGCAGATTCGAGTTCAGGTCAGTTTGGGGGAGGGGGTTGAAGCTCCAGAATCTACCCCGGTATTTATCTATGCACGCAGTGCTGCGAGCCCGATGCCTCTGGCTATTGTGCGCCTCACGGCTGGGCAGTTACCGGCAGAGGTTGTGCTGGATGAGTCCCGAGCAATGATGCCTGGAAGCTCCATCGCCACTGTCGACTCTGTACAGTTGGTGGCGCGACTGGCCATTAAGGGGGATGCGCGTCCAGCTCCAGGGGATTGGCAAGGAGTGATTAGTGAATTACCTAAATCCCGCTGGAGTGAAACTCAGTCAATAGCCATCGATAGTCAGCTGTAACTGGCTGTGACTGTCGAAAATGAGGTCACAGTGTAAGCTGTGGCCTCATTTTTATTTGCGGCCGGATGGCATTCTTGCGTCTAATTGGCCTCAAGCTCACATTGCCCCGATATTGATGAGTTCTATTGGGGCAAGTTGGCATTTGGTAGCGATCGTCATGTTTGACTTGACCGCTGCTTGGTCGGATTGATAATCCCGACTGAACATTACTGTGAAGAATAGCGCTGAATGCTCTGGCGACACCAAGTAAGATTGAAGGTTTGGTGTCCCGCCCGGCAGAGAAAAATATCGAGTTTATAAATACATGCGTCTGAAGTGCATCAAGCTAGCGGGCTTCAAATCTTTTGTTGACCCTACCACTGTCTATTTTCCGACAAACCTCAACTCGGTGGTGGGTCCCAATGGCTGTGGTAAATCCAACACCATCGATGCGGTGCGCTGGGTAATGGGGGAATCTTCCGCAAAGAACCTGCGCGGCGATTCGATGACGGACGTTATCTTCAACGGCTCCAGTGGCCGCAAGCCCGTGGGGCAGGCCTCGATAGAGTTGGTATTTGATAACTCTGAGGGCAAGCTTTCTGGAGCCTATGCCTCTTTCTCGGAGATTTCCGTCAAGCGCAAGGTAACCCGGGAAGCACAGAACACCTATTACCTGAATGGCGAGAAGTGCCGCCGCCGCGATGTAACCGACCTCTTCTTGGGTACCGGCCTGGGCCCGCGCAGTTACGCCATTATTGAGCAGGGCATGATCTCCAAGTTGATCGAAGCCAAGCCCGAAGAGCTGCGCGTCTATATCGAAGAGGCCGCCGGTATCTCCAAATACAAGGAGCGCCGCCGGGACACCGAAAACCGGATGAGACGGACTTCGGAAAACCTTGAGCGCCTCACGGATATCCGCGATGAGCTGGATCGTCAGTTGTCCCGACTGGAGCGACAGTCCGCAGCAGCGGAAAAATACAGCCGATTTAAAGAGGAAGAGCGCAGCCACAAGGCTAACTTACAGGCACTCAAATACCGCGAACTGGATGACCAATCCAAGGCCAAGCAGCAACAAATAGGTGAGCTTGAACTCACCGTTGAAGAGCTGGTTACCCGCCAGGTCACCTGTGACACAGGCATTGAGCAAAAGCGCGTGGGGTACCACGAGCTATCTGACAGCTTTAACGAAGTCCAGGGGCGCTTCTACGCCGTCGGTGGAGATATCGCCCGCTTGGAGCAGAGCATTGCCCACGCTCGTGAGCGCTCTACTCGCCTGCATTCCGATTTGGCGCAAACCGAACAGGAATATCGCGAGGCGGAGACCAACCTCGAAGTGGATCGCGAAAAAGCGGCCCAGTTTGAGGAGGAACTTGAGATTATCCTGCCGGACCTGGAGATGGTCTTGGCAGCAGAAGAGGAATCTGCTGCGGCGCTGCTCGAATCTGAAGAGCAGATGCGCAATTGGCAGAACGAGTGGGACCAGTTTAACCAGGGTGCCTCTGGCTCCCGTCAGAAAGCTGAAGTGCAACAATCCCGAATCCAGCACCTGGAAACTTCTGGCCAGCGGCTGCTGGAGCGGATCAATAAGCTATTGGCGGAGCAGTCCGGCCTCCAGGTCTCTGACGACGATGAAGAGACACTGCAGCTGAACGAGCAGATGGCCGAGCTGGAAATGCAGGCTGAAGAGCGCCGCGAGGAAGCGGCAGAGCGTCGCGAGTCTCTGGACAGTCTCCGTGTGCAGGAGCGGGAGCTGGCTACCGAACTCGATCAGTTACGCTTGCAGCTGCAAACCGGGCGAGGCCGTCAGGCGTCTCTGGAAGCCTTGCAGCAAGCTGCTTTAGGGCAAGGCAAGGCAGTTGAGAATTGGCTGCAGCAGCAAGCCCTGGCTGACAAGCCCCGGCTCGCCGACCAGATTAAAGCCCAGCCCGGCTGGGAAACCGCAGTTGAAACTATCCTCGGCCCCCAATTGCAGGCGGTATGTGTCGAACAGCTCGAGTCCGTGGCTGAAGGATTGGCGGCACTGGAAAGCGGTCAAGCGGTTCTGATCGATAACAGTGCTGTAAATAGCTGCACGAAGGGAGTGCTTCCTTCGCTGCAGGATATGGTTCAGGGGCCGGCATCTCTCTCCGGCATCTTGGCGGGAATTTATACCACAGAGGATTTGACAGAGGCGCTGTCCAGGCGAGCGAGTTTGCAAGCTCATGAGTCTATTGTGACTCGCGATGGGCTCTGGCTCGGCCCCAACTGGTTGCGAGTGAATCGTGCCAGTGATGCAGAGGCAGGGGTCCTGGCGCGCAAGCAGGATCTTGAAACCCTGGGGCAGGAGTTGGCCCTATGTGAGGAGCAGATAGAGAGTATTGCCGAGCGACGCGAGTCCCTGCGCACGCAAACGGTCGATCTCGAGCGCTCCATCGAACAGGCTCGCAATGAGTCCGACCAGCTCGGGCGTCGCGAGGCAGAGCTGCGCAGCCAGTTGTCCGCCCGACGGGCGCGTGCGGAGCAGATGAATGAGCGCCGTATCCGAATTGAGCAGGAAATCGATGAGGTGCGTGAGCAGCAGGAGCTGGAAGGGGAGTCCCTGTCGGAAGCTCGTCTAATGCTGCAGGAAGCTGTCGAAGCGATGAGCGATGATACCGATCGTCGCGAAACGCTAATGGCACGCCGGGAGGAATTGCGCGAAGCTTTGGATGCCGTGCGCCAGCGTGCGCGGGAGGACAAGGATCGCGCTCATGAACTGGCTATGCGCGAGCAATCAGTGCGCACCCAAATGGTGTCTCTCGAGCGCACTTTGCAGGTGATGAGCGAGCAGCTGGAAAGGTTGCGCAGTCGTCGTCAGCAATTGCAGGAGCAAATGGAGGAGACCCAGGACCCCTCCCAGGATTTTCAGGCTGAGTTGGAAGAAAAACTCGGCGAGCGTATTGAGGTGGAAACGGAACTCGCCGATGCGCGCAAAAAGCTGGAAGAAGTGGAGACTGGCCTGCGTGAGCAGGAACAGGAGCGCCACAAAGTGGAGGCGGCTCTTCAGGGGGTGCGCGCGCAACTTGAGCAGGAGCGTCTCGCTGCGCAGACTCTGGAAGTGCAACGAAACGGATTAGTAGAGCAGCTGCGCGAGAGCGAGCACGATATCGATCAGCTGCTCGAACAGTTACCTGGCGATCTGACGATTAAACAGGTACAGGAAGATTTGGAGTTGGTAGCTGCGCGTATCTCGCGTCTCGGGCCGATTAACCTCGCCGCTATCGATGAATATAAGCAGGAATCTGAGCGCAAGAACTACCTGGATCGCCAGCATGGGGATCTGATGGAAGCGCTGGAGACCCTGGAAAATGCAATTAAGAAAATCGACAAGGAAACGAGAACCCGCTTCAAGGAAACTTTTGATCAGGTAAATGCGGGCCTGCAGGAACTCTTCCCGAAAGTTTTCGGTGGTGGTAATGCCTATCTGGAACTTACCGGTGAAGATCTGCTCGATACTGGTATCGCGATCATGGCTCGCCCGCCGGGCAAGCGCAACAGCACAATCCATCTGCTCTCGGGTGGAGAAAAAGCGCTGACGGCGATCGCTTTGGTATTCTCGATTTTCCGTCTGAATCCAGCACCTTTCTGTATGTTGGATGAAGTGGATGCTCCCCTTGACGATGCTAACGTTGGTCGTTACGCACGAATGGTTAAAGAAATGTCAGAACACGTTCAGTTCATCTATATTACCCACAACAAGATCGCAATGGAGATGGCGGATCAGTTGCTGGGGGTTACCATGCACGAACCGGGTGTATCCCGACTGGTGTCGGTGAATGTGGAAGAAGCAGCCGAGCTGGCTTCTGCATAAGGGCGTAAAGGGAGAGGCGCTAAAAAATGGATAACTGGCTGGTTACAATCCTGGTTGTCGTTCTGCTGGTCGTTGTGGTCGATGGCATACGCCGAGCGATCTTGCGACAGCGCGCGGCAGTTAAGGTCTCCCGCAATCTGTCGCGGGCCATGCAATCTGAAGTAAAAAATGAAGCTGACCCGGTCTCAGAGAAGGCTGAAGAAGAGCCTCCGGTCCGCAAACCCCCAGAGACGCGGGAGCCTAAGCCCGCAAACAGCGAATTGCCCGGGCAGGCTCGCGTTGTTCAGCGCCGTCCACTAGAGGATGCGCTACATGTGAATCGCCAGGTGCAGGAGAGCTTTATTTCCTCGCGCAAACCGCTCGCCGGCAGCAACCCCCAGAGGAGCCCGGAAGAGCAGGGTATCCTCGATTTGGAAGAGCAAGTCCCCACCCTGATGGAGTCGGTTGGTGAAGAGCAACGCTATGAGCCTGCATTGGATGAGGCTGAAAGCCTAAATGCGATGGATAGCGCTCACGGTCCTGAGCATGAAGCGGTGCATGAGGATTCTCAACCCGAGCGATCTTCTCAATCTCCAAGCTCTGGCAGTGTTGGTGAAGCTGCTCCCACCCGTGAGGTGTTGGTGATTAATGTAATGGCGCCAGAAGGGGATTACTTCGAGGGTAATGACTTACTTCGGGTAATGGTTGCCTGTGGCATGCGCTTTGGTGAAATGAATATTTTTCACTACCATGAGCACGGCGGTGCTGATGGGGCCATTATCTTTAGTCTCGCCAATATTGTTGTGCCCGGCGTTTTCGATCTGGCCCAGATGGAAGAATTTGCCACGCCGGGCGTTAGCCTGTTCCTGACACTACCTGTGGAAGGCGAGGCGATTAAAGCTTTCGATCAACTGCTTTCCACCTCATACAAAATTGCCGAGCTGCTCGGTGGCGAATTGAAGGATGAGAATCGCAGTGTATTTACCGCGCAAACGGCGGAGCATTATCGTCAGCGGGTTGTGGAGTACCAGCGCCGCAGGACTTTAGCGATGGCGCAAAGCTAGCTCGCAATCTCTAAATAATTGTTGCCATTTTTAATGCGGCCCGGGATGCCGGCTGATTTTCATTTTGGAAATTAGCCGTAAGCTCGGGCCGCATTTGCATGTAAAATCGAAATAATTTTCTAACTATTATTTTTATTCACTCGAATTGCCGATGACTCATCAAACTATTTCCCCTCAAGTGCGCGAACGTGTTCAGGAATTACATGAAATTCTCCAGCGTGCGAATCACCAATACTATGTGCTTGATGATCCCGAGTTGCCGGATATTGAGTACGACCGGCGCCTGCGCGAGTTGCAGGACCTGGAAAGTGAATTCCCTCAGCTACTGACACCGGATTCTCCCACCCAGCGGGTAGGCGCAGAGCCGCTCTCCTCTTTTCAGGAAGTTCGCCATGAGGTGGCGATGTTGTCTTTGGATAACGCCTTTAATGATGAAGAGTTGCTGGAGTTTGACCGCCGGGTGTGTGAGCGCCTCAACAGTAAAGGGCCGGTGGAATACGCCTGTGAACCCAAGTTAGACGGTATCGCTATCAGCCTTTTATTTCGCGACGGCGTGCTTGAGCGAGCGGCAACGCGAGGGGATGGCACGACGGGTGAGGATATCACCCAGAATGTACGCACCGTGGGATCTGTACCTCTGCGTTTGCGTCAAGCAGATGGTATTGAAAAGTATCCGGATGTATTGGAGGTGCGCGGCGAAATCTATATGCCGAAAGCGGGCTTTGCCGAATTGAATCGCAAAGCGGCCGCAGCGGGTGAGAAGCTTTTCGTAAATCCTCGAAATGCCGCTGCTGGTAGTTTGCGTCAATTGGACTCCCGCATAACCGCGCAGAGACCGCTGGAATTGTGTGTTTATGGCACTGGCCTTGTAGAGGGCGGTGAGCTGCCGGAAAAGCACGTTGAGACTTTGCAGCTGTTGGGGCATTGGGGCTTCCGTACAAACCGGGAGATGCGCGTCGCTAAGGATATTCAGGGCTGCATCGATTACTACCGGGAAATCGGCGAGAAGCGCGAGGACCTCGCTTATGATATCGACGGTATTGTTTTTAAGGTCAACAGTATTCCCCTGCAGCGCCGTCTCGGTTTTGTTGCCCGCGCACCCCGTTGGGCCATGGCCTATAAGTTTCCCGCTCAGGAGGAAATGACTGAATTGTTGGATGTTGAATTCCAGGTAGGGCGCACCGGTGCGGTTACCCCAGTTGCTCGCCTACAGCCGGTGTTTGTCGGCGGGGTTACCGTTTCCAATGCAACTCTGCACAATCGAGATGAGATCGAGCGCCTCGGCGTACAGGTGGGTGATACCGTCATTATTCGCCGTGCTGGAGACGTTATCCCGCAGGTGGTTTCTGTAGTGGAGAGCAAGCGCAAGCCGGGTGGTCACGCTATTGAATTCCCCACGCATTGCCCGGTATGCGGTTCGCCGGTGGAATCCACGCCCGGTGAGGCGGTGGTCCGCTGTAGCGGTGGCTTGATTTGTAGTGCCCAGCGCAAGCAGGCCATCAAGCATTTCGCTTCGCGCAAAGCGATGGACATTGATGGTCTGGGAGACAAGTTGGTAGAGCAGCTGGTAGATGAGGACTTGTTACACTCGGTGTCCGGGCTCTACCACCTCAATTTGGAGCAGGTGGCGGGACTTGAGCGAATGGGGCAAAAGTCTGCCCAGAACCTCCTTGATGCACTGGAGCGCAGTAAAGAGACCACGCTGCCTAAATTCCTCTATGCCCTGGGTATCCGGGAAGTGGGTGAGGCTACAGCGCGTAATTTGGCGCGGCACTTTGGTGAATTGAATCCGCTAATGTCGGCAGATGTCGAGGCTTTGCAGGAAGTTGAAGATGTGGGCCCAGTGGTCGCTCATTTTGTTGCTGAGTTTTTTCAGCAGCCTCATGCCCAAGAAGAGGTGGAGGCACTGCAGCAGGCGGGTGTGCATTGGCAAGCGGAAGAGAGTGACGAGCAGGATCAGCCCCTGGCAGGGGAAACCTGGGTGCTTACCGGCAAACTGGAAACCCTGTCCCGCAGTGAAGCAAAAGACTACTTACAGAGGCTGGGTGCGAAAGTTGCAGGAAGTGTTTCCGCCAAGACCGGCACTCTGGTTGCCGGGCCAGGCGCCGGCTCAAAATTGACCAAAGCACAGGAGCTGGGTATCACGGTTATGGATGAAGAGGCTCTTCTGGATATGCTGCGCGAAAGGGGCTATGAGATTTAGTCCTGGTATTTTAGGCGGGGCACCATTAGTAACTGAATAGCCGAACTTTTGAGCACTTTGCAGGTTCGTGTTTTGTTTTGTGGCTTTCTGGTCGCTTCGCCGTTAAAGTTGATGCCTTAGATCTGTTTTGCCCTGGGTACCTGATGTCCAGTGGCACTGTGGTAAGGAATGGAATTAATGCTTCAGGGCGATCAGGAATCCATCGTTTACGGTTGTATCAAAGACAGCAATAGCCTCGCTGGCGGCAGCGATCGGCGCAGGGTGAACCGCAATGCTGTGCTCGCTCTGCCCAGTGCTGATGAATGGCCATTCCTGTGCCGGGATATGTTTGCTATTCCCACCATTAAGGTGAAGCAATCTCAGTACCAAACCGATGTTATCCACTTTGGCGCTTCCTATCGGGCGGTAGAATACGAGTGGGATTTGTGGATACAGAAGTTTGAAGAGTTGCTGAAGAGTATGTATTGGGTTTCGGCAACTGTGCATTTGGAAACTGAGCTTTCCGGCGTTCACTCTTTCAGCTGGGAGTCCGCTGGCCTCTATCACGAGCCTGGCAGCGGCGATATGCAGGTTCGCTGCGAATGGACCCAAGAGGGTCGGGTGAGTATCTGATTTTTCTGGCCCGGTTGGTCCGGGCTCTCTCTTGCCTAATTGCCGCAAAGCAGATTTAAATAAGTAGCGCTGTCACAAATCCTATCTCTCTTTTTCTTTCCGCAACTATATTCCCTGATAGTCTCTGGAACTGAAACTTTGGTCTGTTAAAGTGTCTTTGCCGAACGGTACCAAGGTGCCGCGGCCGAGAAGCTGTAAAGCCAGATTATAAGAATTGGCGCGATCTGGGCGCCCTATCAGGAAGGAATACACATGATTAAATCCAGTTCTCTGCTGTTTGCCAGCGCACTGATGTTGTCGCCGCTGTTACATGCGTCTGAGCACGAAAGCAAAATGGATATGAGCAGTAAGGCCCCAGCAGATGCCAAGGTCTATATTATCTCGCCGAAAGATGGAGAGAAGGTGCCCCAGACATTTACGGTGAAGTTTGGTTTGTCTGGTATGGGGGTGGCACCGGCGGGTACCAATCAAGAGAATACCGGCCACCATCATCTGCTGATTGATGTGGATGATATGCCGGATATGAGCAAGCCTTTGCCGGCGAGTAAGAACATCATTCACTTTGGTGGCGGGCAAACCGAGACTCAAGTTACCTTGCCACCCGGCAAACATACGCTACAACTGGTTCTGGGCAACTATATGCATGTGCCACATAAAGAGCCTGTGATGTCCAAGAAAATTACCGTCGTGGTCGAGTAGGGCTGCAGCGGCTAAATAACCTTCTGTCGATGCATTAAGCGCATCTGGGGAGAGTGAAATGGGTGGCGAATTCCGCACTGAAAAGGACAGCCTGGGCGAAGTTCAGGTGCCGACTGAGGCGATGTATGGCGCGCAAACCCAGCGCGCCGTGGAGAATTTTCCTGTCAGTGGTCACGGCTTGCCGGCAGAGTTTATCCGCGCCATTGTGTTGATAAAGAAATCTGCTGCGGAGGCCAACCGGGACTTGGGGTTGTTGGATAAAGCGCAAGCTGAGGCCATTATCAATGCCTGCGACAGTCTCGGTGATGAGGAGTATGCCACTCATTTTCCCGTCGATATTTACCAGACAGGTTCTGGTACCAGCTCAAATATGAATGTTAATGAGGTGCTCGCTCACCTCGCAGAAAAGCACAGTGATCAAACCATCAGCCCCAATGATCACGTGAATATGAGTCAGAGCAGTAATGACGTGGTTCCCACCGCAATTCATGTGTCCGCCCTGCTTGCAGTGCGAGACACCCTGCTGCCTGCGTTGCGCCATTTGCACACTGACTTGTGCGACAAGTCCACGGAGCTTGAAAGTATTGTAAAAACCGGTCGCACCCATCTGATGGATGCAGTGCCTATGACAATGGCGCAGGAGGTTGGAGGTTGGGCTGCGCAAATAGAGGCGTGCCGGGAGAGAATTCGCGCGGTAATGCCTCGGCTTGCCCAGCTGGCTCAAGGCGGTACGGCGATTGGTACCGGGCTCAATGCTCACCCGGATTTTGCCGAGCTGTTCGCGCAAAAAATCAGCGCTCACACATCTCATCAGTTTCGCCCGGCAGAGAACTTTTTTACCGCAATTTCCAGTCAGGATACGTCGGTGGAATTGTCCGGGCAGCTCAAGGTGTTGGCAGTTTCCCTGATGAAAATTGCCAATGACTTGCGTTGGATGAACAGCGGTCCCCTTGCTGGTCTCTCCGAAATCGCCCTGGAGGCCTTGCAGCCAGGGAGCAGCATTATGCCGGGCAAAGTGAATCCGGTTATTGCCGAATCAGTTACTATGGTTTGTGCCCGGGTGATGGGTAATGACACCGCAGTGACCGTGGCGGGACAGAGCGGCAATTTTCAATTGAATGTTATGTTGCCTTTAGTAGGCAGTACGCTGCTGGAAAGTATTAACCTGCTCGCCAATGCATCGACCCTACTGGCTGATCGAGCCGTTGCCAGTTTCGCGGTGAATCGGGCGCATATTGAGGGAACCCTGGGCCGCAACCCCATTTTAGTGACCTCCCTTAACCCAGTGATTGGCTACCTGAAAGCGGCGGAGATTGCCAAGGCCGCCTATGCCAGCTGTAGGCCAGTGCTGGATGTTGCTGTTGAAATGACGGACCTGGATAGAGAAACGCTTGAGGAATTGTTAGATCCCGCCCATTTGGCTAAGGGTGGGTTGATCAGCTAGGGGCAAAAAAGGCGATTCCCAACAGTATTAACGATATAATGGCGGTCAGGCACATAAGCCAGTGCAAAAGCCTTAACAGCGTGGCTCGATCCTCTGGTTCCAGCATTCTTCTGCTCATTGGTGCCTCCTGCGGCGTTGACAGGAACCGGCCAATCCCTCACGATTCGACGCCGCGTCGGTACTGGGTGCCGACAATACAATGGTAGCGCCACAAAATGTGGCAGTCTCACCTGTTTTGAAAATCAATGTATCCAGATCGTCATGGCTAAAAGAAGTCGCCGCTCCTTTATTACCAGTGTCCTCGCCTGTGTCGCCTTTGTAGTGGCGGCAGTCTACAGCTGGGACCTGCCCGTTAAGGATGTTGTCACCTATTTCATTCTTCTGTTGGTGATATTGCTTGTCATCATTGCTCTGGCGTTTGGGTGCGGGGCTTTATTGAATTGGTTGCGCAGGCGTAAATAATAGATGGCGTCAACGGAAGAGGATATTCGCATCCCTATCGCCTACCTCGAGCGACTGCTCGAAGAGGCGACCAAGCATGGGTGTGATCGCAAGGAGCTTTTAGCTTCTGTCGATATCGATGAGTCTGAATTGCAGGGCGTATCCGCATTTTCAGCAGTGAAGTACGGCCGCTTGTACCAGCGCGTGATGTGGCTGGCGCAAAATGAGTGGTTTGGCATGCTTAGCGGTGGAAGGGTCCGTTCCGGGTCTTTTCGCTTGTTGTGTCTGGCGGTGGTGAACTGTGCAACCCTCCGCCAGGCGATTACGCTCTGTGCCGAATTTATGGAAATCTGCCGAGGTTTTAAGGTGAAGCCGGTACTCGGAGAAGGTGGCCATGGGCGCGAGCGGGTTGAAATTTGCGGGATCAGTTCGCTGGGCAAAGGCGAATTTGAGCAGCTGCTGAATAACACAAGCCCCAGTGTGGTACGTACAACCTTAGCGGTTTGGCACAGGTTTTATTGCTGGCTGGCAGGGCGGGAGATTCCGCTGGCCAGGCTGCACTTTTCATTTGCTTGCCCGGAAGAGTTTCGCAGTCTCGCACAGAGTGAGGCCAATGAGTTGTTATTTGAGCAGCCGTTTAATGCGCTCGAATACGATACCCGCTACCTGGAATACCCTGTGGTGCAAAGCCCGCAGATGGTCGAGGACTTTATTCGCACCGCTCCTTATCACCTGGTAATTAGCGACGGCAGTGCCAATAGTATCAAGACCAAAGTGAAAACCATTTTGAACCGGGACGTGAGTGAGTCCATGCCTGCCGCAGAGGCGGTGGCGGAGAGGCTCAATATGTCGGTCACCACGTTGCGTCGTCGCCTGCAACAGGAGGGCACCTCCTACCAGAAGCTCAAAGACGAATGTCGGATGGAAGCGGCTTTCCACTACCTGAGCTGCCCGGATCTTTCCAATGGGCAGATCGCAGAGATGCTTGGGTTCGATGAATCCAGTGCTTTCTTCCGCGCCTTCAAAAAGTGGACGGGAATTACGCCAGGCGAGTATCGCCGGGGTGGTCGCGCCGCAGCTGGCCTGGATATTTGACTGGGCCAGTCACCTTTTTTCATCCTCTCGCCTCGATTTGTCACCGCTTTGGACGGGTTTGGCCATAGAGGGGGCTGCTCGCTTACTACTATGATGAACCAATCTTAGAAATTAGTCATAAATATGACTGGATGGTTTTACCTCCGGTCCCAAACATAAGCGAATTGAGGTTATCAGGATGACCGATATCAAAATGCCACTGCGTGATTTGCGTTTCGTAATGCGCGAGATGCTGGACTCAGAAAAGCATTATGAGTCACTTGGATATGAGGAGGCTACTCCTGATGTCGTGGATGCCATCCTGGAAGAGGGTGCAAAGTTTTGTGAAAACGTTATTGCACCACTGAACCAAATTGGCGACCAGCAAGGTTGCACCTGGAAAGACGGTGAAGTTACTACCCCGGAAGGCTTTAAAGAAGCTTACCAGCAGTTTGTAGAGGGTGGCTGGGCTGCGCTGCCTCACGATCCTGAGTACGGTGGCCAGGGCCTGCCGCCCTCGCTCGGTACTATCATGAGCGAGATGGTTGGCACCGCCAACTGGTCCTGGGGCATGTACCCCGGCTTGTCCCACGGTGCCATGAACACCCTGGAAGAGCACGGTACTGAAGAGCAGAAGCAGGTTTACCTGACCAAGCTGGTTGAAGGTAGCTGGACCGGCACTATGTGTCTGACCGAGCCTCACTGCGGTACTGATCTGGGTATTCTGCGCACCAAGGCCGAGCCGAATGAAGATGGCTCCTACGCGATTACCGGCACTAAGATCTTTATCTCCGCCGGTGAGCACGATATGACTGACAACATTGTTCATATCGTACTCGCCCGCCTGCCAGACGCACCTGCTGGCACCAAGGGTATCTCCCTGTTTATCGTACCCAAGTTCCTGCCGAACGCTGATGGCTCTGCCGGTGAGCGCAACGGTGTGGTATGTGGTTCCCTCGAGCACAAAATGGGTATTCACGGCAACGCCACTGCAGTGCTGAACTTTGACGGTGCTAAAGGCTTCCTGATCGGCGAGCAGAATAAAGGCCTGAGCTACATGTTCACCTTTATGAACACTGCGCGCCTGGGCACTGCTCTGCAAGGCCTGGCTCACTCCGAGATCGGTTTCCAGAAGTCCCTGGCTTACGCAAAAGATCGCCTGCAAATGCGTTCTCTGTCGGGCGTGAAAAACCCGGAAGGCCCGGCTGACCCGATTATTGTTCACCCTGACGTGCGCCGCATGCTGATGACCCAGAAAGCCTTCTCCGAAGGTGGTCGTATGCTGGTTGTTAAGTGTGCACAGCTGGTTGATATCACTCACAAAGGCGATGCTGACGCGAAGAAAGCCGCTGACGATATGCTGGCGTTCCTGACGCCGATCGCGAAAGCGTTTTTGACTGAAGCCGGTTTTGAATCTGCCAACCTGGGTATGCAGTGCTTTGGTGGCCACGGTTATATTGCCGAGTGGGGCGTGGAGCAAAACGTACGTGATGCGCGTATCTCCACTATCTATGAAGGCACCACTGGTATTCAGGCTCTGGATCTGTTGGGCCGTAAGGTTCTGATGACCCAGGGCGAATTGCTGCGCGGTTTCACCAAGCAGGTTCACAAATTCTGCCAGGCGGAAATTGATAACGAAGCACTGGCGCCATTCGTTGCTAAGTTGCAAGAGCTGAACAAACAGTGGGGCGACCTGACCTTGCACGTTGGCGGCAAAGCTATGGAAAACCCAGACGAAGTAGGTGCTGCTTCCGTAGATTACCTGATGTTCTCCGGCTACACCGTACTGGCCTTCCTGTGGGCACAGGCGGCTAAAGTTGCCAATGAAAAACTGGCAGCGGGCACTGGAGAAGAAGATTTCTACAAGGCGAAAATTACTACCGCGCGTTTCTTCTTCGAACGTATCCTTCCTCGCACTTCCAGCCACGCAACGTCCATGTTGAGTGGAGCAGGCAACTTGATGGAATTGGATGCCGAGCATTTTGCATTCTGATCCCGCTCTGAAATTAAAACCGCCGGCAAATGCCGGCGGTTTTTTTGTGAGTAATAAAGCGGCTTAAACGGAGAATTTCCGATGCAATTGCCGGATTCGGTTCAAGAGCGCCTGTGTCACTTAGCTTGTTCGTACCCGCTGGCTCGGGTACAGTTCCGGCTGCCAGATGCCTGTGACTTCTATGTTTATGTCACCGAAGTATCTAAAAATTACAAAGTGATTTCCGAATTTGGTCAGACTGATAATCCAGAACTAACATTGGAAATGGAAAACAGCACTCTCAGTGCTATATTGGACGGTCAATTAAGTGGGCGTCACGCCTTCCTTTTGGGGGATGTTCAATATTCTGGAAATCGCGAGTTGGCCGCAGCATTGGCAGGTTTATTTCCTGCGAATAGTGAAGAGGGAGATCGGTAAAGAGAGGTTTTAAACCTTCTTTTTCACCATCTCAAAGATACTACAAACAATAAATAAATTCTCGCTCGCCCAGAGATATGGCAGCTTTCGCCTATGGAGACGGAAGGTGTGGGCAAGCGACGACAACAATCAGGAATGGGAGAAGAGAGTTGGACATTGATCGCAGCATACTTGATGTCTTTAAAGGCGCTTGCGCCAAATTCGGTGACCGGCCGGCTTTCACATGCCTGGGGCGTACACTTTCAATCAATGATATTGACACGCTAAGTGGAAAATTCGCCTCTTATTTACAAAATCATACCGACTTGAAGCCCGGTGATCGCATCGCTGTCCAGCTGCCCAACGTGCTGCAGTACCCAGTAGTTGTTTTTGGTGCACTGCGCGCAGGTCTGGTTGTAGTAAATACCAATCCGCTGTACACGCAGCGCGAGCTTAAGCATCAGCTGAATGATTCAGGGGCCAAGGCTCTGATCGTACTGGCGAATATTGCCGATACCGCTGCTGCGGTGGTTGCTGAAACCGATGTAAAACAAGTTATTGTTACTGAGATTGCGGATCTGCACAGTCCGCTGAAGCGTACCTTGATCAACAGTGTGGCGAAGTACGTTAAGAAAATGGTGCCCGAATTTTCGTTTGCCAATGAAGTTAGCTTCCGCGATGCCATGGCAAAAGGCGCTGAGCGTCCTCATAAGGATGTTGAGCGCACCAAAGAAGATATTGCGGTTCTGCAGTATACCGGCGGTACTACCGGGGTTGCCAAAGGGGCAATGCTAACAAATGGCAATCTGGTTGCGAATATGGAGCAGGTTCGTATCGCATTTGCCAGTGGTATGAAAGAAGGTGAGGAGTTCTATATTGCACCTTTGCCTCTTTACCATATCTACGCATTTACCATCCACTGCATGTGCCTATTCTCCACGGGCAACCACTCGTTGTTAGTGCCCAACCCGAGGGATATTCCGGGTTTTGTGAAGATGCTGAAAGGCCTGCGTTTCACCGGATTTGTTGGGCTCAATACCCTGTTCAATGGCCTGATGCGCAACAAGGATTTTGCTGAACTGGACTTCAGCAAATTGCACTCAACAGCTTCTGGTGGCATGGCGTTAACTCGCGATACGGCTAAGCGCTGGGAGGAAATGACCGGCTGTATGATCATGGAAGGTTACGGTATGACTGAAACCTCCCCGGTTGTTTCATTTAACCCTACTGATGGTGTTCAGCTGGGCACAGTGGGTGTTCCTGTTCCCGGTACTGAGGTCAAGGTTGTCGATGAGAATGGCAATGACCTGCCAAACAACTCTCCTGGCGAGCTGTGCGTGCGCGGACCTCAGGTGATGAAAGGCTACTGGCAGCGTCCGGAAGCGACAGCGGATACCATCGACAGTGAGGGTTGGTTGAATACCGGCGATATGGCTGTTATTCAGGATGATGGTTACATCAAAATCGTAGATCGTAAGAAGGACATGATTATTGTGTCCGGTTTCAATGTATATCCCAATGAAATTGAAGACGTGATCAGCGCGCATCCGAAGGTCACTGAAGCTGCCGCTATCGGTATCCCGGATGAGAAAAGTGGTGAGCAGGTGAAGCTCTTCCTGGTGAAGGCTGATCCATCTTTGACTGAAGATGAAGTTGTCGCCTACTGCCGTGAGCATATGACGGCTTACAAAGTGCCGAAGCATGTGGAGTTCCGTGAGGACTTACCCAAAACTAATGTGGGTAAAATCTTACGCCGCGAACTTCGCGATGAAGAGTTGAAAAAGCTTGAGGCTACTAGCGCTGCTTAAGTCGCTATTTAGCTAAAGAGCTCATTCGCATAAAAGGCCCTGCTGGAGACAGTGGGGCTTTTTTTATTGGTTTCGATTCAGGGAGAGGCACCTGCAGCTAATGCAGAGTTGATGTTTGGGGTGGGAAGTTTGGTGGCACCGAGGAGGTGCCACCAAGGAAAAGCGGGATGTGTATCCTGCTTAGTTATTTGCGGCTTTCGGCACTGGCGTCGCGAATAGCTCGGAACTCATTGCCTTCATACCAGTTGGGCCAGTCGCGGCTGTTTGCCAACTTCAGGCCCAATTGCAGGCCCAGCTGCAAGTTCATAGCAGCGCCTTTCAGGTTCCAGTTGGGGTCGTATTCATCTCCCGGCTTGTGGTAGTGCTGGCTGAGATATTCCTTGTCCTTGGATTGTGCCCACTCCCGGCCGTGCTCATGGTTTTCGCTACCGGAATCAAAATACAGCATTGGCACGCCTTCTTTTGCCAGGCTGAAATGATCTGAACGATAGAAGTAACCGCGTTCCGGGTGCTCTTCAGCAGCCAGATAGCGGCCCTGCTTTTTGGCGGCTGCTTCTAAGAGATTTTCCAGCTCGCTGCTGCCGAAGCCTACGACGGTGATGTCTTTGGTGGGGCCCAAGACATTCATAGCGTCGAAGTTAAAGCCGGCAACCGTCTTTTCCAGAGGTTCAACTGGGTTGGCGGCATAGTATTTGGAGCCGAGTAAACCGGACTCTTCAGCAGTTACTGCAACGAATACCAGGGAGCGATCAGCTTGATCCTCTTTTACTGCTTGGGCTGCAAGAGCAAGTAGTCCAGCGGTGCCGGTGGCATTGTCCACTGCGCCATTGAAGATATGGTCTTCGCCAGAAGCATTTCTGTTGACCCCTAAGTGGTCCCAGTGGGCAGTGTAAACAATGGTTTCATCTGCGTACTTTTTGCCGGGTAACTTAGCAATAACATTGCGAGAGTTGGACTTCTCAAGGCTGTTGCTGAGTTCGATGCTGGCTTTGAGTTCCAGTGACTTAGGCTTGAATCCCGATGCTTTTGCCGCTGCCATTTCTTCGGCCAAGTCGAGACCTGCTGCCTGGAACAGATCCTTCGCTGCCTGGTTGGTGATCCAGGCCTCAATCGCCACGCGATCGATATTCTTGTTTTCTGCTTCAAGGCTTACCTGGGCGCCAGACCAGGAGCCGCTCACTACTTCCCAGGGGTAACCGGCAGCGCCATTCTCATGGACAATAATGGCCCCTGCGGCGCCCTGACGGGCAGCTTCTTCAAACTTGTAGCTCCAGCGACCGTAGTAGGTCATGGCATTGCCATTAAATAGAGCCTCATCTTGGGTGGCATAGCCGGGGTCATTCACCAGAATGACTGCGGTTTTGCCTTCCATATCCAGACCTGCGTAGTCATTCCAGTTGTTTTCTGGAGCTACGATGCCGTAACCGACAAAAACCAATTCGCTTTCATTAAGGCTGGATGCGCTGGTTTGCCGCTGGGTAAACGCGACCATGTCGTCAATAGGTTTTAGAACCTGGCCTACACCCTCGCCCTGAATAGTAAGGGAAGTGGATTGAATATCCATCTCTACAATGGGGACTTCCTGGAACCAGCTGGGGTTACCGTCGGAATCTACGGCACCAGGGGTAAGTCCGAGCGCCTTAAATTGCTCTGCCAGATAGTTTACCGTCAGCTCCTCACCTTTACTGGCGGGAGCGCGGCCTTCGAATTCATCGGAGGCCAATACGGCGACATGCTTGTGCAGGTCGGCGGCGACAGTATCAATTTGAGCCTTCTCAGCGGCTTCTAGATCGAGCTTTTCAGTGCTGTGCTCGATATGTTCTTTATGGGAGTGCGCTTGTGAGCTGACTTCTTCGTTGCCCTTGCTACAACCGCTGATAACACCGCCGATGGCTATAGCCAAGCCAAGGCGGCGCCAGGTGGTAGGAATTCGCATAATTTTGTCCTGACAGTCTTGTTAGGAGGCAGATTATGCCTGATCTTGTCTTAACTAACGACATATCAGCGATCAGTGGAGAGTAGAGTGTGGCTGGGCCCAGAGCTATATTCCCGTTTTGGTAATTTAGTTGAATATGGTGACAGGGTTTGTGTTTGAGAGGTTTCAATAAAACTCGCCTTGGATAGGAGGCTCGGGCTTAGCCTCCTATCCAGCCTAAATCCTCAAGTCGAGATTTTTGAGGTTAATTGTGCTGCCACTGGCCCTCAGTTATCTGGTCCTGATAGTTAATCCATACCTTGTCATAGCCAGTGGTTTCCTTGGCGCTTTTAAGGGCTTGGTTGTCCTGGCTATTGGTGGGGGCGGAAAACACGTAGTCATTGCCCAGTGCTTGGCACACCCCGGCACCATAAGAGAATGGGCCTGTTGAGGCGCTGACCAGCCAGCTACCGTCAGCCGTGTTCTTACATGCGAAGCTATATTGGTTGCTGCAGTTGGCATCATTCCAGCGCCCGTTGCCCCACTGCATAGCGCAGTCCTCATTGTTCAAGTTATTTGGCTCATTCTGATCCCATGACCAAATAGCTGCAGCGATGCGCCCATCGGTCGTATTCATATTATCGAGGTTGATTATGTTGTGGCCTATAGCAAAGCCATTGCGCACATCGTCGGCTGTGATTCGTTCAATACCACCGCTAAAAATTTCTCCTATAGTGCCAATAGTGGTGCTGTCTTCCCACACTCGACCGATTTCCCCTAATCCGGTGAAGGCCATGTTCTTCATGTCACCATTTCCAGAGCAGCCGCTATCTTTCCACACGACGACTTGTTTCCCTGCAGCAAGCACATCATTTTTTGTAAGGCTACTGGGAATACTCTGGCAGCCGCCACTGTAGAAAATCTTATCCCCGAATCGATCGGTTATTTGGTTGTAGAGATCTTGATGGCGCCCATCAGAGTGGTCCTCGATATATAAAATGATGACTTCGTCCTGATTGGCGCTGTCATTTAGCCAGTCCTTTATTTCGTTAAATCCTTCAGTCGCGTACTTGTCATTGATACTGCAGAGCCCATGGCACAGAAGTAATCTTTTGGGATAGGAAAAAAGGCTCTCCATTTTCGTTGTCCAATGGACATCCAGTTCTATAAAGCGAGCTCCCATGCGCAATTGATCTTTTATGGAATGCTCCTGTTGAGGGTCCAGGTAGCGACATCCCACTGAGAAGTTACAGGCGCGATACACTTCTGAGTTGTAAGAATTGTGTGTCCCCAAAATATTGTTTTCACTCATGGGAGTGTGGTTGTCTATTTGACGCTGTAGATCCAAGGCTGTGCCTGTCCAGCTGTTTTGGAAATCAGAAATGCTATCGGCCCAAAGGGGGGAGAGGCGAAGGAAAGTACAAATAGAATCGATAGGATCATCTGTCTGATAGTGTGTTTCATTATTTTTCTCCGGACTAAGTAGATACGCTACCTTTGCAGTAGACGCTAGTGAATATTTTTTAATTTTTATTGGTGTGTGGTGCCTTAAGGTACCGTTTTTATTATTTTTGCTTTTTACTACGAATTGGACTTTTTTGTCTATGTGAAGAGGGTTGGTTTCTTGTTGTTTTCTGGTGGCATCATAATTCTATTGATAATGGATGGGTTGTGTAGCTCTCTCAGCAATAAATGCCGATAAATTATTCAGGGTCTTTCCTTGCTTTAATTAACAAGCTGCATAAGGGGAATTATGCGACTAATGAATAAGTGGGTTGTTTTGCTTGGCTCCTTTCCAGCCACCTTTATTTTGGGGTTGGACTACACCATTGTCAGTATTGCGCTGCCGACAATCCAGCAGAGTTTAGGTGCATCCTTTATTCAAACCCAGTGGGTTATGAATATATTTATGTTGATGCTATGTATCCTGATGGCCAGTATGGGGAGATTGGGGGATATTGTGGGCTCCCTGAAGATGCTCAATATTGGATGGGTATTACTTGCAGTTAGCTCCCTTTTCGCGGGGTTGGCTGAGGATCCACTTTGGTTAATTGTCTGGCGGGCCTTTCAAGGTGTCTCCATTGCCATAATCGTGCCGAATAATATTGCTTTGCTGTCCCACACTTTTGTAGAAAAAGAAGCCGGATTTGCAATGGGATGGTGGATGTCGGTATTGGCTGTCGGCTTTGCTCTTGGTCCGGTATTGGGTGGGGTCCTATGTGAGTATTTGTCTTGGAGGTCGATCTTTTTATTAATATCCCCTTTGTGTTGGTTAGTATGGTGCTTGGTCTTTTTGTGATGCGGAGCCCGCAAAATTTAGATAAAGAAAAAAGTTATATTGACTGGCGTGGAATGATACTTCTTGCGCTTAGTGTGGGTTCGCTAGTGGTGTTAGTAGTTGAAGGGGCGCAAGTGGGTTGGTTGAGCTGGCCGATACTGTTGTTACTGGTTATTTCTATATTGAGTTTTATTGCCCTTTTTCGTGTTGAGCGAAAACTGGAGCAACCGTTGATCCATTTTGCCTATTTTAAGAATTCGCTATTTTCCGCTTGTGTTTTAACCAATTTTAGTTTGTTGATATTTCTCATTTCTGCTTTCTTTTTATTACCATTTTATTTGCATATTGTACGTCAGGATACAACGGTAATGTCCGGCTTGATTTTGCTCCCTATTACCTTGGTAATGGCTTTGGTATCTCCTGTGGCGGGCAGAATGGCGGCTAATTCCGCACCTGCGGCTCCAATCTTAATTGGTGTCATATGTATTTTGATTGCGGCAATCGTAATGACACAATTCTCAGTGGATACCAATTTTTCGACGCTTTTGCTGGCTTTTATACCTTTCGGTGTGGCTTGGGGGTTTGTATTTAGTGCGACAGCGCCAATCGCTATTGGCGCTTTGCCGCCTAATAGTGCAGGTATAGCAACCGGAATGTTGTGGGGCATACAAAACATAGGCGCAGCACTTGGTTTGGCTGTAGTGGGTACTGTATTCCGGATAATGGAAAAACAGACTTTGCTAAATCAATTGCAGGAAAGTGGGGTGCAGATTACCAGTGTACTGGAAAAATATATCGAAGCATTGCTGATTAACCCTGAAAGGATAGAGCGTGGCGCAATGGGGGTGTCTGCTGCTCTGCACGGTCGCATCGCTAACATGTTTAATGAGGCTTTTGCCCAGGCTTTTCAGTCGGTGATGTGGGGGTTGGTGGTATTTACTTTTCTTTTGTTGGTTGCTGTAGCTGTATTATTAAAAAAATCACAGTGTAATAAGAAAAGTTAGAGATGTTGTTTTGATGATCTCTGCAATCTTTGAAATATAGAGGCTGTCCTGTGACTTTTGGCTCAAAAATAAACGCCTACTCGGTTTTTATAAATCAATAATTGCAATAAGAAAAGTCTCTCTAAAACTGGGCTGCTGTTTGAAACAGCCCAGCTCAAATTAATTTCTCTTACTGGTAACGGTGATTTAGTTCACCGTATAGAGATTATTTGAGTGTTTTTAACACTTCGCGAATTGGGAAAAGAATATCGCGAGCGAGTTGTTGGCTTCGCGCTGGAGACCAACCTTCGATCAAGTCGGGCAGGTCATCATTGTCTTTAAACGGCATCTCCAATGTTAGAGCCAGGGTGCGGAATTGATGTCCAGCCCAGGCGGTACCAATTGTCAAATTTGCCTCGCCGGGTTTATCCAGCTCATATCCATGCTCCGTTTGGAAGTCGGGGCTGACTGCCTCATAAGCTTGCTTAAATGTCTCTTCCAGCTTGGCGTGGCGCTCGTCATAGCCGGGAATGCCTTCACAAGCCGCAACAAAGTTATAGGGCAGGGCTTCATCACCATGAATATCCAGGAAGATATCCCCTCCTAGCTCCAACATTTTCTCCTTGACCAAAAAGACTTCCGGGCTTCGCTCCATTGTGGGGTTGAGCCACTCACGGTTCAGGTTGGCGCCCGCAGCGTTAGTGCGCAGATGCCCGCGAACGCTGCCGTCGGGGTTCATATTGGGTACTACATAAAATACTGTATCTGCCAGCAAGCTTTGCGCAGTAGGATTGGCATGGTCGAGCAACGTTTCCAGGAAGCCCTCAACAAACCATTCCGCCATGGTCTCTCCTGGGTGTTGGCGGGCAATCATCCAAACACGATGTTTCGCGGTGTCGGCGTTGCCAACCGTGAGCATAGTCATATCACGCTCATCAAGGGTTTTACCCAGAGTTTGCAGTTTGACCAGGTCGTGGCTCTGCGCCCAAGCAAGCAGATCCAGGTGGCGTTCCCAGGAGTAGGGGGCGAAATAGGCGAGATAGATACTGGGTTCATCCAGGGTTACAGTGAAGTCCAGAGTATTGCCGTCGTAGTTGGCGCCAATTCTGAACCAATTTTGGCGATCGTAAGAGGCACAGATGCGGTAGTTTTCCCAGCCTTCCGGGTAGGCGGATTTGCCGGCATTAACGATACGCAAGGGATAGCTGGTGCCAATATCTCCTTCCAGACGAAAGTGAAACCATTGGTAGAAGTCAGAATTGTTATCCTGACGGATTGCCAGCTCAATTGGATTGCTGTCGGTATTGATAACTTCGATGTTGCCGCTGTCAAAGGCGCTGCTGATATACATGTAGAGAGCTCCACTCTTGTTCTTGGGCGCAGGATACAGCGGTAGGGGGAATTTTCCAGGAAGAAAGGTAGGGGATCTCGCCAATTTTGGGTGCGATAGGACGAAATATCCCTTATTTAGTGAAATAGAAAAGCACGGCATCGATAAGGATACCGTGCTTTAGCCAATCCCTGGCGGCACCTGCTACGACTACTGCTCCCTGAAATTTCCGGTGTCGGACCCCAGGCGACTGCTTACTGCCCGGTCAGATCACAAGTGCGTCACTCCACACTGTCAGAAATTAGTAAATCTCCATAACATTCCGTAGCAGGTGCTGGTTAAAGTTTAGGCAATTCATTCCAGTTAATGTTGTACGAACGTTTGGAACGGCGTAAATTTGGTGATCTTTTGGTCTGAAGACTATCTGACGTGAATTGATACTGATAGCAACTAAATCCTACTGCCTATGTAGGTTGAGAGAGAACAAATAATAGCCCCGAACAGGGGTTGTCGTGAGAGGTGACACATGAATAGGGTGGTTAAGCGTGGTATTGCGGTATCTGCAGTACTTGTTTCTGTGCTGAATTTGAGTGCCTGTGGCTACTTTTTATACCCGGAGCGCAAAGGGCAGGCGGGTGGGCGAGTTGATCCTGCGGTCGTAATCTTGGACGGCGCAGGCCTGCTATTTGGCCTGCTGCCGGGCATAGTGGCCTTCGCTGTCGATATTACCAATGGCACTATTTATTTGCCGCCAGGTCACAGCTCGGTGTTTGATCGCCATTTAAGCAGCACTGAACAGGGGGCACCTGCGGAGGTTACAGACGAAGAGGGGCAGGTCTGGATTCGACTTCCAGTGGAAGGCGTCGATGAGAATACCCGACTAGAAGTACTCAGTGATCAGTTATCAGGGATAACAGGGCAGCAAGTAGAGGCTGAAGATATTGTTTGGTTACAGGACTCAGCCGAGCTTCGTGCAGCAAGCCGTTTCCAGGCTGCGTCTCGCTAGTTTTTCCTAGCTTTGAGCGCCTCGGGAGTTGAAGGCTCCCGAGCTTTAGCTATTGAAGAGGCCTTTCAGGTGGCTGTGCCAAAGGGGGTAAGCCCCTCAAGGGCCAGGGGGATAACGCTTGCAGCAAGCAACAATCCCATAGCAATGTTAAAGCGTCGCAAGTAGCGTGGTTCAGTCAGGAACCGTTTTAGCCCAACGCCAAAGAATAGCCAAATGGCAACACAAGGCCCGCCAATGGTGATAAATGCCAGTGCAACCTTAACAACTCCTGACCATATTTCTGTGCCGGGATTGGTGAAAGCAGCCAGTGCTCCAGTGGCCATAATCCAGCCTTTAGGATTGATCCACTGAAAAGCCATCGCCTGGGTAAAGCTCAGGGGTTGGCTTGAATTTCCAGAACCCATTTCCCGGGTCGAACCAATTATCCATGCCAGGTAGAGTAAATAGGTAATGCCTGCCCAGCGAATAACTTCATGCAGAAAAGGGAAGTGATTGAAGGCTGTTCCCAGTCCCAAGCCAATGGCAACCACCATGGCGGGAAATCCCAGCCAAATTCCCAGTAGGTGAGGTGTTGAACTGTAGATGCCGTGATTGAGTCCTGAGGACATAATCATCAGGTTATTAGGGCCCGGTGTAATACTGGCTGAGAAAGCAAAAAGGGCGATCGGCAAAAGAGATTCAATCACAGGTGTACCAGAGGAAAAGGCGACTTCATGCTAATATGCGCGCGAATAATGGGTATCACAAGTGAAATTTATAGACAGCCATTGCCACTTTGATTTTGAGGTTTTTTCTCTGGACCGGGACCAGGTGTGGCAAAGATGTCTCAATGCCGGAATAGATAGGGTCATTATCCCTGGCGTTTGCGAGGCTCAGTGGCAGTCGTTGGGCGCTCTGGTATCGGAACAGCCCGGTTGGATGATGGCTGCTGGTGTTCACCCTTGGTGGGTGAAGAAAATCCCGCAAGATTCCAGCTGGCGGGAAAACCTGATGGAGTTGGGAGTACGGCTTAGTGAGAGCCTTGAGAAATACTCATGTGTCGCTGTTGGAGAGTGTGGCTTGGATGCCTCTATCGGCACTGAATTGAATAAGCAGGAAGATATTCTCAAGCTTCATTTGGAGATTGCTAGTAACCATGAACTGCCGATTATTCTGCATGTTCACCGGGCCCACAATGAACTCCTGAGGCTGTTAAAGCAATTCAAGCTCCCGCGAGGAGGTGTGATCCACGCTTTCAGTGGAAGTGAGCAAATGGCGCAAGAGTACTGGAAGCGCGGTTTCTATCTGGGTATCGGTGGAACAATTACTTACCCACGGGCAGCGAAAACCCGACGGGCTGTGTCACGTGCGCCGATGGAGAGATTACTGCTTGAGTCGGACGCCCCGGATATGCCCCTTTCAGGTCAGCAGGGTATGCGTAATAGCCCTGAAAACCTTTCTAAAATTGCACAAGCACTGGCTGATTTGCGGGGAGTTTCCGTGCGGGAAATCGCCAATGCTACCTGTCGAAATACTGAGAAGTTATTTTCCCTATGAGTTTTTCCGCTGAATCATTCAGGCAGTCATTTCCCCTCTTTGCTCAAGAGGAGAATAAGGAGTTGGTATACCTGGATAATGCTGCAACGACGCAGAAGCCAGAGGCAGTGATTAATGCTGTACGCGATTACTATGTGCACAGCAATGCCAATACGCATCGCTCCAGTCACCGTTTGGCGCGTAAGGCTACAGAAATGGTGGAGCGAGTGCGTCGCCAAGCGGCACAGTTTGTTAATGCTGCCAGCACAAGGGAAATTGTATTTTGTCGCGGTGCTACTGAGGCATTGAATTTGTTGGCGCACAGCCTGTGTAGTGAGTTGCAGGCTGGGGACGAAATTGTCATCTCAACAGCGGAGCACCATGCAAATATTATCCCTTGGCAGATGGCGGCCAAGCGATTCAATTTGAGTTTGCGCTATGTACCCCATGTAGCGGGTGTCCCGGAATTTGATCGCCTGGGAGAAGTGCTGAATGAGCGCACAAGAATTGTATCCCTGACCGGCGGTTCCAACGCACTCGGATTGCGGCCGGACCTGGCTGCAGTGAGGCAATTGCTGCGCAGAAAGCACTTGATGTGGATTGTTGATGGCGCCCAGTTGGCAGCTCATGAAGTGATTGATGTACAGAAAATTGGCTGTGATTTTTTTGTTTCCTCCGCACATAAGTTTTATGGCCCATCAGGAATTGGTTTCTTATACGGTAGGGAAACACTTTTGGAGTCTATGCCGCCATGGCTGGGTGGTGGAGAAATGATCTCCGATGTTGAGCTTGAAACGAGTCATTATGCAGGCTTGCCGCACAAATTTGAGGCAGGCACTTCTCCGCTGGCGGCAATAGCGGGTCTTGGAGCGGCACTGGAATTTCTTGAGCAGCAAGATCGGGTCGCAATAGCGGCGCATGAGCAGAAATTGGTGCGATGGATACATCGCGAACTGATAGCGTCCCCCAATTTTAGGGTTATCAGCCAAGTGCGCCACAATCTGGGTATTGTCTCTTTTGTGCCTATTCATGGTAGCGCTGCCGATTTAATGCACTGGCTGGACGAGCGCGATATTGCAGTGAGAGTAGGCCATCACTGTGCACAATTGTTAGGTAAAGAGAGCGGTGATTTGGTGACGGTCCGAGCATCAGTCGCAGCCTACAATACCGATAGTGATATTCAGGCTTTTTTGCAGGCCCTGGAAGAGTATTGTGAGATCCAGAAGTCAATTGAACAGGGGGATAGTATTCAGAGTGATGAATGGGCCAGGGATGATTTTTCCTCGTTATTACTCGAGAGTTTGGTTTCCCAGCGCAACTGGCAGGGACGTTATAGAGAATTAATGCTGTGGAGTAAAACTATTGCCCGAAAGCCCGAGATACGTACCGAAGAAAACCTGGTGCGGGGTTGTGAGTCTGCAGCTTGGTTAGCGCACCGGACAGAGGGTGGTAGGCACTATTTTGGATTGGAAAGCGACAGCCGGGTTGTAAAAGGCCTGGGTGCGTTATTACTTTCACAAATTGATGGCCGCACGGCTACTGAGATTCGAGAGAGAGATCTTTCCCTGTTATTTGCTGAGCTGGGACTCGGTAAGCACTTAAGTGAATCGCGCAGCAATGGTTTTTACGCATTGCTGCAACGTGCTTTGAATCTGGTGGAGCAGACCTCCCATTAACTTAACTGGAGCGGGGTATGGGGGGCTCCACCGCAATAGGCCCGATATTGGAAATAGGCTTTAAACCAAACAGCGGCCGCAAAACTGGATTTCTTCGGATGATAAATTCATATGAAGCCCAGCAGCCAAAAATAGTGATTAATAATACTAGTAAGGGCTCCAGGATGGGCCCCAGGGCGAGTTGCCCTAATTGATACACAGCGATTACGGTAATGGTTTGATGGAGGATATACCAGGGATAAACCGCTTCAGTGGCATAGGGTAACCAGCGGAATTGCTTATTGAAAAATTGATAAGCGCAGGCTAAAACAGCCAGGATCCATACCCATCGATTTGTATAGATAACAGTAAAAAGCAGTATTTTTTGGGCGGGAATACTGCTATCAGGTAGTACTCGATCAAATAATAGATATAGGGCGAAAGTGAGGGGCGCTGCAATAACCAAGCGGTTGCGCAGTCTTGCCAGTATTTCCCAGGGGGCGTTACTGCTGACCAGCAAGTAGCCGCAGAAGAAATAAGTAAAAAATCTGGCATGGGTGTACCAGTCGTCGACGACGGCATAGTTTATCCCACCAAAGCGCGGAAATAGGACCAGGCCGTACACCATCATGGGTACAAGCGGCAGAATTAGCAGTTGCCAAGATTTAATATTCTCCATGAATCGGCCCAGCCACCGTTGGTGTTTAAACCACAGGGCTAGAGGAATAAGGGCCAGGGTGTAGCATGCCAGATAGGGTAGATACCACAGATGGTTCCAGGTCAGGCCAAACTCACTCCCAGCAAAGGCATTCTCTGGCCAGGGGCTGAACGAGAAGTACTTCAGCAGGAATGATAAGTATCCAGGCTCAACAATGCCGTTGCTTAGCGCTTCATAGTAGGCCTGGGGTGGAACCACCACCAGCATTCCAAATGCCAGCGGAATCAATAGTTGTTTCATTCTTCTCAGTAAGTAATCCCCAGTGCCCAGCTTGTGGAAGAGAAAATAGCTGGCTGCACCTGAAATCAGGAACAACAACGGCATCCGCCACTGGTTAACCGCTAGCATTACCAGTTGTAGTGGCTCGCTTTGGTAGCTGCTTTTTACATGCCACCCCCATTCCGCGACATAGGCCATTCCCAGGTGGTAGAGAATAAGTAGGCCAAAGGCTAGTACACGAAGGGCGTCAATATCGTGGCGTCTCTGTGTTATTGATTGCATAGGTTTCGTCGTTCAAGGCTGTTTTAGTCGCTCGCTATGCTCCCGTTAGTAACTGCCATTAGCTATCCCAAAGTGCCGGTTTGTGCGGTATTAGGGGCCAGTGGTGGTTTTTGGGGGTGAATCGGGGGTAGACTGCCGATGAATTTTATACTGGTTCAGGAGCAATGACGGTTCAGCAGTATTTGGCGCGCCGGCGACAGTTTGAGGTGGGGTTCTGGTTGTTGTTTTTTGTCGGCCAATGGCTTGTTCAGTTCGCTTTGGCATACTTTGATCACCGCCGCTGGGGTTCTATTTTTCAGCCATGGGAATTTCTGGTGTGGGAGGGAACCAGTATCCTAATGATCGCAATCTTATTTCCGCTGATATTGCTTCTTGATCATTATTTCCCCCTGCGCAAGGGGAGAGTTCGGCAGAGCTTGGCCATACATTTATTTTTCACTTTGCCTTGGTCCTTGATCCACGTTTCCGGCATGGTGTTTATGAGGACGGTCATTTATCACCTCAATGATGGTTCCTATAACTTTGGTAACTGGCCTGTAGAATTTTTCTATGAATATCTCAAAGATATTCAAACCTATGCCGCTCTTTTAAGCTCTGTTTATTTGTACCGCTTTTTGTTGGTACGTTTACAGGGTGAGGCGCGCTTACTAGAGGAGCCAGATGAGGGAGATGCTGCTGAGCCAGTAGAAAGGCCGGAGCGTCTTCTGGTGAAAAAGCTGGGAAAAGAATTTCTGGTTAATGTGCAGGATATCGAATGGGTAGAAGCTGCTGGCAACTATGTCAATCTGCACTTGGGCGATAGAATTTACCCCCTGCGGGAGACTATGACCAAGTTACTGGAGCGTTTGGATCCAGGATCATTCGCTCGCATCCACCGCTCCTATATTGTGCGCTTGGACTCTATTGCGGAGATTGAACCCCTGGAGAGCGGTGATGCGCGTATTCACTTGGTTGGCGGCCAGCTGATCCCGGTGAGCAGGCGCTACCGCGATCAGCTGAGGGCTCAATTAACCCCGGCTTAGTTTTTTGCCTGGAGAAGTCGCTCGATGGCCCGGTTGGCGGCCAAAAACCCAAAGGTGCCGGTAATCATAGTTGCCGCACCAAAGCCGCCACTGCAGTCTAATTTAACACCGTCCTGCATAGCGCTCTTCTGCTGGCATACTTGCCCATCTGGCTGCGGGTATACCATTGCTTCAGTGGAAAAGATCGCATCGATGCCAAACTGGCGCTTGCGACTCTTCTGGAAGTTGTGAAAGCGGTATAGATGTTGGCGGACTTTTGCCAGCATCGGATCATTAATTGTACGGCCGAGATCGGCGCACTCAATGCGATCGGGGGAGCGCTTACCTCCTGCGGAACCAACCGTTATCAAGCGTATTTTTCGGGCTTTACAGTAAGCGATCAGGGCGGCTTTTACCCGTGCAGAATCTATTGCATCAATCACCACATCGATAGGGTGTATATCGGGATTGATCAGCTCTGAGAAATTGTCATTAGCGATAAAGTCCTCTTCCGTATGAACTGTAATCTCCGGGTTAATCTGCCGTAGGCGCTCTGCCATCACCTCGACCTTGATATGGCCTACAGTATCGGCGAGTGCGTGGCTCTGACGATTGGTATTGGTGATGCAGACGTCATCCAAGTCTATTAGCGTCAACTGACCAATGCCGCTTCGCGCCAAGGCCTCTGCGGTCCAGCTCCCTACGCCACCAATACCGATCACCAATATGTGAGCAGAGGATAAAATTTCGAGGGCCTTATCGCCATACAGGCGAGCAATGCCGCCAAATCGCTGTAAATACTGGTCAGACAAGCTCATCTGGGGTCTCTTCAGGTACATCTTCCAAAAACCGCTGTTTGTCAGCGTCACACGGCAATAGGCAACTTTCCCGTTGACCAAACCAGCGATAGCGGTTTCGAGCAACCAAGTCGTAGAGCCAATCCCTTGCCGGGCGGGGAATGTAGCGCAAAATGGCCAATAAACGCCAGGGTTGTGGTAGGCGGCTGGCAATTCTCAGTGCCGCTTCACTTTTGTAAAAGGATTGGTAAGTGCCACCATGTCGTTCCAGCAAAATCATGGTCTGGTAAGTGTCCAGCGGCAGGTTCAGCTGTTTAAGGAAGTGTTGGCCTGCATTGGACTGCACTCGGCACAGGGTAAAGCGCTGCTCTCTGTCGCGCTTGAGTATTAGTTGACTCCAGCGATTGCACAGGTTGCAGATGCTATCAAACAGGATGATGTTGTTTGGCAATGACATTGAGGAAGGGGGAAACGCCGCGCGACTGGCGGCGTTTCATATCATGGGATCAGTGCACGTGACCGTGGTCAACCTCTTCAGCAGTCGCTTCGCGCACAGAAACAACTTCGATTTCGAAGTGCAGCTCAACGCCGGCGAGGGGGTGGTTGCCATTGATAGTGACTTCGTCGCCGTCGATGTCGATAATTTCCACTTCAATCGGGTGACCTTCGGTGCTCTCTGCACGGAATGCCATGCCTACAGATAACTCTTCAACACCGCCAAAGGCACTGCGGGGCATAGTCTGGATCAGCTCTGGGTTTTGCTCCCCGTAGCCGTCTTCTGGAGCAATTACTGCGGTAAATTTGTCACCAGGTGCCTTTTCCAGCATTTCGCGCTCAAGCCCTGCAATGATATTGCCGACCCCCTGCAGATATTTGAGTGGCTCTCCATTGGCTGAGGAGTCAATGACTGTTCCGTCAGCATCTTTCAGGGTGTAGTGGATCTCCACAACTGTGTGGTTGGCAATCTTCATGAATAATCTCTGATATAAAAGAGTATGTGAATGAGCGCTTACCGCTGCGCAATAAAACGGGGGGTAAAGGCTGTGAAGCGCAATTGTATTGACAGGGGCGGCGCGCCGCAACTTGTGCGTTCGCGCTGCTGGTAAAGATTAGCAAGCGATTGATAGGTCTTGCTCACAACCGCCATAGAGGTTGGTTACGACTGTAACCAGCTCTGTGCTGAAGTCCGGCTGGTATCCCAACTCTAACAAGCGCCCCTCAAAATATTCCAACATTGAATCAAAGAGCTCAGGGTTTAGTCCCCTGGCTAAAAAGCGTGCGCGACTACTCCGGTCTGGTTCCGGTGTTGGCGATAATGCGTGACTTAGAAATTGGGCTTGGCGACTTAACTGTTTGCGGAAATCGCAAGTTTCGTAGGCTGAAAGGTGGTGGCTGAGAGCACCGTAAAATTCACTGACTGTACGGTTAACAAATTTAGCACCACCGACCTGATCCAACAGGCTTTCCATATCTCTCCCCCGGTGAGCAGTTGGCACTGATTTAAAGTTTACCCGCAGAGCCGAAAAAGTATTTTGGTTACAAGAAGCACAATGTGCATTGGCTCAATGGCGGTACAGCATTAATTGGTGACGAGCCTAAGACATATTCTTTCTGTATGCCAACTTGGTTTAAGAAAATTGTCATTCTGTTCGACAGGTTGTCATATATTAGAGGCTTATTTCGCCAAAGAGGAAAAATAGTGTTTGTGCAAGTATTTTCCGTGTCTTTACACTTTATTTTTTCCGCTTGGTGTTAGACTGCACGTTTGAACCAAATAAAAAAATTCAACCTTTTGGGAAAGTTTATGGCAAGTATTTTTACTCAGATAATTAATGGCGATTTACCTGGCAATTTTATTTGGAGAGATGAAAAGGTCGTAGCTATTTTGACCATTTCACCCATAAAGGCTGGTCATTGTTTGGTCATCCCTGTTGAGGAAATTAATCATTGGGATGATGTTCCAGAGGAGCTGGCGACTCATCTAATGCTGGTTGCGCAAAAGGTGGCGAAAGGGCTGAAAGCAACTTACTCACCGAAGCGAGTGGGTGTGATGATCGCTGGGATTGAAGTGCCACATACCCATATCCACCTGATACCCGTAGATGAATTGTCAGACTTTGACTTCTCTAAGCAAAAGCCTGCTTCTTCAGAGCAGTTGGCACATGAGGCGGAAAAGATTCGACAATCCTTAAAGGAACTGGGCTTTAGCGAGGCGGAGTGCGGCTAGGACGTTAAGATTGATTTTTTAGACTGGTCGGTCATATGGTGTCCCCAAAATATTTGTGGGACACTGCATCCAAGTCCCCCGCTTACTGAGTCACATAGGTATGAACTGGTAACAACGATGAGATTCCTCTAATGATGATTTTGAAGAAGACGCTCTTTGCCCCGCTGCTAGTAGTCCTCGCTACAGTCGCTGCGTTTTGCACTAATGCCCAGGCAGAAGAAATGGAAACTAAGCGTTTCGATATGGAAGGGTTCACTCAGGTGTCTCTCAAGGGAAGTTCTCACTTGAAGTTGATTCAGGGGGACAGTTTTGAGGTTGTCGCTGTCGGCCCTGTCAGCACAATGCCCTACGTCAAAGTTGAGGTAAAAGGGGAAAGGTTGGAGTTATCTGTGGAGGAAAACACCCAGAACCTTTTTGGATTTGTCACCATATCCCGAGGGCAAGGAGATGAAGTTAACTTCACCGTGACTATGCCTAAAGTTGAGGCGCTTAAGGTGACTGGCTCTGGTGAGGCTAGATCTTCAAGTGTTGAGAGTGAAGGCCTAACTTTGGGGGTGACGGGCTCAGGAATGATCAATATCGACAAGGTCGCTGCGGAATCCTTGAAAGCGTATGTTACTGGTTCCGGTGATTTGTTCCTCAATAAGGCATTGACTGTCAAAGGGGAAGTAGCGGTGACTGGCTCTGGCGACATGAAGATAAGTACTATTACCGGTGAGAGTTTACTTGCGGAGATACAAGGTTCCGGCGATATATTGGTTGGCGGGCGAGTTGCCGATGTGAACGTTCGCCTCATGGGTTCAGGTGATTTTATTGGCCGCAGTCTGCGCGCCGATAATGCCAGCGGTTCAATAATGGGATCGGGAGATATTGTCTTGAAACGGCCGGGAAGTGACTCCTTCTCAGTAATGGGGTCGGGAGACGTAGCGCTGGTTGACTAAGCGCGGCTCCTGAGCCCCCTTGCATCTAAGGCGTTCGGCCAGTAGGGCTGTGCGCCTATTTCTTTTTGGGGGTATTCTTGAGCCTCCATCATCCTCCCTATCCCCATTTCTGGAAGTCAGCTTTATATGGAACCCAAAGTGACAGAGTGTGTGTCGCTGGACCGCGAAGATTCTATGTCTCGCGAGAGTCAATCTCGCCCACATTTAAAAGAAAAGCTACGGCGCTGGAGCCGAGAGGCCCAGGATAAATCCCACTGGGCCGCCGAGCGCTTGTTGGACCGACGCATCTGTATCGGTATCACTGGGCTCAGTGGTGCTGGGAAGTCCACGTTTCTCACCAGTCTGATATACCAACTCTGCAATCCGGAGAAGTCCCAATTACCTGGTTTTGCCCCTGCACTCAATGGCGATCTGTTGGGGGCAGAGTTGAAGCCAGCGCTGGACTCTGGTTTGGCGCCGTTTGACTACCAGACCTGCCTGTCGGCACTGATGGCTGAGCCACCTAGTTGGCCACAGAGCACTAGAGATGCTTCGGCTATGGAGTTACACATCCATTTACGCAGCCGGCGCCGTTTTCGGGGTAATGGTAGAAAGACGTTGGTAGTGGAGTTGCGTGACTACCCAGGGGAATGGTTGATGGACTTGCCGCTATTGCGTATGGACTATGCAGAGTGGTGTCGTCATCAAGCACACCTATTTTCTACAGATGCGCGATCAATGCTGGCCCCCCGGTTGATAGCTCAGCTGGCAGCACTGTCCCCCCAGGCGAATGCCAGTGAAGTAAATTTGGACGAATTATGGGGGGAATACAGAGCTTATCTCCTGAGTTGCCGAACCAAGTTGAATCTCAGTTATTTACAGCCTGGTAGAGCGCTGCTAGATGAGGAGGCGTACGGGGTAGTTCCACTCCTGGATTTGCGTGGTTTAGATGCTGGGCAGTTAGCTGTTTTGTCTGAGAGTAGTGTTTTTAAGGTTTTGCAGGCGCGTTACGAACGCTATGTGCAGGCGCAGGTAAAACCCTTTGTAGACAGCCATTTTCGACATATCGATCGACAACTGGTACTGGTAGATATGATTGGCACTCTATTTGCTGGTGAACAGTCCCTGGAAGATATGCGTCTGGCATTTGCTCATATCGCCGATACATTCCGCTATGGCGAATCGGGGTTTTTAAGCAAACTATGGCGCCCAAAGGTTAATCGACTCCTTTTTGCTGCGACTAAAGTCGATCAGGTACTTGCTGCCGACCACGATGCTTTGAGGCAGCTTCTAGGCCAGCAGTTACAACAGACTTTCTCCGATGCCCGCCACCGGGGTTTGCCGGTATTTAGTGAGGCGGTTGCCGCGGTTCGCTGCTCTAGAGAGGGGCAGAAGAATGGACGGAGAATGCTGATGGGTTATGACCTCGAGGGCCAGTATTTAGGTTTTGAGAATGCGGAAATTTTTGCCCAGGCGCCCTATGAAGAGCAGGGGTGGAGCCACTATGCGGGAGCTGCACCACCACAGCTGCGGCCTCCAGTGGGAATGCAGGCAGGACATATTCCACATATACGGGTGGATGCTCTTTTGAACCTTCTGTTGGGAGATAAGGTTTGATTAATAGTGATAAAAATACTGAGTACCGTCGCGAAACACGTATCGAGTCGCTAGATGAGCCCGGGCAGGAGGTCCCGCACAGAGATGCGACGCGGGTGGAACCGCTTGCGGAAGAGTCAGGGGAGATTCCTAGGTCCATAACTACTGGAGAGTCTCTTCCAGATCGGATTGCTTTCTCCGAGTTGCGCCTACCCACTTTCCGGTTTAAGTGGCTAAAGCCAGCAGTGCTCTCTGCGCTTGCAGTAGTGGTGGCCGTGGTCGGATGGGAGTTTTATGGACTTTATCAATGGGCTGTAGACAAGCATTGGAGTCTGGGACTTTTTGTGGCCGTTTTGATGGCGGGCTTCGGTGTAATCATTGGCAGTTCCGTGTGGGAGTTTTTCCGAGCGGGGCGCCCACTGAATAAGCTTGAGAAAACTCAAGCCATTGCTACTGAAGTCCGAGACTGTCGCAGTCACCAAGAGGCGCAAGTATTCAGACGCAATTTGCAGGAGCACTTTGCCGGTAAGCCCCAGGGGGTGCTGCTCAATCGAGTCCTAGATGAGGCAGCTGACTATTACGATAGCAGTGAGCTGTTAGAGCATTTAGAGGTTACCTTCTTAAATGCCCTTGACCAAGAGGCTCTAAGGAGAGTCGTACGCCACTCAACGAGCACTGGTGCACTGGTTGGGCTGAGCCCTTTTGCCAGTATCGATATTCTGGTTGCCCTGAGGCAGTCACTGCGAATGATTGATGATGTGGCGCAAATTTATGGCGTGCAGCCGTCTCTAGTGGTGCGATGGCGCTTGTTCAAGAGGGTTTTGTCTCTGGTCGCCTACACTGGCGCGAGTGAGTATGCGATCAGTGAAATGTGGCCGGAACTTGTTGGCGATAGCATGCTCAGTACAGTCTCTGTGCGTTTGGGGCAGGGGGTCGGAGCCAGTCTGTTTGTTGCGCGTATCGGCTTGGCGACAATGCAAAGCTGTCGACCAATCCCTTTTACTGAAAAGCAGCGCCCTCGCCTGAGATCAGTTATGGCCCGTATTGGTGGTGGCCTTAAAGAGAAGATGCCCGAGTTGTTTTCTATGGTTGGGCTTAGCTCGCGAAAGGAAGCAAGGGCTCGGAAGGCGGGTACCGAGTAGCTACTGAGATCGTAAGCAAATCTCTTGGGCTGCCTATTTGATGTAAGGGGGCGAAAACCTGCCCCCTTAGTCAGCAACTTATTGAAACTGTTTTTTCATCAGTATACGAGTGTGATGCCGATCAACCAGTTGGGCCAAGGTTTCATAGCGGCGTTGTATAAAGGGTGCGGGGTTGTTATTTCCCGATTCATCCCGATATTCAACACCAGACCGGACGTGTTGGAGTTCCTTGGCTAATTCTCTGATGGCTGAAAAGATTTTTTGTGTGTCATCTTTACTGTGAAATACTGAGTTTTTTGTGGTGTCCGTTAAGTAGTCATCGCATTCGCTCAGCCAGTCTAACCGCTGTTCCAGAAACTGTATTGTATTGCGAATTCCCCCCGTGTATTCGGGGTTGAAATTGTGATTGATATACTTGTCGAGGCTGCGCATGCCTGAGCCGACAAACTGCTCAACCACATCGCCGCAGTATTTTTCTGATAGATAGGAAGGGTGAGACTTTGCGCTGCTTAAATTGCTGATGAGCAGTAGAGAGGTAAGCAATAGGGCGCGCTGCATCAATGCATTTGAGTATCTCATTTTATTGCCCATAGGTTTTGCTCTTATTAATGGCTGTTATTTTATCCGCCTAAGGTCTTTTTTGTTGTGCAATGTCCTTGGCGGGCTGATATCTGTGACAGCAGTCACATGAATATCTAATGCAAAGTCAAGTGTCAATGGTTATTAAGTAAGAATTGTCAGCTTGAAATGGTTGTGCACGACAAACTTAATATTTTGCTGTGTAAAAAGTATTCGAAAGTATCGCTAAGTGGGAGTGTATTTTGGCTGAGTATGACTTTGATCTGTTCGTTATTGGTGCAGGTTCTGGAGGCGTTCGTGCGAGCAGGATGGCTGCGGCTCAAGGTATGAAGGTCGCTGTGGCTGAAGACCGTTACATGGGAGGAACTTGTGTAAATGTAGGCTGTGTTCCCAAGAAATTATTTGTGTATGCGAGTGGTTACTCTGCAGATTTTTCTGATGCCCGGGCATATGGCTGGAACTGTGCGGATGTTGCGTTTGATTGGTCGACACTCCGGGATAACAACGCAAAAGAAGTAGCCCGGCTCAATGGGATTTATCGCAACCTGCTGGAAAATTCTGGGGTGGAAACTCTGAATGGTAGAGCCAGCATTAATGGGCCCCATAGCGTAGTTGTCAATGGTAAAGAAGTCACTGCAGAGCGTATTTTGGTGGCGACTGGCGGGTGGCCATTTATCCCGGACATTCCTGGCCGTGAGTTTGCGCTGACTTCTAATGAAGTGTTTTCAATGGAGGCTTTTCCCAAGCGTGTATTGGTTGTTGGAGGCGGTTATATAGCTGTTGAATTTGCAGGTATCTTTGCTGGCCTGGGAGCAAATGTGCACCTGTCGTATCGTCGGGACTTGTTCTTGCGGGGGTTTGATCGCGATATTCGCTCTTTTGTTCGCGATGAAATGCAGAAGAAAAAAATCGAGCTGAAATTCAATCATAACGTTGTGTCTATCGAAAAGCTCCAGGATGGTAGTTTACTTGCCCATGCTGATGATGGCTCCAGTATTAATGTGGATATGGTGCTGTATGCCACTGGGCGTGTCGCCAACACTGCAGGGTTGGGGCTTCAGGAGCAGGGGGTTGTCTTGCACAAAGATGGAACAATCTCTGTCGATGATAATTTTAGGACAAGTGTACAGTCGATCTATGCGCTGGGGGATGTAACTGGCGAGCCTCAGCTTACTCCTGTTGCTTTGGCAGAGGCTATGGCTTTGGTGAAGCATTGGCGCACAGGTGAAACTGCAGAGATTGACTATAACAATATTCCGACAGCGGTTTTCTGTCAGCCGAATATAGGTACTGTGGGGTTGTCGGAGGAGGAGGCGCGAGACTCTGGTCTTAGTGTCACCATTTATAAGTCTGAATTTAGACCAATGCGTCACACTGTTAGTGGCAATTCAGAGCGGACACTTATGAAGTTGGTTGTGGATGCTGCCAGCGATAAGGTGATTGGCGTGCATATGGTAGGGGATGACGCGGGAGAGATTATTCAGGGAATTGCTATTGCTTTGAAGGCTGGGGCGACTAAAAGTACCTTTGACTCAACAATTGGTATTCACCCTACAGCAGCTGAGGAGTTTGTGACAATGAGGACGCCTAGCGCTTAAATGTGAGCTGTTATCTTTGTATAAGAGTTGCGCTTGAGGAGGGTGATAAAAGGCGGCGGATGGGCCGCCTTTTAATTATATAGCGATTTTTAGCTAGGCTCTTCCACCACCATCACCTCCTGTATGGCTTGGTGTCGCCGAGTTTTCTTGCGTTCGCTGCGCTCTTTTAGGCAGCGTTCGGCAGAGGCAAATGTGTCGTTTACGGCTCGGTGGATCGATTCGTTCTCACTACTAATAGTCACGGGATTGCCGCTAATGGCAAGCTCTAATGATGCCTTGAAGTGTCTGCCTTTAGTTTTGTGTTGATGGGGGGCTTCGAGGACAACGCGACTATGTATGATGTCGCCACAATAACGTTCCAGCTTGTTTAATTTCTTGGACACGGTAGTCGCCAGGGCGGCTGACTTGTCGATGTCGCGGAACACAATGTTATCGTTAGGCGCTGATTTCATGGGCACATACCTCCGGTTAAAAGAAACCATGCAGGCCGCTGTTGCGGTTTGCTGTAAAGAAGGTAGGGCGCCCTAGTGGGAGGGTTCGAGGCTGCAGTTGAAGCGCCGAGCTGCCGGAATCGCAACGATTGTTTGCTGACAAAGCAGCTATGGGTGTTTTACGTCCGGGTCGGGTTTCCGCTGAGTCCAGCGATCTTCTCCCTGGTATCCATAATGCTTCCGCTGAAAAAAAAATCAAGCGCTATTGCGGAAAAATTTCACATAAATTTGGGCGCTGTGTCACTTTAGTGACTCAACATTGTGTATTTGAAGGTTAATTGATCAGCCGGTAGGCTCAGATGGACGCAAGGTCATTGCCGATAGCTTGCTCCGTGCGTAAAATTGACCGCATTGTGCAGTATCTTCACCTTGCTAGAAGGCATAGAGAAACTGCGCTTCCAACATACGAAACACATCAATTCGAGAAATGGGTTCAGGACGATGGCGGTAAAGCGGTGTTGCTCGCTTCTTTTGGCGGGCTTAGTGGTTATAGGTGGGGCAGTGGCACAAGCGCAAACGCCCCTCACGGCGGAGAAAAACCGCCTTGCGCGGCTAGAGCAGTCTCTTGAAAACAGGAGTGTTGTGCTTGAAGATATTGAGAATGAGCTGCTCTCGTATGAATATAAGCTCGAGCAAGCCCAAAAGTCCCTTGATGAGTTGCGTCTGGAATATGAGGCGAGTCGCCAGGAACTCAACCAAGCGAATCGAGCTCACGAGTCAAGCTCCAACTCCGACACTGAGCGCCGTTTAAAGAAGGCCAAGCATGCATTTGCTATGGCGGAGAGGGGGTGGATAGCCGTTCACGTCGCCTTGACTTCATCAAAGAAAATCATCAGCAATTGCAACAAAAACTTGTTGAGGAGAAGCGGGCAGTTGTTGATGCTAAAGCGAAGATTTCTGCTCAGCAGGATAAAATCAGTGCGATGGTCGAGGATATGCTTGCAAAGGCGGAGGCGTCTGAAAGAAGAGCTGCAATGGCGAAAGCCGCCGCAGTAACTGAAAAGCCCAAGCCCCCTAAAATTCGGGCTCAAGTTGAACCGCCAAAGCGTGAAGAACCGGCGAAGGAAGAGGTTACTATCAAGCGCGAGATTGACGGCGAGCTGCTGGAATATGTGAAGCGTGAGACGGCGCGCCTAAATGACCTCTTGGCTGATGAAGAGGGTAACGACAGGAAAACATTTAATAACCTTGAAATGCGCCCAATTGGTGGAGAGAGGGTTCCTTTTGAATTTCTGGGTGAAAATCAGTATCGCCTGGTGACTACTGTTGAATCAGGCCGACAAACTTACAAGATTAATACCTGGAAATTCCGCCGCACTATCCCGGCTGAGGACGATGGTGCTCGCTATGTCTTTATTTTTGATGCGCGCCGCCTATCTAGGCCGCGGTTGGTTATGTACCCAGAGTATGTATTGGCAGAGTTAAACTGACCACCCCAGTTATACCGTTAAGTAAAAAAGCGAGCCATTGGTTCGCTTTTTTACTTTTGGGTACCAGGTAAAGTTCTGTAATTCCGCAGGATTATAATTGTGCGTTTGAATTTTTTAGTGGGCGTAGGGTTGTTGTCTGCAGGGGAGAGTAGCGGCTGCCATATTGGCTGGGTTGGCTTTGGTAGAGCGTGATGTTGTTTAGTGTTAGTGGGTGCTCAAGCTTCAATGGAGAAAACCATTGAAATTGCTTACCGCTCCTGCATAGGGTGATATGCGGACGATAGCGCCGGCTCTCTGCCGGTAAGGATAGCCTTTTGGCTAGCTGCTTGATGGATTCATGTAGAGCCTCCAATTGCTGGGTAGCCACAACTTCTGCTGCAATTAAGTGAGCGTCATTGCCCGGAAAGGTGCCGAGTTTAAAAAAATTGGTTTTCAATTCAGTTGTGGCCTCTGCAATGGATGTGAGCCCGGTTTTAAGTAGAGGGATTACTTCAATAGGTAACTGGCCTAGAAAACAAAGGGTGATATGACGGTTTTGGCGGGTTATCCAGCGAGTGCTGGTAATTGATGCAGCATCTTGTTTGCGCTTTATGGCGACCGTTAACTTATTTAAAAACTCCTGTGTCGTTTCATCTAGCTGGATGCCAATAAAAATTCTGCAGGTGGGCTCGAGAAGCTTTTTGTGAGTTTTTGACATAAAATTTATCTTTCACCCTTGAATAAGAAATCTCTGCCCATATTTCTTTTATGCAGGCGGTAGCTTCAATAGAAAGTGCCCCTGAAAAGAGTCTGGTCATTTGACGGACGTAGTTTCAAATATTGCTCTGAACTGAGGATATGATAATGCGTAATTTTGATTTCTCCCCACTTTATCGATCTGCTATTGGCTTTGACCGTATGGCCAGCCTGCTTGATGCAATGACCACTAGCGAGCAAAAGCAGCCTTCCTACCCCCCATACGATATAGAGTTAACCGGTGATGATAGTTACCGAATTACTATGGCTGTTGCCGGCTTTGAGCAGTCTGAACTTGATATTCAAGTAGAGCAAAATCGTTTAGTGGTTAGCGGTACTAAGCCGGAAAATAATGGTCAGGGGAAGTATTTACACCGGGGTATTGCCGCAAGAAATTTTGAGCGGCGCTTTCAGCTCGCTGATCATGTAAAAGTAACTGATGCAAAGTTGGCGAATGGGTTGTTGCATGTAGAGTTAGTGCGTGAAATACCTGAAGCAATGAAGCCGAGAAAAATCTCGATTACAGAAGGCAATATTCTCCAGCATGCAAAGAGTGACACCGAGTCCAGTGCGGCAGTAGCGTAAGTTGTCACTGCAGTGTCCGCTGTGCCGCCATCGTGCGGTGCAGCCTTACCATCGAGATAAATTCCGCAGCTATCATCAGTGTGATAACTGCGCGCTCGTATTTGTTCCCCCGAAATTCCACTTAAGTCCCGATGAAGAAAAAGCTTACTACGACCTTCATGAGAATTCGATAGAGGATGAAGGTTACCGTCAATTTCTCAGTCGTTGCGCGCAGCCCTTGCTAAAAGAGCTGAAGGGCTCATGTTGTTATGGTCTGGATTTTGGTTGCGGGCCGGCCCCCTTGTTGGCCAGAATTTTAGAGGGCAATGGGCATAGAGTCGATCTGTATGATCATTTTTATGCGCCAGCTCAAAAGGCGCTGCATGGGAATTATGACTTTATCGTCGCAACAGAGGTGATCGAGCATTTGGGGCAGCCTGGAGCGGAGATCGAGAACCTCTGGGGTAGGTTGCGCACCGGAGGTGTTATGGCCCTGATGACCAAATTGGTTATTTCTGCGGAGCGTTTCGCCAATTGGCACTACATTAGAGATCCTACACACATTTGTTTTTTTAGTGTGAAGACATTTGAGTGGTTGGCTCGGTCACTAGGTGCCGAGCTCCAGTTTGTCCATAGTGATGTTATTTTTCTGAGAAAATTAAGTATTGACCCTGAATAGTTTAGCGCGCACCGTAGTGCGGTATTCGCTGGGGGTGGTTGCCAAAAACTTTTTAAAAAGTGCAGTGAAATGCCCCATATCCTGATAGCCAACTTTTTCAGCAATTTCATTGACCGATAAATTACTTGATTGCAAAAGTTCGCGCGCCATATCAACCCTGACATTTTGTAAGTATTGCAAGGGTGTCTGTCCTGTTGCTAGTTTGAACCGGCGATTGAATGATCGCACGCTCATGTCAAAGAGTTGTGCCACTTCGCTAAGGCGTACTTCAGTATTGCAGTGTTCTTTGAGCCAGGCTTGGGCTTGAACGATATCTTCGTCTGGATGTAGCTGAACAGATCCCTCAGAATAGGCGATCTCTTCAAAGGGGCGGCGAATTTCGTGAGAGAAATTTCGCTCCACATGGCTGGCAATGGCTGGTCCATACAGTTGGCGAATCATGTGAACGGTAACGTCTGCCAAGGCATTGACGCTTGCTGCACAGAAAAGCTTGTCTGCTTGGGTGATAAAATATTGACGCTTTAACTTTACCTCTGGATAGTCTGAGCTGAATTGATCAAAATAATGCCAGTGGGTAGTTGCGGGCTTACCGTTTAGAAGACCTGCTTCGGCCAGAAAGCACACCCCGGTACCCACAGCGCTGATAGCGGCCCCTTGTTTTTCCTGCTGGCGCAGCCACTCTAATATTTTTCCGCCTCGTTTTAGGGCGGGGCGGGGGTTGCGCCACATGGTCGGGATGTAGATTAGATCGCTGTCTGGTGCATCGCTGAGAGCGACATCCGGCTGAAGGGTAAATCCGCAGCGGGTATTTACTGGTGTCCCATCCAGACTGGCGGTCACCAATTTTAGGTTGCCCTTGATACCCTCCACTCTTGCGCGACTCTCTGCGCCACGGAGCATCTCGAGGGGAAGAACGGTGCCGGTTGCCAGCATCTGGTCGATAAGTAGAAAAGTTACTGTTCGCATTACATATCTGTGCGCACTTGCGCTATTGGCCAAAACACTCAATTTTGCTGGCCAGTATGCCCATAACTGGACAGAATCGCCACCCCCTACACTCGCATCTCTTATTTTTATAGTGTTAAGTACTTGGCTGGAGGTCAGGATGCAGCGCCTTCCCGTAATCACCGCATTCGGTGGATTCAACCCTGCTGGACGTAGTTCTTTCCATAAGGGGTACTCTCGCCTCGTGCTAGACAAACTGAGTAAGAAAGAGCGGGATAGCACTCTTTCCGACCTGGCTGCCCTGATGGGCTTGCGAACCGGAGACAACGCCGAAGGCATTTTGGATCCTGCCCTTGAGCAGCAGGTGTTGGATGGTACATTGGTGCGCGAACTAGAGAGTCGCTATTACGACTACCGCAAGTGCCATTTCCATCAGTCTGCCCAGCTTGCAAACCCCCAGGGCCTGACATTCGAAATTTCCACCCGGCAACTTCCGCAGCCTGTGCCAGCTCATTGGCACTTGGAGCATATCCAGGGCGGTAGGGTTCGAGTCACCACAACTGAGCTGTCAGTTTTGTTGGATAGCCACCGCGAGATAAGTGTGGCCGCCGCCGGCCAGCTCCCAACTGGATTTGAACCGGGCACTAAATATAACTCTCGATTTCATCCCAGGGGGTTGCAGCTGGCCCTCTTGGGTGCGTCAGATGCGGTGCAGTCTTTGGGGGTTGACTGGGATACTGTTGTGTCTGCGGCTGGGCCGGGGAATATTGCCCTCTATGCCGCCTCGGCAATGAGTCAGTTGGACCCATTTGGTAACGGCGGTCTATTGCAGTCTCGCCTGCGAGGTAGTCGCGTAAGTTCTAAACAACTAGCGCTTGGTTTAAATAGTATGCCAGCGGATTTTGTTAACGCTTATGTGCTCGGAAATGTCGGTTCTACCGGCGCTGTTGCCGGTGCTTGCGCGACCTTCCTGTACAACCTTCGCGCTGGCGTTGAAGATATTCGCTCGGGTAGGGCGCGGGTCGCTGTAATTGGTGCGGCTGAGGCGCCCCTTGTGCCTGAAGTTGTCGATGGCTATTCAACGATGGGTGCCCTTGCCACTACCGAGAATTTACGCAAGCTTTTCCCCGGAGAAATTGATTATCGACGCACCAGTCGCCCGTTCGGTGAGAACTGTGGCTTTACCTTGGGTGAGGGTACCCAGTGGGTCATCTTAATGGACGATGCTCTGGCGCTCGAGTTGGGTGCTTCTGTATATGGTTCGGTTGCCGGTGTGTTTACCAATGCCGACGGCACAAAGAAATCGATTTCTGCGCCGGGTCCCGGGAATTACCTGACGATGGCCAGAGCAATGGCGGAGGCGCGGGCAATTGTGGGTGAGGATAGTTTGCGGCGTCGCAGCTTTGTGCAGGCCCATGGCTCCAGTACGCCGCAAAATCGAGTTACTGAGTCCGCCATTTTTGATCGTTTGGCCGGCGCATTTGGCATTACTGAATGGCCGATTTGTGCGGTTAAGGCCTTTTTGGGGCATACCGTCGCTTCAGCCAGTGGGGATCAGTTAGTTACAGCGTTAGGTGTATTTGATCGCGGCATACTCCCGGGAGTGACCACCGTTGATCGCATCGCTGACGATGTTCATTGTAAGCATCTTGATATCTCTCTGGAGCATACGGATAGAGGGCGGGGAACGCTGGATCTTGCGTTCCTAAACTCAAAAGGTTTTGGTGGTAATAATGCGACAGCGACAATTTTGTCGCCCCAGATTACAAAAACAATGATGGAAAAGCGTCATGGCAAGTCTGCGATTACAGCTTCTCAAGTGCTAAATGAGAAAGTTGTAGAGCAGAGTGACAAATACAATGCCAAGGCTTCTCGCGGTGAACTGGATGTTATTTATCGGTTTGGTGAGGGCATGATCGACGAAAATGAGATAGCTATCTCAGAAGAGGAAATATGTTTGCCCGGGATGCCGCCAGTGAAGCTGCCAAATGGAAATCCATTTGAAGATATGGTGTGATTGGTTTTCAAGTAATACCTCAAATGTGTTGATTTTTACCTGAGGGAAAATAACGCAAAAGGAGCTTTTGGGGAGCATGGATGATCCTGAAGAGGATGTTGGCGCCCGTTTAAAAATGGTGCGCCACATTTACGGTATTTCGCAGAGGGAATTGGCGAGGCGGGCTGGGATGACTAACGCAACAATTTCTTTTATAGAGCTTGGAAAGGTTAGCCCTTCTGTCGGTTCGCTACAGAAGATATTGGGTGCAATACCTATGTCGCTAACCGATTTCTTTTCCCTAGAGATGTCGGGCGCAAAACAGATTTTTTTTCGTGGAAGTGAAGTGCCAGACATCGGTCACGGTACTGTATCCTGCCGTTTGTTTGGAGGGGCAAAAGCAAACTGCGGCATGTCGCTATTGTGGAAAGTGTTTCCCGCTGGGGATGACACCGGCTTTTCTCTCGAATCTGCTGAGGGGGAGATTGGTGGGGTGGTTGTCAGTGGTGACCTGGAGGTTACGGTTGGCTCCGACTTTGCCCTGCTGAGTACCGGCGATGGGTATTATTTTGATGCTCAGCGTCCGCACCGCTTTCGAAATACAGGTCGCTGTGACTGTGTAGTTGTCAGCGCAATGATGCCGGCTTATGGGCATCCCGACCTTCAAGAGCCCAATTCCTGAAAGATGGTTTAGAAAAGAGGGAGTTCGTGCCAAGTGGCTGATAGGGCGGCACGATCCGAGATAGACTAGCCCAGCTTTAATTTCTTTCCGTTCGCAAACTGGCGAATTTCTGTACTTTGGCACTCCTGGTGCCACTCCATTTGTAAGAAATAGTATTCAAACAATCGTTTGAATCTGGCTATACTACGGCTGACCAAATTGGGCCTAAGTGTCACCGCGCTGTGCGGGGCGGCCCTTGGTTGCACAAAAATTCCGACCCCGGGCCCAGGATCGCGGCCCAGAATAAAAGAGGTCAATCAATGTTATTTAGTGGCAAAGCGCTCACGGTACAGATGCTGGATAACGGCATCGCCGAGCTCAAATTCGACCTGCAAGGCGAATCCGTCAATAAATTTAACCGTCAGACGGTTTCTGAATTCTCCCAAGCGCTGGATGCTATCGAAGCAGCGGATGGTGTAAAAGGTGTACTGCTGACCAGCGGTAAAGGCGTCTTCATTGTTGGTGCTGATATCACTGAGTTTGGTGGTGCCTTCTCTGCAGGTGCAGAGGGCGTTGCTGATCTGATGAATCAGAACAACGAAAATATCAACCGCCTGGAAGACCTGCCGGTACCGACTGCGGTAGCAATTAATGGCTACGCGCTCGGCGGTGGTTTTGAGGTGTGTCTTGGCTGTGACTTCCGCCTGATGGGTGAAGAGGCCAAAGTTGGCCTTCCGGAAGTTAAGCTGGGCCTGATTCCGGGCTGGGGTGGCACTGTTCGCCTGCCGCGTGTAGTGGGTGTTGATGTTGCTGCTGAGTGGATTGCAGCGGGTAAAGAGCAGAAGCCTGCCGCCGCTCTGGAAGCTCACGCTGTCGATGCGGTGATCCCCACTGTCAAGCTCAAAGATGCAGCGATCAAGCTGCTTGAGCGCGCTATTAATGGCGAGCTGGACTACAAAGCCATTCGCGAGCTAAAGAAATCTCCAATCCCCTTGAATGATACCGAAGCGCTAATGGCCTTCTTTACCACCAAGGCATTTGTGGGTCAGCAGGCGGGTAAAAACTACCCCTCTCCCGTAGCTGCGGTTGAGTCAATCGAGCAGGGTTACAAGTTGACCCGTGATGAAGCGCTGAAAGTCGAGCAGGAAAAGTTCATTTTTTGCGCGCAGACCGGCACTGCGAAGTCTTTGGTAGGGTTGTTCCTGGCTGACCAGGCAATTGGTAAGGTTGCCAAAGGTTGGGAGAAGAAGGCCGATAAGCTGATTGAGCGTGCGGCAGTATTGGGTGCTGGCATTATGGGTGGCGGTATCGCTTACCAGTCTGCCTACAAAGGCACTCCGATCAAGATGAAGGATATCGACCAGAAGGGTATCGACCTTGGTCTGAATGAGGCGAACAAGCTGCTGTCCAAGTTGGTTGATCGCAAGCGCCTGACCCCCGTTAAAATGGGTGAAGTGCTCAACCGTATCGAGCCTACCTTGAGCTACGACGGCTTCAACGATATCGATGTTGTTGTGGAAGCGGTGGTTGAAAGTCCCAAGGTGAAGCATGCAGTATTGAAAGAAGTGGAAACCAAAGTAAGCGAAGACACTGTAATCGCTTCTAACACCTCCACTATTTCTATTAACCAGCTGGCTGAGCCGCTCTCCCGTCCGGAGAACTTCCTCGGTATGCACTTCTTCAACCCAGTGCACAAAATGCCGCTGGTTGAGGTGATTCGCGGAGAGAAAACTTCCGACACCGCTGTAGCTCGCGTTGTTGCCTACGCAAATAAGATGGGCAAGAAGGCTATTGTTGTACGCGACTGCCCTGGATTCCTGGTTAACCGCGTTCTCTTCCCTTACTTTGCCGGTTTCTCCATGCTGGTGCGCGATGGCGCTGACTTCCAGGCCGTTGACAAGGTGATGGAGCGTTGGGGTTGGCCGATGGGCCCCGCTTACCTGATGGACGTTGTCGGTATCGATACCGGTGTTCACGCAGAGAGCGTAATGGCTGAAGGTTTCCCTGAGCGCATGGGTAAAACCTTTACCGCTGCTTCCGACGTTATGTATGAGGCGGGTCGTTACGGCCAGAAGAACAACAAAGGCTTCTACAACTACGAGCAGGACAAAAAAGGTCGCCCGAAGAAAGTGGCTACCGAAGAGTCCTACGAGCTGCTTAAGCCGCACGTTGCTGAACGTCGCGAGTTTGAAAAAGACGAAATTATCGAGCGCATGATGGTGCCTATGGCAACCGAGCTGTCTCGTTGCCTGGAGGAGGGTATTGTCGACTCCCCGGCTGAGGCCGATATGGCGCTGATCTACGGCATCGGATTCCCTCCGTTCCGCGGTGGAATCTTCGCGTGGCTGGATAGCATTGGTCTGGATGAGTTCGTGAAGATTGCCGATAAGTACGCCGATCTGGGTGAGCTGTACAAGCCGACCGATCGCATGCGTGAAATGGCCGCAAGTGGCAAAACCTACTACGGCGACAAGTAAGGAGAATAGCGATGAGTTTAAATCCTAGAGATGCCGTAATCGTCGACTACGCGCGTACGGCCATGGGTCGCTCGAAGAATGGTGTATATCGCCATGTTCGCGCCGATGATATGTCCGCTGAGCTGCTGAAAAAGTTCATGCAGCGCAATGGCAAGCTCGATCCTGCCGAGATCGATGACTTGATCTGGGGCTGTGTTATGCAGCGCGATGAGCAGGGCTTTAACGTGGCTCGCTTTATCCTGCTGCGCGCTGGTCTGCCGCACACTATCCCGGCGCAAACCGTCAACCGCCTGTGCGGCTCCTCTATGTCCTCCCTGCACACTGCAGCTGCCAACATCCAGGCTGGCGTTGGCGATGTGTACGTTGTGGGTGGTGTTGAGCACATGGGTCACCTGAATATGATGGAGCATGTTAGCCCCAACCCAATGCTGGGTCGCTATATGGCTAAAGCTGCCGGCTCCATGGGTATGACTGCTGAATATCTGGCGATGATGCACGGTATCCAGCGTCAGCAGATGGATGAGTTCGGTGCACGCTCTCACCATCGCGCCGCTGAAGCTACCAAGGCTGGCAAATTCAATCGCGAAATTATCGCTATTGAAGGTCATGACGATGACGGCGTACCTTTCCTGGTTGAGACGGACCAAACCATCCGTCCGGACACCACCGTAGAAGGTCTGGCTCAGCTGAAGCCAGCATTCGACCCGAAACACGGTCAGGTAACAGCCGGCACCTCTTCTCAGATCACCGACGGTGCCTCTGTGATGCTGGTAATGTCCGCTGAGCGCGCTCAGGCTTTGGGTATGACTCCTATTGCCCGCGTGAAAGAAATGGCGCTGGCCGGTGTTGACCCATCCATTATGGGTTATGGCCCGGTGCCCTCTACCAAGAAGGCGCTCAAGAGAGCGGGTCTAACTGTTGGTGATATCGACAAGTTTGAGCTGAATGAGGCATTTGCGGCGCAGGCGCTGCCGGTGCTGAAAGACCTGGATCTGCTCGAGCAGATGGATGAGAAGGTCAACCTGTACGGTGGTGCTATCGCTCTGGGTCACCCCTTCGGCTGCTCTGGTGTGCGCATTACTGGCACCCTGCTGAGCGTTATGCAGAACGAAGGCGGCAACCTGGGTGTATCTACCATGTGTATCGGTCTGGGGCAGGGTATTACCACTGTTGTAGAGCGAGTCTAAGGAAGTTAGACCCCGAAAAAAGGCGCCTTTGAGGCGCCTTTTTTTATTTTATGAGAAAAGTGTTCAGTAAAGTGTTGAAGACCCAAAAATGCTGTGGCACAATCTGCACCCCTTGTCGCGATGGGCTCTAAAAAAGTAGCGAAAGCGCTTAAATATCAAAGAGTTAGCGGCAGGTTCGATTTGGGGACGTGGTGAAATTGGTAGACACGCCAGATTTAGGTTCTGGTGCCGAAAGGTGTGGGAGTTCGAGTCTCCCCGTCCCCACCAAATTAAAAGCCTTGAAGTCCGTGTGACTTGCCCTGGAGGGGTGGGTGCGGGCTTCTTGTGTATTTGGCGGCAGCGCAAAAGTATTATTTCGTGCTGCGCCCACGAGGTCGCTGACTAAGTCTCGGTGACCCGGTATTCGTTGGCGCTGCGGCGCGATTACAGAGATAGTCTCACGAGGATAAACATGCAGGTTTCCATCGAAACTACTTCCGGTCTGGAGCGTCGTTTAACGGTCAACTTGCCGGCAGAAATTGTCGACAAAGAAGTGGACAAGCGTCTCCAGCAGGCTGCTAAGACTGTTCGCATCAATGGCTTCCGCAAAGGCAAGGTGCCGATGAAGGTTGTTCGCCAGCGCTTTGGTGCCGGCGTTCGTCAGGAAGTTCTGGGTGAGGTAATGAGCCGTTCTTTCTACGAAGCGGTTCAGAAGGAAGAGGTTAAACCTGCCGGCCAGCCTAGCATCGAAGCCAAGCAGACTGCTGCTGGTGAAAACCTGGAGTACGTTGCTACTTTCGAAGTTTACCCTGAAGTTGAACTCGCTGACCTGGCTGAGATCGCTGTAGAACGCCCTGTTGCAGAAGTTACTGATGCTGACGTGAAGAGCATGATCGATATTCTGCGCAAACAACAGTCTTCCTGGAAAGATACCAAGCGCAAAGCTCAGAAGGGCGATCGTGTTGTTATCAACTTTGTTGGTCGCAAAGACGGCGAAGAGTTTGAAGGCGGTAAGGCCGAAGGCCACCAGTTGGTACTGGGTTCCGGCCAGATGATTCCTGGCTTCGAAGAAGGCATTCTGGGCATGAAGCCCGGTGAAGAGAAAGACATTGATCTGACCTTCCCGGAAGATTACCAGGCAGAAGAGCTTCGCGGTGCTGCTGTTACCTTTAATATCAAGGTGACTTCTTCCGAGAAGCCTGAACTTCCCGAGCTGAACGAAGAGTTCTTCAAAGCTTACGGTGTTCAGGAAGGTGGCGAAGAGAAGTTCCGTGAGGAAGTTCGCAACAACATGCAGCGTGAGCTGAAAAATGCCGCTCTGAACAAAGTTAAGACCCAGATCATGGATCAGCTGTTCGAGAAGCATCCAGTTGAGCTGCCGTCCGCTCTGGTTGCCAGTGAAGTAACTACCCTGCGTGGTCAAATGGTTCAGCAGTTTGGTGGCCAGATCAAGGCTGAAGATGCCGAGCGCATGTTGCCTGACACTATGTTCGAAGAGCAGGCAAAACGCCGTGTAGTTCTCGGTTTGGTAGTCGGTGAGATTGTTAAGCAGAATGAACTTTCTGTTGATGCCGATCGCGTAAAGGCGAAAGTTGAAGAGCTGGCTTCTACCTACCAGCAGCCGCAAGAAGTGGTTGACTACTACTACAGCAACCGTGAGCTGCTGTCTGGTGTTGAGTCTGTTGTACTGGAAGACCAGGTTGTTGATCACGTACTGGCTTCAGCTAAAGTATCTGAAGTTGACAGTAGCTACGACGAAGTGATTAAGCCGCAAAAACAAGGCTAATATCTCACTTCATTCAGGTGTAAGGTGGCGTCCGCTCAAGCGTGACGCCCCTACATCTCCTTCCTTTTTACCGGCTGGCTTTCTCTCGCCTGACCGGTTAAGCTCTGAAAACCAAATTTTTCAGCATGGGCATACGATGCCTATTCGCTGGCCTGCCGAATACGCCACAAAAGGAAGCAATGGTACCTATGGCACGAATTGATTTTCCAAAAGCTTCGATAGAGCCCTCAGCATCAGGTTTAGTTCCTATGGTGGTAGAGCAAACCGCCAGAGGGGAGCGCTCATTTGATATTTATTCTCGCCTGTTAAAAGAGCGTGTGATCTTCCTGGTCGGGCCTGTAGAAGACCACATGGCCAACCTGGTTGTTGCGCAGCTGCTTTTCCTCGAGGCAGAAAATCCAGATAAGGATATTCACCTCTACATTAATTCACCGGGCGGTTCGGTAACTGCCGGCATGTCTATCTATGACACCATGCAGTTCATTAAGCCTGATGTCAGCACTATGTGCATTGGGCAGGCCTGTAGTATGGGCGCCTTCTTGTTGACTGCAGGTGCTGAAGGCAAACGCTTCGTAACACCAAACTCCCGTGTGATGATTCACCAGCCCAGCGGTGGGGCCCAAGGGCAGGCGAGTGATATCCACATTCACGCCCAGGAAATCCTCAAGATTCGTCATCGTTTGAATGAGCTCATGGCACATCACTCTGGACGTCCAGTCAGTGATATTGAGAGGGATACAGAGCGCGACAACTTTATGAGCGCCGATGAGGCCAAGGAATATGGCTTGGTCGATGATGTATTGTCCCGCCGACAGGCATTCGATAAGTAGATTTTTCTACATTAAAAGTTTGCCGGAGGCGGATTTCAGCGAAAGTTAGTTTTTTTGACAGGCTGGCTTTCGTTGGGACTTGAAAATTACGCCAAAAGGCAGCATCTTGCTGGGTAAGCTGAATTTAGGGCCCTGGCCGGCCAGTGACGACGGAGTATTTTGATGACCGACAAAAGCAGCGGAGAAGACAGCGGAAAATTGCTGTACTGCTCTTTCTGTGGCAAAAGCCAACAGGAAGTGCGGAAGTTAATCGCTGGGCCGTCAGTCTTTATCTGCGATGAATGTGTCGAGTTGTGTACCGACATCATTCGTGAAGAAGTACAAGAGACTGCGGAGGGCCCTGAAGGGCGCCTGCCGACACCCCGTGAGATTACTGAAATCCTCGATCAGTATGTGATTGGGCAGGAGAGAGCCAAGCGTGTGCTGGCTGTCGCCGTATACAATCACTACAAGCGTCTGCGCACCAAGTCTGGTGTTAAAAGTAAGGATGAAGTAGAGCTCAGCAAGTCTAATATTTTGCTGGTAGGCCCAACCGGTAGTGGTAAAACCCTTCTTGCCGAGACCCTGGCTCGCCTGCTCAATGTTCCTTTCACTATTGCCGATGCAACCACCCTGACCGAAGCTGGTTACGTGGGTGAGGATGTTGAGAATATCATCCAGAAGCTTTTGCAGAAGTGTGATTACGATGTAGAAAAAGCCCAGCAGGGTATCGTCTATATCGATGAGATCGACAAAATTTCGCGCAAGTCAGACAACCCTTCAATTACCCGTGATGTGTCCGGTGAAGGTGTGCAGCAAGCGCTACTGAAGTTGATTGAAGGCACTGTGGCGTCTGTGCCGCCGCAGGGTGGACGCAAGCATCCGCAGCAGGAATTCTTGCAGGTCGACACCTCCAATATCTTGTTTATTTGTGGCGGCGCTTTTGCGGGGCTAGATAAGGTTATCCGCGATCGCTCGGAGAAGGGTGGAATTGGTTTCAGTGCCGAGGTTAAATCAAAGGATGGCACCAGTAATTTTGGTGAGATCCTGCGTGATCTGGAGCCTGAAGACCTGGTTCGTTACGGGCTGATCCCGGAGTTTGTTGGACGCCTACCGGTGACCGCAACTTTAGAAGAGTTGGACCGTGAGGCTCTGGTACAGATTCTCACCGAGCCACGCAATGCCTTGACCAAACAGTACGCAAAACTGTTTGAGATGGAAGATGTTGAGCTGGATTTCCGCCCCGATGCGTTGGATGCAGTTGCCACTAAGGCAATGGAGCGGAAAACAGGCGCCCGTGGCTTGCGCTCTATCATGGAGTCCGTATTGTTGGAGACCATGTATGACATCCCATCCACAGATAATGTGGTGAAAGTTGTGATTGACGAGGCGGTCATCAAAGGCGAATCAGCCCCGCTGCTGGTTTATGAGAGTGAGTCCCAGCCGCAGAAGGCGGCGCCGGAAGAGTAGCTCAAATCCCACCTCAAAAAGCCCCAATATTGGGGCTTTTTTTATAGTTTTTTCTGATTACCCGGATATCTAACTACCTGTCTGGGTATTCCTGGCTCGAATAGCACTCTTAGCTCGGCACAAATTGGTCGCGAGATTAGACTTGTATTTCGGGCCCTTCCCCCCATTACTAGCATCTGAAGGGCGGTGGCCCAGGTTAAGCTGTCAATTCCAACAGCAGCATGATGCCGCGCCAAATACCCAGTGATAGGGCCGAGAGGAGTTCTATGGATCAGTCATCCGACACCACACTTGAATATCCGTTGTTGCCATTGCGCGATGTTGTTGTTTACCCCCATATGGTGATCCCGCTTTTTGTCGGCAGGGAAAAGTCCATAGAGGCCCTGGAAGAGGCCATGCGCAGGGATAAGCAGGTATTGCTTGTGGCGCAGCGAAAGGCATCTGAGGATGACCCAGGTGCAGACGATATCTATCGCGTGGGCACTATTGCCAGTGTCTTGCAGTTACTCAAACTCCCCGATGGCACTGTGAAGGTGCTAGTCGAAGGGGGAGCGCGTAAATATCCACGAAGTGATGGAGAGGGAGAACCATTTCGAGGCGACCGTTTCGTCGATGGAAACGCAGGAGTTGCCGGAAGGCGAAGCAGATGCCCTTGTGCGCTCTGTGATGTCTCAGTTTGAACAGTACGTTTCTGTAAGTAAGAAAGTCCCCAATGAGGTTATTACCTCTCTGTCGGGAATTGATGAGCCTGGCCGTTTGGCAGATACCATTTCTGCACATATGTCCCTTGAGCTGGCTCAGAAGCAAGAGCTTCTGGAGACTCTCAGTGTTAAAGAGCGTTTGGAGCATTTGCTGGGCCTTATGGATGCTGAAATCGACCTGATTCAGGTGGAAAAACGCATTCGTGGGCGTGTGAAAAAGCAGATGGAGAAAAGCCAACGCGAGTATTATCTCAATGAGCAGATGAAGGCGATTCAAAAAGAATTGGGCGAGATCACCGAAGAGCCCAATGAAATTGAAGAGCTGGAAAACAAAATTGCCGAATCCGGCATGAGTGCGGAGGCAGAGAAGAAAACCCGGGCTGAGTTGGCTAAATTGAAAATGATGTCGCCTATGTCTGCGGAAGCTTCGGTTTTACGCAGTTATATCGACTGGATGTTGAGCCTGCCCTGGAAAAAAGCTAGCCGGGTGAGACACGATTTGGTTAAAGCCGAGGAAATTCTCGAGAAAGAACACTACGGCTTGGAAGAGGTTAAAGAGCGGATTCTGGAATACCTCGCGGTACAAAAGCGAGTGAAGAAAGTGAAAGGGCCGATCTTATGTTTGGTTGGGCCTCCCGGGGTGGGTAAAACCTCCCTCGGTCAATCTATTGCTAGAGCAACAAATCGTCAGTATGTGCGTATGGCCCTGGGTGGCGTTCGCGATGAAGCTGAGATTCGCGGGCATCGACGCACTTATATTGGCTCGCTGCCGGGCAAGCTGATTCAGAAAATTTCGAAAGTTGGAGTGAAGAATCCCCTATTCCTGCTCGATGAGGTCGACAAAATGGGGATGGACCAGCGCGGCGATCCCGCCTCAGCGCTTCTTGAGGTTTTGGATCCAGAGCAGAATAAAACCTTTAATGACCACTATTTGGAAGTGGACTATGACCTTTCCGATGTGATGTTTGTCTGCACCTCTAACTCGATGAATATTCCAGGTCCATTGCTGGACCGTATGGAAGTTATTCGAATCCCCGGTTATACCGAGGACGAAAAACTGAATATTGCACAGCGCTATCTTGTGCCGAAGCAGCGTAAAGCCAACGGTCTTAAAGATGATGAGCTGGATCTCTCCGATGACAGTATTCGAGATATTGTCCGCTACTACACCCGTGAAGCGGGTGTGCGTGGCCTGGATCGGGAGATTGCCAAGATCTGCCGCAAGGTAGTAACCGAGCACGTTCGCAATCCTTCAGAGAAGAAGGCTGTAATACAGCCAGAGCAACTTGAAGAGCTTCTCGGTGTTCGCAAGTTTGATTTTGGCCGTGCAGAGGAAGAGGACAAAATCGGAATTGTCACCGGTCTCGCCTGGACCGAGGTGGGTGGTGAGCTTCTTAACATTGAAGCTTCAGCTGTGCCGGGTAAAGGGCGCATGATCAAAACCGGCTCCCTCGGCGATGTTATGCAGGAGTCTATTCAGGCGGCCTTGACGGTTGTGCGTTCTCGCTCCCAGGCACTGGGAATAGGTCCGGACTTCCACGAGACCCGGGATATTCATATCCACGTGCCTGAAGGTGCCACCCCGAAAGATGGCCCTTCGGCGGGTATTGCCATGTGCACCGCTTTGGTGTCTGTGTTAACGGATATTCCCGTTCGCTCAGATGTGGCGATGACTGGAGAAATTACTCTGCGTGGAGAAGTTTTGAGAATTGGTGGTCTTAAAGAAAAGTTATTGGCAGCGCATCGGGGCGGTATAAAAACTGTACTGATTCCTGCTGATAATGAGCGAGATCTGAAGGATATTCCCGATAATATTCTTCAGGATTTGGTAGTTAGGCCCGTCAAGTGGATCGATCAGGTACTTGAGCTGGCGCTCGAGCACAAGCCTGAATCCCTGTCTGATGAAGAGTATTCCGCCTTACAAAAAAAGGCAGAGGAGCGCTCGCAGCGCGGAATCCAAACTCACTGACTCTTGTAATGGGGTGACTTTTGTCGCCCCTTTACAACTTACAAGGCCAAAACTTCGCCAATCAGGCTGTCTGCGCTGCTTGACAAGTGTGCATCTGCCCGGAAACCCGCATGGTTCCTTGACCCGCTTCTGGGCAGTTGGTATAAAACGGGGCTTATTGCCCGGCGCGTAAATTGCCGAAGGCTAAAAAATTTAAAGTATGGGTGTCTCTTGTAGATCACCCGAAGCATATTTAAAAAGAACAGAGGGATTAAGCGTGAATAAGTCCGAACTGATTGAAGCAATTGCCGCATCTGCAGATATTCCAAAAGCAGCAGCTGGCCGTGCTTTGGACGCAATGGTTGATAGCATCACTGATGCCCTGAAAAAAGGTGATCAAGTTGCCCTCGTTGGCTTCGGTACCTTTGCTGTGAAAGAGCGTGCAGCTCGTACTGGTCGCAATCCTCGCACTGGCGATCCCATTGAAATCGCTGCGGCAAAAATTCCTAACTTCAAGGCCGGTAAAGCCCTGAAAGACGCTGTAAACTAAGTTTTCAGCAGGCTTTGAGACTTTGTAAAAGAGTCTGAATGTCAAAGAGGCGTGTCAGTAGGGATACGCCTTTTTTGTATCTGATAGCAGTTAAAAACAATTAATTTTCGGAGCTGAGCATGCTTCAGTCCATGCGTGACAACCTGAAAGGGACAGCCGCGATTATTGTCGCAGCCTTTTTCGGTTTTATTATGGTCATTGGGGGAATTGATTTCTTCACCGGTGCCAGTGGAGGTGCTGCCGATGCGGTAGCCGAGGTTAATGGCGAAAAAATTACAAACTTGGATTTGCAACGCGCAATTCAAAATCGCCGCAATATGATCATTAGTCAGTACGGCGAAGATGTGCCCGCTGATTTAATCAGCGATGAGCAGTTGCGTGAGCCAGTTTTACGCCAGTTGGTTTCCAGTGCTGTGATGCGCCAAGCCGCCCAGGACAGCGGTATGGTGATGAGCTCTGCGGCGGTCGACAGAGCGATCGTGGGAATCCCGGCTTTTCAGGTGAACGGCAGTTTTGATCCGCAGATGTATCGCGATGCTTTGCGTCGTATGGGGTATAGCCCCGCAGGCTTCCGCCAGATTATGGAAAATGATATGGCGTTGGAGCAGTATGCAAACAGTGTGGTTGAAAGTGCTTTTACTACCCAGGCGGATGCAGAACAAATTGTTGCGGCCTCTATGGAAGAGCGTGATTTTGATTACGTGGTGATGCCTGTTGAAGGCCTGCTAGCAGAGACTCAGGTTTCAGATGCTGAGGTAGAACAGTACTACCAAGAGAATCAAGGGCAATACCAGCGTACAGAGCA